>JALWMA010000102.1 GCA_027081015.1 Campylobacterales bacterium | reverse complement strand
GAAAAAACAAGACGACTCATAAGGCGGCCTGCGGGCCTCCTGATTGAGCCGTCGCGCTCAGATCTTTTACAACCCAGCCGGTGGCAGGCAACCGGCCAAGAGACTCCCGAGCGAGCCAGAGAGGGAGAAGAGCGTTCGCCTATCGGGTGGACAAAATCGCGATAAAAGATGGTTGACAAGGAAATACACAAGCAAGCACTGAAGCAAAAGAGACGTCGGACTCGGCAATAGCCGGGAAAGCGCGAACAAAACCACCCGATACCGAACGTTTAGCCATAACAGAAAGGACAAACATGGAAAACATTGTATTGCCTACCCAAGTAGAGCAGTTTCTAAACGCGTTTCGCTCCATCGGTGCCGGATCTTTATCGGAAGACGCGGCGAAAAAGATGGCGCGTGCAATCAGAGCGACCATGGTCGAAGGTAAAAAATCCACCGTTACGATCAAGCTGCATATCAAAAGCAATGTAGAGGACCAGGTCGTGATCGAGGGTGAATGTACGGCTTCTATACCGAAACCAAAACTAAAGGCCGCATTCTTCGTCGATACACAGACGTTTATGCCGACACGCAATCGGCCCAATCAGCAAATCTTACCGGGGGTGAACGATGCTCGATAAGTTCCTTGCCATGCTGCAAAAACCGTTTGAAGTAGTAGAGTCCGGCATCGTGGCCGTAAACAAAAACTACGAAATCAACGCGGGCCTGATGCCGATACACTACAAGCCGCCGATTCACCACCACGTTATCGACCAAGATATTATCGACATGCAGGATTTTATCGACTTCGTGAACGAATACACCACCGAGGCGACAAAGCTTTTCGTATCGGAAGATTCTGTTACTGCCGTATTCAACTATTCCACACCCGACAAAGCCGATTACGGCGACTCGAAAGCCGTCATGCCGCTTTTTAAAACGACCGAATTTGTCAGATTCACAAACGCGATGGAGAGAAAACTCTCGCAAACAGAGTTTATCAGGGTGCTGAAGCAGCTCGAACCGTATATCACTGCCCTGGACGGGAAAGAGGCCACAGACATGGACGTCGTGGAGATGGCCGAAGAGTTGCAGGCTATCCGGAAAGTCGACTCTATAGTTCGCAACACCGCCAACAAATTTACGATAGACGCAGAGGTGCGCGCCGGCAAAACGGGCATGACAATCCCCCGGACGATCACGTTTACGATCGCGCCGTTTAAAAACGACCCGGATATCAAAATGCCCTACACCGTAGAGCTCTTTTTGACCGCGAACGACGGAACGTTTACGGCCGAGATGATCTGCTACGCCGCTCAGGAGACGACGGAGCTGGCGCTCAAGCAGATCACAAAAACCGTATCAGAACAGATCAACGCAAAATCGTTCCGGGTTTGAGGATAATCATGAATGACGGATACTGGATCATCCTCCTTCTCTTTTTCATGACAATCTTTCTATTCGACGACTGATCACTTCTTCGAGTCGTCCTGTTTGGGGGCTGGCTTCGGCCTGTCAGTTATGCCGCGCTCCACTTTGTTTTCATGTGCAGGCCTCGTGCCGGCCGGAACCTGACTTGGCGGCTTCGGTTTTTCGTTTTGAGACATATTCGTCTCTCCTTTCGTAACGACTGCCGGATTGTGGGAGATGACCAATACTGCCAGGCCAACACCCGCAAGCAGAGTGCTCCAAAGCGAAAAGTGCATATGGCGCGCGATGCTCCGCATGATCTTACTGTTGCCGTCCACTGCCGTCTTTGCATCTTTGAGCAGAGCAGAAAGCAGGTCTGTCCTGGGGAATTTGCTGTCATAAAGCGTATGGGGAAAATCAATATCACCCCGGTCGCCATACCATTTGTGTCGATGGAAGATCAATGCAGTCAGCAAAGCAAAGACAGAAGCGGCAACAGGCAGAAGCAAGAAAAGATCATCCCATACAAAAGGCCGATCCTTCATGACCTGAAACCCAAGTCCGAGAAACAGCAGGTTTACCCAAAGTATCGTTTTGATTGTACCTACCTGGTGCGGCATAGAGCTGGAGAGCTGAGTGTCGAGTGTCCTCCTGAGCGACTCGTACCAACTTTGAAGATTCTTTTCGTAGATTTCGAGTTTTTCGCGCGCTTTGATTTTTCGCTTTTCATATTGTGTCACGTCATCACCCTTCCGGTTTTATGATGGCGGTGTTTTTTTGGCCTGCAGACCAAATTATACCAGACACCGCCACAATGAAACCAAAAAAGGCTCAAGATGCTTAGAATCGTAAGAAAGAGGCGTGACCGGATGGTCACATGCACAAGATACGGCTTCGTATACGACATAAGATGGAGGAAAGCATGGAAATTCAGACCATAGAACAGTACAGAAACAGATTGGCAGCCGACAAGCTCCGCCATATACGAAACAGCGATCTGGCGCTCGAATTTTTGGAGTATCTCGAAGCACTTTTGCGGGATGATGAAGACGATCTGGTCGCCGCGATCGATGCGTTTTTCGAAGAGATGCACGAGGATGCGTCGTAATGGAGGTTTCAAACGAAGAGATCCGGACACTCGAAGGCATGATCAGACAGGTGAAAAACCAGATAGAGAGTTTTGAAATGATGTTTCGAACATGGTCGGCAACCGCTCAGCAGATCATTTTAACGCTCGAATATCAAAACAGACGTCTCGTCGAAGAGAATGAATCGCTAAAAGAGAGATTGCATGGAAACGGTAAGTGATATTGGACAGGCAGTTATGCTCACCGGCGCCGCGATCTTGGCGGGTACGGCGCTGGTGAAGGATGTACTGAAAGAAGTACGTGAAATTATAGCACTCAATCGAAAGAGGGTTCAACGATGACAGGATACACAACATTTTCGATACTCGACGAAGTGATAACAACGGCAGTCTTGGTGCTGCTGCTCTCTCCCGTACTTGCGATTCTCGCAAAGAGCGCCGGAGAACTGGTCGCAAAAACAGTAATGAAAGTGACAGAAGGAAAAAAGCGATGAAGATAATACTCATAGGCCACAAAAAACGCCAGGGCAAAGACACGGTCGCGCAGATGATGGCACAGCGTCACGGCAACGCAAAGATTCTTCGCTTCGCCGATCCTCTCAAATACATAGCGGCCGACATGCTGGGAGTCTCTATGCAAACGCTGGAGCAGATGAAAAACGAAAGCGAAATATTCAGAAAAGTACTTCAAAGACTCGGCAACGGCGCGATGAAAGATATCTACGGCAAAGATGTCTGGAAAGAGCTGCTGCTCAAGAAAGCGAAAGAGTTTGAAGAAAGAGGAGTGGATCTTTTCATAGTACCGGATTTCCGTTTTCCAAACGAATACATAGAAGGCGCTCTAACCGTCAAAGTAACAGGTCTCACGCGCGCGGACGATGACGATATAAGCGAAACCGCACTCGACGGCTGGAATTTTGACTACATCATCCGAAACGACGCATCGCTTGCAGATCTGCAGATGCAGGTAGACAACGTCTTGAGACACATCGGAGAAAGCGCATGAAAATAGGACACATACGCAAAGAAAAGAGCAAAGACGGAAAAACATGGCTCGTCATGGATCTCGCAATGCCCCTTGCTGGACGCACAAGGGTAACCATATCGCCAAACGACAAAAAGCAGCCCGGTTCCATGCAGCCTGACTATTATCTCTGGTACAACATGAACGCAAGAGGCCAAAACCACTATAAAAGCGCACGCGTAGGGGCCCTCTGGAACAAACGCAGCAAAGACGGCAGCGTAGAGTACAAAGACGGCTACATCGAGCACCCTTTCGCCCAAAACGGAAAAATCAATATCGCGGTATTCCAGGCCAAACAGGAGGGCGAAACACCGCCGGCATATACCCACGAAGTAACATGGAATCCGCCCAGACATGAAAACACCGCCTACGACACCGCCTACGCGGAACCGGCCTACACACAAAGCGAACCTGCAACGCAGACACAACCGGACCCGCACCCGAAAGAACTGCCTGAGATAGACATAGACGAAGACGACATACCGTTTTGAGGAGCGATGATGAAAAATACAATGCAAATGCTAATAGCAGGACTTCTTTCGTCAATGAAGACAATATCAGAAAATAATCCGCACCAGGGCAGCCATAGAATAGGTATGAAATACAGCTATCGCAGGTGGGGGAACCAGAGGACAAAAGGCAAAAGAGATATGTCAATGAAATCAAGGGCAAACCGCAGAAAAGCGAAGAGGAAGAGACGGTCAAGAAGATTTTGAAGTCGCATCCGCTAAAATATCAACTCTCACAAAAAAGGAGAACCGCATGCAAGATGACAACATTGTTAAAAAAGTGTGCGCCGCGACAAGGAGGCAACCATGCCAAACATGAAAAAGAGCAATATCCAACTTTTCGACATCTACGCAAGCTATCTGCTCAACCGCCTTTATGAAGAATTTCCGGTTTGCGTGACCATCGACAGCGTAGATGACGAAATCGCATCCATCGATGAAAAATTTTCCGAAGAGTTCGAAAAGCTCAACATCCAAATCGGCCAGGACCAAAAAAACATCGTGTTCTCAGAAACCGTTTTGTGGCTCACCAACAACGGTTTTATCGACTTCACCAACGCCTACCCCGACAACAAAAGACCGTCGGCGCCCATGCAGTACCATTACTTTCTATGCATGACACTGACGATCAAAGGGGTCAACCTGCTCACAAGCCCGAAGCCAAAAAGCATTAGCAAGCACAAAAAACTCGGCGACGAGATCATGGAAAAGGTCAGGCACGGCGCGCTGCTGGAAGCGGGCAAAATGCTCACCGAAAACATGTTCGATTTTGTCGTGGCAAAAGGATTGGAATGAAAGATAGCAACATCGTCAAAAAGGTCTGTAAGGAGCATCGATGGAAAACATAAAGATTTTCGACGCATACGCGGGCTATATTTTCGAAAAAATCTACAAAAACTTTCCTTTGTGCGTGGACTTCGCACCATATAAAGAGATCGAAGCCGTAGACGCGGCACCCGGCGAAGAGATCGAACGAAAAGTTCTGATCTTCTGCGCGACGATTCTATGGCTGGAGCGTAACGGATTCATACGCATAGCGATGTCCGAACCAACAAACAGAAACGCGGTCGTCCCCTTGATCTACCGTAACTTCATGTGCGTGGAGCTCACGATAGAGGGACTGAATCTTCTGACATCCCCGGCCCCGAAAACACTCGACAAAAAGAGCGTGGGAGAAGAGATCGTCAAAAAAGTGAAATCCGGCATGTTCACCGAAGCTGGGAAAATCGCCACCAAAGCCATGTTCGAGTACGGCGTCAAAAAGGTAATAGGAGAAGCATGATGAACGACAACATCGTCAAAAAGGTCTGCAAGGAACTGGGGCTGACGGAAAAAGAGTTTCAAAACATACTTAGAGTTTCCGATGAATTGCCCCCTCTTCTGCGATCTTTGAGATTAGTTGAGTTTGAGCTCAGGTATGCGAAAATAGACTCTCAACTTTATAAAGCAGTAAAAGCTGCAAAAATGGAGGTCGAAAAGGTTATTCACAAGAATCAATGCAAGGCGGTAGCCACTCTGCTTGACGGAGATAAAAGTGGCGTGGATGACCGTTTTGGCGGTAAAAGCTCTCACACGTAACTTCGATAAAGTTATCTATGGGATAATGCACAATGTCGGTAACGATGAACTCATCGGTATTATCCATTTCAGGAAGAGCGACAATTTCACCAACTCTTGGCACAATGTCAAGATTGGCTTCAATAGTGTCAATGAGCGTTCCACTATGATTGTGGATGGCAAATTTTATCAACATGGCAACTCCTTTTACGAGGGGGCAAAGGATTATAACGAAAGGTCAAAAGATGAACCACGACAACATCGTCAAAAAGGTCTGCAAGGAACTGGGGCTGACACAGAAGGAGTTGGCGGAGAGGATCGGGGTGGCAGAAGGAACTGTCAATAGATGGGCATCAAACCCTGATAGCATACCTGAACAATCTACCAAGATGTTCGAGTTGCTGATTGAAAACAAAAGGCTGCGCGAAAAAGAAGAGAAGATCAAAAACATCTTCAAGCTGATAGACGATCTCAGAAGCCACTAAAACACTCATTATGGCAAGCGTTTGAAAATCAAACGCTTATTTTGATAGCCAAATCCAAAAAATTCCTAACGATTTATTAGCTTCACCCTTGACAAAACAATCATTTTGGTTGTACAATTCCAGAGTAAACACACAAATCGTTAGGAGAATGCAATGCATGGCACTCACATCAAAAGCTTTGACGGGCTTGAACTTCATTTTGATGAAAACAACACTCTTGCATCAAAAGAAGTCGCCAAAGGCTACGGTATCTCGTCTGGTAATCTAAGAAATCAAAAATTCAGACATGCCGACGAACTCATCAAAGGCATCCACTACATAGAAGTCTGGGACGAAAAATTCAAACGCTACATCACCCGCTGGACGCTCGACGGCGTTCACATGCTGGGATTCTTCGTTAAAAGCGAACGGGCCAAAGCGTTCAGAAAGTTCACCGCTAAACTTTTGAGCGAAATCAAAAGGGGCAATGTTGAAGTTTCCGCAACCACACCACCCGCAGGCTGCCCAGCCGAACGTTTCGACAGCCGCATCAACGGCTACAAAAGCCAGATCGCCCAGAAAAACAAAAAGATCGAAGATCTTCGCTGGGAGCTCGTCGCGGCGCAAACCAGACTCGAAGAACTCGAAAGCCGCAAAATCGCGGGTGGCGACTGGATCATGATGGAACACAACCTCCTCGATCTGGCCGGAGCACTGTCGCGCCACAAAGAGGAGCTCGAAGCCTACGGCAGACAGCTCGAACAGATCGCCAAAGCCCACTGCGAACGGATGCAGTTTGTCGATCACCTGCTCAAAAACCTGATAAAACACCACCCAAAAACAAAAAACGTGGCCGAGTACGCAAGCAAACACGCGAAAAAGCGGCTGCGATGAAAGGAGCGCATAAATGACAAAAGAAGAGGCAAAGCTGAGAATACTGGGATTTCACAATGAAATAAAAATTGGAGATATAACGGAAGACATATTCCTGATCATTGACAAAATAGAAGATGAGGAGACCACAAAATGGAAAAAAGAGGCCGAGCGTTTAAACACGATCATCGAGTGGCTGCGGGAGCAATGCCTGGATCCGGCCCTTATAAGATGAGGAAACGAAAATGTTCGAAACGTCAATAGTCCAGCCGGATCCGCTCAACGAGCTGGAAAAAAAGGCCAAAAAAGACTCTTTTGCCAGAAGAGGCAAAGAGGCGATCATCGAAAATTACGCGAAAAGGAATATCATGACAATCGAAGAAGCACGGGAAAAACTTCTCGCGAAAAACGAATCGAATCAAACAACAGTCAAACAAACAGATCCCGAAACTACGGCACCGGAGGCCGGGACTCCGACAGATTATGAAGCAACGCTCAAACAAAAAAAGCCGTTCACCGTCGAAGAGGAGCCTGATCCGGTATCGCCCATCGGGATGACCGACGAAAAATTCAACAGGCTCGAAGACGATACGCGAATCGTCGTTACCGCCGGTTTGATTCGCCGGTTTGCGCAGATGATTCGCGCGGAAGAGCGGTTGAAAAACAAGCCCATAACGCTCGACGAAATGTTGGATATCGCGGGGGAGGCATCATGAACGAACAAACGAAAGTTCAGATATCAAAAAACTAATCATAAGTATATGAAAACTTACACCAAAAGAAGATTGCGAGGATCAAAGCATGGATAGCAAAAACGAAACAACTGTCCCAATCTACGCCAAAACATCCACGATGGCAAAACTGATAGACAGAAGCCCGGACTGGATGGAGGCGCGTATCGGTACGGACTTCATCGAGGGCGTCCATTTTTTCCAAAAAAGCGGCGGTCATCGCTTTTGGAAGATAGAGGCCGTAATGCGGTGGGTCGAGTCGTCCGACGATCCGGCGGTCGATGAGATTGTCGATAAGTTAATCAAAGGCGTGGCATAATGAACGCGCCCGTTTCCCGCGACACGGAAAGGAAACCGATGGTATCCATATTCAAACGCGGAAACAAGCTCTATTTACAATTCATCGTTGCCGGAAAGAAGCGTCAAAAGTCCACCGGGCTGGAAGACACGCCCGCAAACAGGAGAATGGTACGCACGAAGATCATCCCGAAGTTGCAGGCGAAAATAGCCAGTGGTGAATTAGAGGCGGAAATGGCCGCCAAAGCCATGACCAAAGACTTCGTGCATTATGCCAAAAGTTACCTTTTGACAAAAGAAAATCTCAAAACTTATACCGAGCTATCGAATCAAGTAGACAAGGTTGTGGCGGCGTTCAAAGACAGGCCCATCGACAAGATCACCCGCGCCGACGTCAAAGAGTGGGTAGCGATCATGCTGCGGACGAAAACGCCGAAGACCGTGCGCAAATACATCAACATTCTCGGCGGCATCATGGTGGCGGCTATCGACGCCGGAGCCATCAAGGACAACCCGGCCAAAGAGATCAGGCTTCCAACCCACTACGCCAGAGAGAAAAAGCCGTTTTCAGCGGATGAAGTGGCGCACCTGCTCGACATCGCCGACGGATGGTTTCGCAACCTGCTGGCACTGCTATTTTATACCGGAATGCGCCCGGGCGAAGCGCTGGCTCTCTATCGTGGCGACGTGAATCTCTTTGCCAAGACGATCTCGGTGTCGAAGAACATGAAGCGCGGCATAGTGACCACGCCGAAGACCAGGTATTCGATCAGGGTGGTGCCGATCTTCGAAGCGCTGGAGCCGTACATCATGGACCAGATGGAAAGATCGAACGGCCCACTTTTCCCGAATCAAAGAGGCGAACACTTCTGGGACGCCAAAAAGATGCACCCGTTCTGGCACAACCTGATGAAGCGTAGCGGACTGCCATACCGGGATATGTACAACACCCGCCACACATTCATCACTGCGATGCTAAAGTCCGGGTATGTGTCGGTGCTCGAACTGGCCCAGATAGTCGGGCACAAAAATAGCACCGAAATCATGCAGAATTACGCCAGATTCATTGAGGGCGAACACCTCAAAATATCAAAGAAACTGGACCCGTTTGCTTGCAAATCGGCTGACAGTAAAGCCGAAAAGCCCACCAGATGGGCAAAAGGATAGGGTCCAGCATCCGGAGCCATACTCCTCAAAACCCCTAAATTTCGGGCTTTAAATCTTAAAAATAACTGAGTGTCAGCTGGAAACGGGCGAAAATAGCTGACAGTTTGACTGACAGTGTCATCTCGAAAAAACTGGCTTACACATATCTTTCATTTTCAAACGAAAACTTCTCCACTTTCGTAACCAACTCTTCACTTCTTTTTCCAACCTGACGATACCACAACGAATCCACCATCTCATCAGCCATTTTCCCCCAGTTGCGATCCCTCACGGCCTCCCACATCCGCTTGAACGTAAAAAGCCGAGGCACGCCCATATTGTAGGCCATATCAAGAAGCACTTCCTGGATTGTCTCAGGCAGGTTGTCGAAAAAATCTACCCGACTTTCCAGTTCGCGGCGCACGTCGTTCAGTCGCTTTTTCAGCAGCAGCTCAGCCTCTTCTTCATCGATCGGTAGTTTCGTTCCGTAGCCGATGGTAGGAAAGCCAAGTGTATCTTTATATGGCATTCCGCGAAAACCCTCGTTTTGCTTGATAAGTTCCATTACATCATGCATAGACATAAACCCTCACCTCGCTTCCTCTTCCGCTCCAGCCGCCGTTTAGTATGCATTTTGCCTGCAGTGTCCACACTCCGGCCTGATCGAGATCGCCCTGTTGTGTAACGTAATAAATCAGATTGCCGTCCTGAGCCGCCGCCCATTCCGTTATTGAGCCGTCCGGTTTTTTGACGATAATCTTTGCATCTGTTATATCCCCCTGGACTATGCCGGCGTCACCGCACGGGTCGATGTCGAGTTCAATACGTGTGCCGGTATCTCCGACGTAAAGCTGCTGTTTGCAATCGCTCATAGTAGTTTTGACTCCTTTCGGTAGACTGTCGTGATATTCGAGTTTAGCGTGATGGTTTCATAGTGTATTACTTCACCTTCGAGCGACCCCTTTCCGGTAGCGTTAGATACCCCATTTGTCCGGGCATGGGCATAGTGTGTGACGAGGGCCGTCGCCGCTGCATCTGAAGTGCCGTCGATTCTACCCTTGATATCTGTAGATATAGTGCCCGTCGCAGTTGCGGTCGATGTACCTGCGCTATGCCCGTCGGCGTTGCGTATGATTGACGGGTTTGCAGTCGCACTCGATGTCGCGGCAATGGTTCCGTATGCCGGAATGATAGCTGATGCCTGTGCCGTGGCCGCAGAAGCTCCGCCTGCCGTCGCCTGAGCATGCACGATGAGCGTCGGGAGTGCCGAAACGGTGGATGAACCCGTCGCCGTACCGGAGCCCGTAACGTATCCAGGGGCTTCGACCGTCCCAGTTGCGCTTACGGCGGACGATCCGGTAGTCGTTGCGCCTGCAGAGCGAACGATCTGCGCCGTCGCGCCTGCCGTTGATGCGCTGTCGATCCGGCCGCTTGCCGTGACGAGCCCTTCGACCGTCCCGGTGCCCGAAAGCGTCGCGATGCCCGCGACCGTGGCCGCAGCTTTGAGAATCAGGGATGCCGTCGCGGTGAGCGCGCTCGATGCGGCGATGGTGCCGGAACCATTGACGGTCCCACCCCCTCCGAAATATAGCGCATAATCGTTATCTATTTCAGTCTGGGTAAACGCCGTGTCGTCAAGCGTGAGAGCTTCCCGCTTTATCTCAAGCGTCGTGGAGTTATAGACAAACTCATCAAACACATAGGCCGTTGTAGGAGGTGTATGCGCTACAGTGCCCTGAGAAACCTTGTCTATGTACGTAGTGAGATTTCCCGCCCCGTCATACACGTGCGCGTAATGATGCAGGGCGGTATCGTCGCCTCCTACCTCTATAAGCGTCCACGGCTGATCAGAAGGGAGAACGTAGCCAGTTGACCCATAGCCAGGATTAGCCATCAGTCAAACCTTATCGTAGACGGGTCGGCAAGTGAGGACGGATTGCCGTTTGCGTCTTTTTTATAGCGGCATTTTTGAATTGTATTAGGCAATTCATCTGCATTGGTCCACTGTGTGTCGTCGGTCGGGAAATTTGTCATAGCGTAAGCATCACCTGTAACAAGATCATATACTGTGCTTCCAGTACCTTCAGTGAGCGGAATATAGCTAAAAATGTCTGCGGGAGTGAACGACAAATTAGGGTCACTATTCCCGGTTATGACCATGTTAAGCAGGGCTTCTTCGTTGTTGTATATATAGTCTACGTCTGAAGAGGTGATATATTTAGTAAGAATACATGACCAATAGGCTATACCTTTAAATGGTAAAGTTCCTGAGCCAGCTACTAAGTCAGTGATTCGATAGGAATATGTAGGGTCTGCACTGTCTACTATCAGCGACGCACTTCTGCTATAAGGAGCCTCGTTATTCTTATAAACATATGCTGTCCCTGATGCCTCATCGAAAGTGACTGTCTGAATTATATCGGCCCCGTAATTTCCAGCACTTGATGTTGCAGAGGCATATGTTCCTCCAAACCTCATATATAATGAAGTATCGTCCCAAACTCCTGCTCCCAAAAAGTTTTTCCCGAAAAAAGGCCTACGGATATCACTTATGTTGTCACATCTAAACTTGCATATTAAGGTTCTTATCGCGCTATTCGGAAGTATACCGGTATCTATCTCATCATCAACACCGTCAAAATAAAGCCCCTGCCCGGTATACAGCACTGCGTCGTTTGCACTCCCAAGCGTCCCGGCGTTAGGCGTTATTCTGTTCCCGTTTGTGTCTGTGCTGAATGTATCGAATTGATAATCAAGAAGCCGTGCCATGATTACACCACCGTCGCATTAGGGTCTACCCACTGCGCTATTTGAAGGTCTCCCGCCGTCCCGTTGAGTTCGTTCTGCACTTCTTTTTCTGTCGTGAGAACATAAAGCGGCATATTGTAGGAGGCGGCCATGTCTTCCAATGCTTTGAAGTGCCCTTGGCGGTATGAGAAGTTGGAGTCGGAATAGATGAACCATTTGCCGTCGATAGATTTTTGTATTTTGACGAAGTGGCCGAGCTTGTCGGTACCGTCGATCTCGTTTAGAGTGTAATATTCCGGCGTATTCGGGTCGGCCCACTCAGATGTGGGCTTTTTGTAGCCGTCGAAAGGAAGAGGCACGCCCATCGCTTCGACGGGGGCGACGATATAGGCCTGGACTTTATTTGTAGTCGGCATATCAATCCTCCGTAACGGTCAGGTCTCCGGTCGCGATTTTGAACGTGTCGCCGTTAGTGACTGTTTTGCTTGCGGTAAGTGCTCCGTAATAGAGCATGTTACCGCCTGTAGAGGCGTCCATGATCGCGAAGTGGGTAATCGTACCCCAGTCTGCCGTAGCTTGCGGAAATGTCACATCCGCACTATTTGATGCGCTTCCGCCGCTTGCCGCTGCGAATGTCGCTTGCTTGCGGGCGTAGCCGCCTCCGCTGATTTCGTTTGCGGTCTCTCCGGTTTCGCCGGGGTCGGCGGTGAACAATGCTACATAGACCGCAGTTGGAGCCGCGAACGCTGCCGTTGCGAGGTTGTGATCGAGAGTTTTGTTTTCGAGATAGTCGGTTTTTCCTGCCATTTTTGTCTCCTTTTTGTTAGATTACTTTTTTCGCCAGGTAGAAGACGATGCCTATCATCCCCATTATTACCGTGCCCACAACGGTCCTGGCCGCCCATTTGTGGGTGTTTTCGAGCAGCTCAATGCGGCCGCTCATTGTTACGTCGAGGTTTTCGATTTTGTCATAGACCCTTTTAAACGCTTCTCTTACGTTTGCATCTATGTCTTTTATCTTCTGCTCCTGCAGCGCGGTAGTCGTCTGTAGATTCACAAGAGTGTCCAGCGACTCCGAGATCTTCTCTAAGTTTCCATTCATCACCTCCATAGATTTTGCCAGCAGAACGATCTCTTTTTCCATGTTATTCAGCCGCTCTTCCATATCAATGCCTGTCCTGCACTTTTTTGTATTTTTCAAATGTTCTCATACCGGCGATACCGAGCATAGAGAGCACCAGCCCGATTATGTCGCCGACGCCAAGGTCAGGGAACACTGGAATATCCGCATTTATGTTTTTTGAAAGAAGCACGTAGCATTTCGCCGTCCAGACCGCCGTCATGACTATAGCCTTCGGCACATACATCAAAGCGAGAGAAACAGCTGCAACCCATCCTATCGCCGGGCGCCAGCCGGAGACAAACCAGTTCGGGTTCTTCGCCTCCTCTTTGTTTATCTCTATCTGGCCCATCTTTAGCGCGTTTTCAAGTTTTTCAAGCTGAAGGTCTATCTTTGCGGCCTCTAAGGGGTCAAATATTTTTTTGCCAGTAAGGGCCTCTCGAGCTTTAGTTAAAACATCGCCCACATCTTTGAGGCTGAAATCTATCAAACCCATCTCATCTCCTTGTACAGTCTCGCGGGGCTGTACCACTGCGAGCTTTTTTCCAGTTTTATGCCGCCGGCTTTTAGCGCGGCACTGCAAATTTCCGAGCAGAACCAGCGGCGCGGGTCCTGCACGTTCAGCGGCACTATCTGGGACAAAAATATGCCGGTCCAGTCGTATTTTTTGCCTATCTGACTCTCCAGAAAGCGGAGCATAGACGCTTTGTCCCGCTCAAAAAGCGGAATCAGCCTGAAATCCCAGTGACCCCGCTTCGGCCTGATCGTTTTTGCCCTTACCCTGCCGTCTCTTGGCGAAGAGCTGTACCAGATGCCGTCTACTATTATCTCCACGTGGCTGTACTGCGAACGGGTCCAGAGACGGATCAGCCTGTCGAACACATCTCCCCGGCCTTTGTAGAATGCAAGTTTTATCATGTCAATGCCTCAAAATCAGTTTATGCTTCTGCATTTTTCGTACCATGCGCTGCCGGAATACACGAGCGTAAGAGTGTCATCTTGAGAACCCGTAAAATTTACAGCTCCTGCAAGTTTGATATTGGTGCCGTTTTGTATGGTGGTATTTGAATTTGCAAAGATTATTGTCAGTTCTTGCCCCGCTAC
The DNA here is from genome assembly GCA_027081015.1 of Campylobacterales bacterium. Taxonomy (GTDB): domain Bacteria; phylum Campylobacterota; class Campylobacteria; order Campylobacterales; family Hydrogenimonadaceae; genus Hydrogenimonas. The sequence continues at coordinate 24,035 of JALWMA010000102.1, read as the reverse complement.
CGGATTGATAAAGTCTGTTACAGTTGTGGCGGCACTATTGCCCAGCACGATAAAGCTCTTATCGGAAACATCTATTGTTGCAGCATTGTCCGTCATCCCTGTTACGCTCGTATAGATTCTGCCCGTTATGCCTACACTTCTTTTCGCTATGTTCAGCGACTCGACCCCATCTTGTATAACGCTCCATGATGATCCGTCTGAAGAGTGCCTAATCAGGCAGTCTAACGCCCCGGTGCTACCTTCTGCTCTGAAGCCGTAACCGTTTTCGATTCCGATGTCTCTTGAAACCTCCATACCGATCGCCGCTGTCGCCGTGGCCATCGTCGGCATAGATTTGCCAACAATAAATACCGCTCTATCGCCGTTTGCATCATTAATACGCACAAATTTTCCAGCCGTGATGAGCCCGTCCTGGAAAGAAAAGCCGATGTCGGGAGTTTTGTCGTTAAACGATGCACCCTGCGCTTTGCTGTTTAGCCAAAATACGCCGGTGCCGTTATATCCGGTGTCTCCGTTCTGATCCGCGTAAAAATATATGCCGAAATCACGATAGTCCGCCCCTGTATGATATGCATCCGCAAATATTTTAAGTGCGCCTCCTGCCCCTGATGTGATTTTAGATCGAGGCATTATGTATATACGTGTAGCATCATCACCGGTATAGTCATCATTGACGAAACCGAGATAGCTATTTAAATGAGTAACGAGCTTCGTTGTCAAAAATTTTTGCACAAATCTGTAGTTCACTGTACCGTCGGTTCTTTTGACCGCCCCGTTTTTTATGAGTATGTCTGTCGTAGGTATATCGTCGTAGACAAGATTGTCTCCGTTCAGATCGAGATAATTATAGTTCGCTATCACTCCGCCGAGCTCGGTATTGCTGTTAGAACTGTCCACCCCTCCCCACTTTGTGTTGACTGCTCCAAGGTACAGCGCTTTCCAACTGCCGGTCGTATCGTCCGTTACGTTGATGACCGCTACATTGTCATCTGTAAGCTGCGGCTCTACCCATTCGTAATAAAGAGCTATATCTCTTTGCAGCACAATATCTCCGATGCTCCCCTTTTTTGACCGGAGTTCGGATCTATCCGCAACGCTTACGATAGATCCCGAAAAATCGTATACCGACCAGTAGCCGGTCGTACTCTCCGGATCCTGCCCGGTAGAATCCTGAAGCGTCAGATAGTATGTGCCGTTTTTCACAACAGACGAGGGGTGGACGTATGTAGTGTTTGCATCCCATTCGCCTTTGAAATTGGCCGCGGCCATCGCTATGTTTTCGGAATTGCTTGCGTTTTGAGCCATCGCGTTCATTTCGTCGGCAAGCGCATTGGCCTGGTCGCCGAACGTGTTCATCTCCTGCTGAAGAGTCGGAAGATGCGCAAGAAAATCATCTGCCCGCTGGTTGAAATTAGTCGGGTCGGATCTCGACGGCGGTGTAGGTATTGGTGAAATCTGCTGGTCTATCATATTGTCTCCTCTATTTCGAGTGATATTGTCGTCTGAACAGGGTTCGAGACGAGAGCCGAAGCCCGGCGCAAAAACCCGTAACTACGGAACAGCTCGTAGCCCTCGTCGCGTTCGTCGCCGATGAATGCGATAAGCCTGTTTCGCAATTTGAAAAGTTTGCGCATCACGAGCGACAGGGCCCTGTTATCGACGAGCGCAAGCAGTGATGTCGATCTCACAAACCCCTTGTCCTGAAGTGTCGCAAAACCGTAGTTCTCCTCTTTTTCCGACAGATCGAGCGACGACACTCCCGAATCGTAGAGCGTAACACCCACATCCATCGGGCGCCCGGGGACTATAGCCCCCACCATGGCGACCTCACCCGGCGCGCTGATTGTGATCTCTATCGTGCTCTCGCGGTACATCAACAGATCTTCCACATACAGACTGCTGTACCTCTCCAGCTCTTCGAAGAAATAGCCGAACCAGTCTGAAAAATCCATCGTCAACTGGTAGGTCTTTTCATAAACGATCGTGCCGGAAGAGTCTTTCTGTACTATCGTGATGCTGCTCGCGTATACACCGAAAAACGCGATAGACGTAATCGTGCTGCTCGACGAGATCGTATATGTGATTTCGTCAGGATACTGGGCTACCGTGTTTATAGCGCTGTCGAACGGCCTGTATTTATGAACTACACCCAGGTACTGCCACTTCTCCGGAGTTGTGGGGGGCCAGTCAGCAGCGGCCGCATCGACTGCGGCCCTGTATATGCCGTAGGTCGGCGCGTTACCTTTGTACTGGTCCACAACCGCCACGGTCTGCCCGGCGCTCCACGCCACTTCAATCCATTTGTAATACCCGAAAACGAACGCTGTATCGGGCTTCTCTTCGGACGCATTCACCAGCTGCCAGTTTGTCCCGTCGTCTTCGGTCGGTTTTACTCCCGTGTTCGCCGCGACCGCTTTATATGTTTTATACAAGATGCCTGTGGGAAACGATATGAATGAACCAAACGACTCGAATTTCTGCACTATGACATATGCGTAGTCTCCCACGTTGTAGTTTACGGTGCTGTCCCACAATTCGGGAGCGAGCGAGTAGTCGTTGGGGATGTTTGACGCCTCGAGCGTAAACGGCAGGGGCTCTATGTATTTCATGCAGGCATCTCCGTAATCTTTACGCCGCGCAGGAATATGTCGTCGAGTCTATGCACCATCTTTTCGAGCCGCTGGAGCATTCCCATCTGCACCTTTGCGTTCTCTTCCGCACGATCGCGAGCGCGCTTTTTCGCTTCGCTTTCGCGCGGCGATGCGGTCATGTATGAAAGCTGCACATAGTCGTGGCTGATTCTCCATGCGTTCGCCCGGTTGAGATTAAGTATCTCGTCCATTTTCCGCCTCTGCGCCTCTTCGAGCCTCTTCTGCTCGCTCTCCTGCGCCTCTGTAAGTTTTTTTGTAAGCTCCGCACTGTTTTTGAGCGCTTCGCCGAGTGCGTTCCACTGATCTATCACATCCTTCGTAGGGCTCGCTTTCATCGCGGCCCTGTAGCTCTCGAGATAGTTGTCGATCGTAACGTTCTGTACTCCCAGCATCTCTTCGATGGCTGCTACATCGGTCTGTGCGTACTGAGCCTGCGCCTCGAGTGCGCCTATGCTGTCACCCCTGAACTCTTTGAGCCACACATCGAACGAGCGGGTGCTCGATATATAGTCGTTGAATGCCGACGAGATCGCTTCGGATATCGTTTCGCCCGCCTGCTTCGCATACTCTTTCCACTCTTTGTAGATCGCATCGACCCTGTCCGGCTCTACGAGTTGAGCGAAAAAGCTCTTTGCGAGAGCGTCGGTAAACGACTTGCCGGAGTATTTGCCCGCTTTCAAAGATACAGACTTGTCGAACTCTCCCATCGCGTCGAATATGTAGTCGTATGCGCTGAATACCGCCTTTATCTGCTTCTTCTCTCTCTCGCTCAGGGAGAACGTTTCACTCCACTCTTTCGAGCTGAACCAGCCCTTCTTTTTAAAATCTTTGTAGCCGACGACGTTCATATCGTACGCATTGGCATCGCCGATAAACTGAAACCCCGCGCCGGTCTGCTTCTTTTTGCCGAATATGCCGCCTACGGCCGACCCAAGAACCCCGCCGACGATCGCTCCTATCGGGCCGCCCACCATCATGCCGATACCCGCGCCGATGGCTCCGCCGGTACCGGCCTTCGTGTCGGCTCCAAAAAGTTTGTCGAGGGTTTTGCCGCCGAGGTAGCCGAGACCCGCCGCCACACCTGCCGCGCCAAGCTGGCCGGACATGCCGTATATCGCGGGATTTCCGCCGGCAAGGGCCGTGGAAGCGCCGTAGGCCCCCTGCGACAAATAGCTGCCGACATACGGCACGCCCTCCATATACGTTCCGAGCTGTGCCGCTCCCATAGATGGACCGTACAGTACGCCGCTCAGCGATCCGACAGACGATACTGCGGAAGGGAGCGAAGATACCATGCTTATGTCGTCTATCGGCGATCCGGTCGCATCGTATGCGCCGATTATCTGCCCGCCGGACGCAACCACTTTCTGGCCCAATTCGTTCTGATATACACCGGATCCGAGCGCTCTCCACCCCGCAGACGTAAGACTCTCGGCTGTCGCTCCGGTGGCGCCGAAGCCCATCACGCCGGCGAGCCCTTTTGCGATCGAGCCGCTCATCTGCCTTGCGAACGGGTTCACTATAGAGTTCAGGATATCGCGGAAAAGGGAGTTGATGAAGCTCTTTAAACTGTCGAACCTACCTGTGATCGCGTCGAAGAAGTTGTCGTCGAAACTCTTGTACATATCCTGCGACATTTTATCTACGACGACCACCGTCTCCTCGGCGGCCCCCTGCATCTGCGCCATCCTCTTTTTCATCGCTGCCTCGTAGTACTTCAGCTGCGCGTCGGTACCCAAAGCCGCGATGCTCGCGATGTCGTCTCCGAGCTTCTTGTAAAAGAGCTCCTCCTTGTCCAGGACCATATCCGCATACTTGTCGTAAGCCGACAAATACTCTCTTGCGGCCTTTTCCGCCTCCCGGGCGCGCTTTTTCTCGATCTCTGTCAGCTTTTCGCTCTCTTCGCTATGCTGTTTGACAACTTTTAGAGCATCTTTATGCGCATCCTCTTCGATTCTCACCGCATTCGCGCTCTGCCCGAGCAGCCTTATCTGCTGTTCGAGATATTTTTCCCGTTGTTTCAGCTCCACTTCCGTATTTCCGGTACCGAACATCGAATCGAAGATGCCGACGCCGTTTTTGATCTTGTCCTGTACCTCGTTATACTGCTCTATGAGATCTTCGTATTTGGCTATAATCTCCCGATCCGCCTCGAGCGCGAAAACGCTCTTTGACGCGGCCGCGGCATCATCGAAACTCTTCGTCAGGTCGTTGATCCAGCCGGTCAGGTCGTGGATCGCGGGTTTCAGGCTCTCGAACACCGACTCTGTAACGGTGCCTGTCAGGCCGTCCCACGCATCGGCCATATTCGAGACCGATCCGTCCCAGCTCTCTTCCACCGCTTTTCCGGCAGCGGCGAAATCTCCCAGCTTCTCCTGCAGAAACTCGAAGAGGTCGCCCGCTCTTTTGTGTGCGGCTATCTGTTCGTTGGTTATGCCGATGTTTTTTGCGACAACACTGTTCATGTCTATCGTGCCGGAGATTACAGATCGCATCTCCTGCGCGAGCTGGTTCATCGGCACGCCCATCGCGCCCGCCGCCTGAGTCATCAGCTTTGTATATTCGACGGTCTCTTTCAAAGAGAGCCCCGCTTTAAGTGCAGGGCCGAGGGTGCTCTGAAACCCCTCCGTGAGCTCTTTTAGCGTTGCGGATGTCTCTCTGTTCGCCTTTTTTAGCATCTGCATCACATCTGCGCTCGCCTGCATTGCAAGAGAAAATTTATCCACGCCGGCAGCCGCCTCGCTATTTACCGATATCAGCGACGCGATTCCGATCTGCATCGTCTCGAGTGAAGCGTTGTATCTGATGCCGTTCTCCATTATCGCGTCGAACGCTCTCGCTACAGCGTAGAGCCCACCGACCGCACCGCCTATCGAAAAGAGCCTGTTCGTGAATATCTTTGCGCGCTTTTCGGCATCAGACATTACTCCGGACAACCGATTCAGGTCTTTCTCGACGACGACAAGTTCGTTCGTATCTTTGTCGAATTTTAGTTTGATCCTAAGCTCGTCTTTCACTTGTCTCTCCTCTGCAGACCTTCAGCCCATGCAATCCCCATCTGTACAAAGACGGGAACCCACCTTTTAAGCGGGTATCCTTCCCAGCTCAGAAAATCTTTTATCGCGTCGTATCGCTTGCCGGTAACGCTGCCCATGGGGCCGTATTCAAGCGGGATCTTTAGAAACAGTCTCGTCAACTCCTCGATCTCCGGGTCATCGAAGATGATAATCTTAGACGCGCTGTTTCTCTTTATGTCGGCCTTCTCCTCGGCAGTCAGGATCAGCTCCCCGACCCCTTTTGCATTCTGCCTGGCCCACTCTGTCAGCCTCTCTGCAAGCTCTCTCTGTGCTTTCCCAGCGCGATATCCAGCTGCACTTTGAACTCGTATATGTTTCCGTTCTCCATCAGCTCTTCTATCATCCTGCTCTTGTCTGCCATGTCGCCGCTTATGCAGTCTATCAGCACCTCTTTTGTGTGGTCGAGCCTCCCTTTTCTATCTTCATCCGGTATCTCGAAACTGCGGTCGATCTGCTTCGTCGTCGGCGCCGAATACTTAAAAACAGCGGTCGCGCCGTCTTCAAACTCATACTCGAACTCGATAGACGGTCTCTCGGCTTTTATCTTCATCCCTCTTCTCCTGTTGCGGTGATTTGTGTGCGATGATTTCCAGGTGGCGGCTCACCGCACAAAGCCGCCGTTGTTATTCATACCTGATCTCGAAGTTGTCGCCGCCTGCGTTCGATTCGCACCGGAATGTCCTGCTGATGACGGTTTTGCCGTTGTCGTCGTCCTCGCCGATATCGGAGTATTTGCAGTATGAAGCGGTGAACTTGAACTTCTGGCCGCTCGCGCTGCCGAGAGAGACAATGAACTCTTTGACGTTTCCGTTCTTCAGATCTGTCCAGTGGTCTACACTGTCTCTCTGTTTGATATCCCTGATCGTGATCGTCGGCATGAAGTCGGTAATGACGTACTCTTTTTTGCCAACCGCGTAAATTTCGTCTATTTTGTTGCCGAGGTCGAAATCGGCGTTTGTCAGGTTGATGGTCGCACCGCCTATCGTCACTGCCGAAACACTCTCGACTATGAAATTCGAGTTCGTATCGGTAGCGGCCGTCGGGTTCGCCTCGAGCACCGGCTCAGCATCTGTAAAACCTTTTACATTGAAGACCGCCCTTACGAGCTCGCCGACAGTGAAGCTTAGCTTCAGATTCGCCACTACACCGGAGATTGTCCGCTTCTCTCCGTCTATATAGCTGATGATCTCTCCAGCACCTCCTATGGATGTCATCGGCGTGTATGTCACATTCTCCGAGCCTGACGTGGTATCTACCGTCTCCGCAAGACCGCAAAGTTTCAACATCTGTGCGATTTTCGGCGGGGTTCCTGCCGCCCCGGTAGCTTTTAGTATCACCGGTACCGATGCCTCCGCGGTGGTCCAGTCGGTTACTACGTACCCCTTTTCGGCCCCCAGTGCCCCGGTGCCGATCTCTTTGATCGTTCCGTTTTTGATTGTCGTCTTGAAAAAGACGTTTTCGGCAAGCGTCACCACGTCCGACGGTGTAGGTGTGCCCCCCTGCCGTGCCAGCAGTACCTGCCTGCTCGTTAACTGATATGCCATTTCTTCTCCTTACGGTGTGATTTCTGCCTCTATCGCCATCACTTCGAATGATAGATCGTTGATATCCCTTCTGGTGCCGGCAAAACGAAACAGGCCGTCGCTCTGCGCACACAACTCGAACGCGGCCCGCACGAACGACGGGTTGAATGCACCGTCTTTAACTATGATCGCGTATGTGACAGTGTAGCGCCACTCTCTGTCCTGCTGCCTCTCTATCGGCTCGATGTCGTAACTCTGCAAAGATCCGACGCAAAGCTCCTCGATCTTTGCCAGCGCTTCGGTCTCGCTCTGTACCTGTATTGACATCACCCTACCCCTATGTAGATTTCGAGCCCGTCGTCCGTTCGCTGCAGATTCTTGACACTCACCATGCGCACACCGATATCGACCGTACGGTCCGTCAACTCTATTTCGTCGCCGACCTTCAGCCCTGCAACGACATCGTAGATGGCCCTGTAGGTCTCATAGCTGTGATAGTCGATCTCGTAATCTGGCATTTTAATCAGCTTCGTCTCTACCGGTATGTCGTCCACCCAGACGGTAGCGATCTCCCCGATAGCGTCGTATATCGCCGACAGGGACTCTGCGAACACGGACTCTATGCTCATTTTCCGCTCTGGTCTCCCGCCTGCGTCTGATCTTCCGCTCCGGTTTTGTCCCCGGCGGTTTCAGTTGTTGCCTGCCCCTGTGCTTCATTTCCCCTCGCTACGACGGCAATACCGTTTAGCAAGAGCTTTTCACCCAACGCCCTGTCGATATCGAGTATAGAGCCTTTTTTATATCTCCTGCCGCGATATTCGCGGCCTTTCAGCAGTTTGATCTTCATGACTTTACGCCGCGTTGATTTTGATCAAGACAGTGCCGGATGCGGACCCTGCTTTTGCAGATACCGCACGCCCTGCTCTTACGTTTCCAGACGCAGTTTTAGTCAAGACCCTGTTCGTTGCGTCGAAATAGAGCAGATCACCCACTGCTATCGCATCTGCGGCGGCCGCCGCTATCTCGTAGACATTTTCTACCCCGACGGCGATAGTCTCTCCCGCCAGCCCGGATACCGTGGCCACGCCTATCATTCCGGTGCCAAGCGGCACCACATCCCCGACGCTGACATCCGCCGTCAGGTCATAATCGATCGTTACACCGTTTTGTATTTCAACTGCCTCTTTTGCCATCATCTACTCCTTACGCGCCTTCATTTTTGTAAAGTCCGCGGAAATCCTCCGCAAACAGACCGAAATCGAATACGCACTCATACGTCACATGGCGAAGAGTACGCTCTTTCTCCGCGACTATCGGCTGCCTGTTCGTGCCGGCCAAATAACCGACTTTTATGGTTCTCCTGTTCGCGGCCAGGTACCACGGAGCGGCATCGAGCTCCGCGTCAACGATCGGAGTCAGAGATCCTCTGAATGGGTTTGCGACACCGGCATTGCTCTGTCCCATAGCTGTTTCACTGGTGAGCAGCTGCTTGATGAGAGTTTCGTTCTCTGGTGCTGCGATGATATAGCTCGGGTTGATGTTCAGCGCGGTTCCGGCGGCATCTTTCTGTCTGCGCATTTTCGTTCGTCCCGCGCTGAGCGTATCAATGCTTGGCGCCGCTCCGGTAGTATCGACATTGTTGTGCGATGCATCGAAAATAGGCTTTCCGTCAGACATCTTGTAGCCGGAGAAGTCACCTTTTTTCTGGAGCAGGTCGTAGACAAGCCCGTTTGCGGTCCGCTTCGCCATGGCCGCAAAATCACGTACCAGATCCGTAAACGCTCCCAGATCGTCGTTAATGATCATCTCGCGGCTGAGCGTAACTTCGTCGCCGTAGCTGTAAAGCCGCCAGCTCTCGCCCTCCTCTTTGCTCTCCTTCTTCTTCGTCTCTCCATACTCCGCCAGCTTTCGCAGCCGTCCGGCAAGTCTCGTCCTGCTCGCCTCGGTTCTTGTCTTGAAATCCGGCAGCTCGGTCGCTGCGGTCCACATGTCGAACGTCCCCTCCGCTTCTGCGTATGCCGCTGAAAGCACCCTATTGGCGACACCGCCCAGGAGCACCGGGAAGTCGCTCGTACTCATCGCACGTTTGATCATCTCTTCACGGTCATACCCCATATATCCGGTTACCGCTCTCATTATGTCCGACAGGTTCGCCGACATGAACATGCCGTGGTCTGGATGTGCGTTTTCCAGTTTGACACCGGAGCGCATGACGAGCGCATCCGCGGCCGCGCGCATAATCTGCTCGCTCTTTTTCTCGTCGCCGACCTGAACACCCCTTTGAAAACCTGGGTCCCTGTCCTGTGAGCTCTTCAGATCGAGCAGGTGCCTTGCGAGATCGTCTGACGTTTTGGTTTCGTCGTTCAAAAACCTGTTGAGTTCGTCTTCGCCGATAAGCCCGGAATGAGCGGCGGCCAGCTTCTCTATCTCACCCCTGCGCTTGAGATCCTCGTTCTCTTTTTTTATCTGCTCCATCGTCATGCCGAACTCTTCCATCGCCCTGGCGATATCGTCGAGTTTGCGCTGAATCGTCTCTGAATCTGCGCCATCCTTTCTAAGTGCGGCGAGCTGCCGCTTCAGTTCTTCGATTTTGTCCATTGTCTCTCCTTCCGAATTTTCGAGATTTCGACCGATGCCGGCTGCCGGATCGGCACCGATATCGACCAAAGACGCCTCCTGGAACTCCCATCGCGTCACCTCCACCAGAGGTACGTCGCCGTCTCGCTCGGTAATCCGCACCTCCTGCTTTTTGCCGCCTACCGATATTTCGGTCAGCGTCCCCTCCAGTACCATGCGCCAAAGCATCTCCGCATCCGGGTTCGCCTCCGAAAAGATCGCGTCCGCGCGCAGCTCTCTATTTTCCAGACGCACATTTTCGAGCCGTCCGATAGGCAGCTCGCCGTATTTACCGCTTCCGTGCATATATCTGAGCTTCGCCGTCGCCGCACGCGTGAGATCCACATTCTCTTCTCCGTGAAGCAGAACTTCGTCGTACTTCTCACCACTCCACCAGTCGGTGCGGCGCAAAGGGGTCTCCGTAGATATCAATATAGATACTTTTCGCAACTCCTCGTCTATTGCCGACCGGTCAATCGCGGCACGACGCTCGATGCCCCGCTCCGTCAGTTTCGACCTCTCCAGCTTTCTCCTCGGCATTGTCACCTCCGCTAATTTTTCGTATTTTGTCGGTTTTTCGACTTTAAAAATAGTCGACTAAAAAAGTTCATCCGTAGATATGCCCGCTTCTTTGAGCATTCGCATCTCTTCCTGCCTCTGGGCGATGAGATCCTCGATATCCTCTCCTCTTCCCGCAGCCTCTTTTTTGAGTGTTGTAAGGCCGAGCTTAAGCTCCTCCTGGACCGCCCTAATATCCTGTAGGGGATTCACCCACTCCCTCTTCGGTGGTATCCATAGCGGCATGAACTCATCCCTGTTTTCGTTGAACGCGGACGCCCTGAGTCCCTCAATATTTCCCGCATATACATTGAGCTCGAGCCACTCGAAGTAGATCGGGCGCAGTACATATGTAACAAGGTGTATCTGTTCGTTGCTGAAACGTTTGTGATCCTGTATGATTGATGCGCGAGCACTCGAAAAATTTACCTGTGAATAGTCACGGAACGCGAGCTCGTAACTCACCCTCCTGGCGGTAGATATGAGCCTCACCGCCGACTGCACGAATTTCTCGTGATCCGCGCCGTTCATATTGGCCGCCAGCATATGCGGTTTTTCCCCGGGTGCCAGGTAGCTGACTATGATGTCGTTGATCTCTTCGATTGGGTCGCCCTCGATCCCCTGCTCTTTTGCTGCCAGCCTCGCTTCAAGATCCGCAGTCTCGATCAGATATGCGACATTTGCCCGTGCTCTTGCAGACTTGATGTATGCACTCATGTATCCGGCAAAATTTCTTAGATCGATTATCGCCTGCCTATATTCGCTGATCCCCCTGTATTGGGTGAATCTGTTGTCTATTTTGTAGTAATGTATGACATTTTCCGCAGGTACTTCCGTATAGTCGAACCCCTTCGACACGAAATAGCTTTTCGGCGCGCCGTATTCGTCTATGGCGATGCCGTCGACCGTATCTTCGGACGGACTTTTTATATTCGGTCCGGACGTTATACGGTCCGCTTCGATCATTTGCAGCGAGAGAGGATTCTTTACATCTTTCTTGTATCGTTTTACGATGAATATCTCGCCGTCCATAATCCTCTGGCCGAGTAGTATGCGCTGGATGTCACCGAAATTTAGACGCTTCGTGACATCGCAAAACTCTTTTTCGCACCATCTCTGCCACATCTTTTCTATACGTCCATTCAGCTGCTTGTCACGGCTCTTTACCTGCAGCTTCATGCCGTTGCCGACACTGTTGTTGACTATGGCGGCATCGATATTCGCCATGATGCCGTTGTTTTCATGCAGCCAGCGCGCTCTCGCTCTTATCGTGTCCCTGTCTGCCGATGCGGTGGCTTCGAACGGTGCATTTATCGAGTTGTTGAAATCCCTGTTTGTGGTGCGCCTGCCGGCTTCGTAATAGTTTCGAAGTATCTTGGCCGCCTGCCGTACTGCAAAACGGCGCATCGCATTAGCCAAAAACAATTCTGGCCTTTCTGGGCAACGGCTTTGTAGACGCCCCAGGCACATAGTCTCTGCCGTATTTGGCGATCTCGACAAGAAGCTCTTTCCTAAGGTTCTGCAGACGAAGAAGATTTGGCATCTCCACACGACGATCACCGATCTCGACACTCTGCCCTTTCAGCGCCCGCGAAATGGCTTCCTGCACTTCGTCAAGCTGCTCTCCGAGAGTCTGAGCCATGAATCCCTCCACGATCTTTTTCGTTATTTTGTCTGTTTTCGGGATTCAAAAATAGTCGACTAAAAAACTCCCTTCTTTTTAAGATCTTCAAGCTTTTTTTTGAACGAAGCGCTCTCATGCAATAGCGTCTCCAAAATTTTGCTCTTTGTAGCCTCCTGCTCCTTTGCAAGCTCGTACAGAATCCTGTTGGTCCTCTCCTTGACGGTCAAATGCAGCGTAAGCGCACTGTCCAGCACATCTTTTCGTCTCGCCATCTCTCCTCCCCTTTAGATAATGTCCGACCAGTCTTCGCCGGATCTGGTACGCTTTCTCTTTCGCTCTCTCCTGGGCCTTTCATTCGCAACGATACTTCCCAGCCTGATCTCTTTACCGCTTATTTTGCTCATATCCACGCCGGCCAGCAAAAGAGCGGCAGTCGCGTATACCCGGCAGTCGAAAGCCTCGTTTCTTGGTCTCTTCTTCTCCCATCTTCCTTTAGAGTCACGCCGCTCAGCTGTAAGCTGACGAAAATACTCTTCGTCATAAGCCCCTTTTTGCGGAAAATGCATATAGTTCGGTCCGGGCGCTTTTGTCACTATCTTCGCATATACGTCGTCTTTTAGTGCATTGACGCCTATTCTGAAGATATTCGTTTTATGCTTTGACTTCGAAGACCTGACCGGCACCGGAGGGGTGGTTATGTTTGTAGATCCGAACACTGCAAATATGCGCCTGGTAAGTTTGTTTCTGCAGAAGCCGTCGATAGCTTTAGACCTGTGGCCTCCCCGGTCGATTGCGGCGGCATATATCTTCATCTTCCTGCCGCCTTCGGTATCGAAAGTTTGCATCAGGTACTGATCCAGCTGCTTCAGAGTTTCTGGGTCTTGCGGATCTCCATGTATTACGCGGTAGTCTATACTCCATGTCTCCTCCCAGTCTCCCCAGCCTACGACCTCGATCTCGAAACGGTCATCCTGGGTATCTACCCCGGCTGTAATGACTTTTACCTCCGCAGGCACTTCAAAGGGATACTCCTCGCACCGATCTGTGAAAATTTTCTCGTCGGCCTCCGTAACCTCTTCTTTCCAGACCCTGGCGTCCCTGGTATTCACCCATACCTTCATCTTCCTGTTGTCGCCCTTTTTCTGCAGCGCACGTGCCTCGAGGAACTCTCTGAAAATATCTCGCCACGAAACGAAACCTATCGGAGAATAGTATGACGGTAATCTGTAGCCTCTATGTATGTGCCCTGGATTATGCGGTTTCCATTTCCCGCTGCTCATCATCTCTGTTTTGTGATGCTCTTCCACGAACGAACCACATTTCGGGCAGACAAACACCGGATCAGACGTAAGCTCGTAACTATCTTTGTCGTAATCGAAACTGAAATGCTCGAACTCGAATCTCACAAATTCGGAACAGAACGGGCATGGCATGTAATAGTGACGTTGATCAGACGCGTTGAATTCGGCCTCGATATTCGACGCACCTTCTACGGTAGGGGTGGAGTTTATGAAAATTTTTCTCGATATGCCGAAACTGTCAGCACGTTTTTTTGCAAGATCCAGCGGATCCCCCTCGCCGTCTACATCCCCAGGGAACCCATCGACATCATCCAGAATTACTACTCGGCAAGAAAGTGATCTGAAGTTCGCCATAGACCCGGCCCACGCGATCTTTAGCATCCCGCCAGGATATATCTTCTCGAAAATGCCGCCGATATCGTCCTTGCTCTTTCCGCCCATAATCCTCTTCGACAGATATGGCATAGCGCGCAAAGAAGGTGTAAGCTTTCTGTTGGAGTGATCCTTGGCAAGCTGCTCTGTAGGCAAAATCATCAGTTGCGACGATGGAACTACATCCATGTAGTATAGAGCGACATTATTCGCAACCTCACTCATCCCCACCTGTGTCGCCTTGATTACCTTGACCTGCTGTGTCGCGCTTTGCGGGCTCAATTCCCGCATAATCTCTCTGACGTAAGGCATCCTTTCAGTGGAATACTGCCCTGCCTCAGAGCTCGCCCCTCTTGGCAATTTTCGAAAATTATCGGCCCATTCATCGATTGTGACATACGGATCAGGCTTCAGCCCTGATACAATAGATTTTATCACCGGATTAAAGCTCATTAAGCACCTCCGTAATATGTTCCAGTTGTCGAACGATCTCCTCCTCGAGCAACAGACGGCAATCGTGAGCGTCACCTGCCACCGCCAGCCTTGGAGCAAGTCTGGCCGGTATCTGCATCAAACCGTCACGTATCACCCGTGCTGCGGAAAAAAAGACACGCTCTACATCTTCGATGGGTATAACCTTCTTCTCTGCTTCGTCAGCTTTGGCGGTTTTTATGCGCAACTCCTGGCGCAAAATTGATAGATTCAACTCCTTTATGCTCATCTTTTCTATACTGTTTTCAGCATCTACTACATCTACCCCTGAGTCTATTGCTTCAGCCCTCAAATTTTTCAATTTTTCAACAGCCTTTTTGCGCTCATCTTCGGTCATATCTTTCACCGACTCATACTTGCCCTCTAAATCGAAAATGGACGGCGCTACTTTTTTTTTCCTCCTCTCTTCATTCTTCTGACGCTGCTTCTCTCTGTGCGGATCCGCTATATCATCCAGTATCTGTTTAGCCTCTTCATAATCAACACGTTTACGATCATATACTGGTATTACCCCTTTCTTTACCATTTTGTTCACATATTGACGACTCTTTCCGATCCGCCGTGCAAATTCGGATTGGCTAATCAGCATCTATTTGTCTCCATTGACAATTTCATATTTCGTCAACCAACAAAAAACGCCACAAACCACGTAAACAACGGGGTTCGCACTACCCGCTCCGCCTTTTCGCCCAGGAAGGACCCGTAGAATCACCATCCCTTCGCCCTCCTGATCGCCATTGCACGCTCGAACGCATCGTCAAAATGTTTTTTCGCCCTTCTTGCTATAACTTTTTTAACAATCTCTTTATCATCAAGCCTCTTTTTGTATTCTGGACGCTCTGCAATCCTCAACATACATACCGGTCTATCTACACCAGGCATCCGGGCATATACACCCGGAGCCATAGGGGAGTCGGACCTGCCTGTAACCACGAAATATCTAACACCCCTGCCCCTGATCTTTTCTCTCCTTGACCTGCTCCTCTTTGTCTCATTAGAAAAGTATCCGGCTTTGTAATTCAGCTTTAACTGACTCATCATCTCGATATACGTATGGGGCTGAATGCGGACTCCCGGAGGGGGCGTAAGTATTTCGTTTCTATGCATATACCCTAATTTGATCATCGCTTTCTCCATGCCTTTTCGCGCACGGTCTCCACCTGTGTAGTGATGCCTCAAGACTTTGTATTGCCAGCTCCATGCATCTACATACAGCACTGCATACGGGTTAAGTTTTGTTGCTTTTTTCACCCTCCATGCAGTTGGTATGCTCTTTTGGCGAATATTTAGCTTGCTGCCCACATCTTTTCGCAAAGCGTTCAGTGCGTCGAACGCTATATTGTTCGTGGCCACCATCGTGATGTACGGCAGATCTTTATTTGCGAATCGCCTTAATCCTCCTATGATCTGTTTTATGTTCGATTCGATTGTAATCCTCATAAACAGATCTACCTTTGCCCTTCCAAAGTTTTAAGCTTCTCTCCATCGTTCCAGGCCAAAAGAGAACCGCAGCTGCACCTCTTTTGCGTATCTTCAACCTTATCGGCATCGAAAGAAGCACTGCATTTGCTGCAGTCTGCCCAATACCTTTTTCGTGACGACATAAGACGCTTTGTTTTCTTCATCTCAAAAACTCCAGCTTTTTATCTGCAAACTTCTTCACGAGAGTCTCCGAACTCATATATCCTTTGAATCCGTTATCGGCCCTAAAGACACGATCTTTGTCGTCATACTCTCCTTCAACCCATTTGCCGTCTATGAGCAGTTTGATCCTCTTCGGAAGATATGCGAGGTAAACATCATTTTTTAAAAAATTCGCGAAATTAAATCTTTTTTGCACGTCAGGATCATGCAGATACATCATGATCGCAAGCTTCAGATTCTCATACTTGACCAAACCTCTTACTCTTTGCCACTCATCATACGCTTTATCTTTTCGACCTGCATGTTTAGTGTTCAATCTGTAGATGAAATAAAGATCTTCGAACCACTTGTCAAAACTTTGTTTCATACCCCCGTTATCATCATCATATATATTAAATACTTCGTTCGGTTGGTGTTCGGCACCATCTGGCGAAACCCCTTGTTTTCGGGCTTCGCAGGTGTTCGAAGTGTTCGGTAAGTGTTCGGCTTGATTTTTGGCATAAGTGTAGTGTTGTCGATTTCTAATGTGCCAGCTATCCAAAAAAAGGTCTATTTCTCTGTTAAATTCATCTATCCAGGCATGAGCGGTGCTGACCGAAACCTCCCAGCTATTCGCATAAAAGCGGACCGAGTTGTGCTCGCCCTCCTCCATATCGCTCCAGTACTCGAAAAAAGCGCGGGCCTTCTTTCTTTTTCCTTTTCTTTTCAGCTCTTCGATATAGTCTGTCGGGTAGGTTTTGTAATTTTGTCTCATTGTATCTCCGGCATGTCGATCGTCGTATAAGTCACTTCAACTTCTCGTGCACTCTGCATCGGCGTTACATGACGTTCGAACTCGAACCCGCCGAGATGCCTGAACGCTCCCCAGTTGTCCTTTGTAAGCGTGAACTTGCGAAGATGCAGACTGTCCCTCTTCGGCACCATACGGCCGTCGCGCCTGACCATGATCTTCTCGATCTCGTAAGAGACCCTCACTGCGTCGACAAACGCCCCGGCCCCTCTGCTCTTGGGCCCGGTCTCGCTCCCTTTTCTCGAGTGGTGCACGAAAACGATCGACTTCCCGCTCTCTCTCGCCCAGTCTATCCACGGCTGCATGAACAGTCTCGCCTGTGAATTGTCGTTTTCGTCTCCACCGTAGAAAGCAAGTAGCGGGTCGATGATGATAAGGCCGTAATCGGAGAGTTCTCGTTTCAGTAAGTGGAATTTCGGAGAGACGCCATACCCGCCGCGTATGCGTTGCAGCATCACCATGGGAGCGTCGGAAGAGATTATGATGCGTCGTTTTGCCTCTTCCGGTACATTGAAGACTATTTTGTCGCAAATAGCGTCGAATCGAGACCGAACTATACCCGCATGATCTTCAGTCAGCCACATGAAGACTTTAAGCCGACTATCTTCCATCACCGCGTGAACCGCCTCCTGGAGCGTCACCCACGTTTTGCCGGTGCCGCCACCGGCTGAAATGAGCGTGACCGAGCCTTTCGGTATCGGCAGCCAGTTTTGAGTCAAAAATTCGGCATCTCGCGCCTCGATCTCCACAACCGACTTTGAGCGCAGGAGCGAACCGGAGCGCCCGGATATGCCCTCCATTTCGCTCGACGCCCATGCTATGACATCCTGGGGCGCCTCGTCGCTTTCGGCAAGTCGCTTCTTTATCTCTATGGAAAGGTCGATTCCCTTCCTGCGCCTGTAAGCTTTTTCCAGCTCCTCCACATATGCCGTCACATTCGCCAGCGGCGTCGCCGCCAAAATGTCTAAAAATACGATCTCGTCGAATGCACCCTCCGCCTTTAGCCGCAACATAACGAACTGCTCGTCTATCGGCTTGTCGGACACCTTCAGCGCCTGTAACGTCTTAAATACGGAAACGTGCACGGGATGGTAAAATATCTCCGGTGAATAAGAGAGCAGCAGATCCGAAATATCGTCCCGCCAGGGCTCGAAAATGCAGGTAGAGAGTACAGCCCTCTCCAAGTCGAAGTGGTAAAGTTTCTCACTCATGGTCGCCTCTTGTGCCATAAAGCTTGTACTGCACATATTTTTTGCCGGGGCTCTTTCTGACGCCTATCTTTACGTTCCAGCGATGGCGAAGCTCGGAGATCCTGTTTCGCACATTGTGCACGGGAAAGCCGTCGAAATCTGTCGGCCTGTTGGCGTAGTCGTCCACGATCTCCCCCTCGAAGAGAGCCTTCAGCACGAAATACGCATGAGACCCTATGACGAACCGCCCGCCGTTCACGCTTCGGATCTCTTTCACCTGCTCGTCGAAATCTCTGTCGAAATCGAACACCACCGGGTTGTCCGGTTCGTTGTATGACCACTCTGTAGTTTCTGCTTCTGCAATCATTTCAGTGCCTCCTCAAGCTCATATATCGTATTGTCATGGCAAGGCCAAACTTTTGTAATTAACGTTACTTCAACATCTCTTCAAGGCCGGCCGCGAGTTTTCGAAGCTCATAAGCCTTGTCGCGTATCTTCCTCTTCTCCTCTTCGTCTATCACTCCGTCTTCGATCGACTCCCTGACCTCTCCGGCCAGCTCGCCGTGCGCCTGCTCCATCTGGAGTGTTTTAACGGCCACGCTCATGGGTGTAGCCGGATCTTTCCGGACGTCCGGCCGGCAAAGTGTATATCCGAAAAGTCGCGCCATCTCTTCTACTATGCGCACATCTCCGCTTAGTTCGCTAATAGCCACAACCCGATCCACAGAAAGCGGCTTTTGTGTCTGGTTTGGATCGAGCGATGCATAAAGATAGCCTTTTGTGGTGCCAAGTTGCGCCGCAACCCACTCTATCTTCTTGCCCTCGCGTTCCATCAGATCCCGCACCACTTTCTGGGCCGTGCGGTAAATGGAGGAGTTCGGAAGTTCTTCGCTGTCAAAAATGTCGTCGAGCATTATTCATCCTTGGGTGGATTTTCCGTCACCGCTACACTTGAGGTTGTGGTAGGGGTAGAGGTATGATTGGATAATTCATCAGGTAGAGAAAGCATTTCATCAAGGCAGCCTTCAGCAATAGCCTTCTTTATTGCTTTCTTTTGACGGCTCATTAAAAAATATCTTGAACCATTAAGAAACGAATAGGCTGTCGATTGAGCGTATCCACTTGATTTGAGGATTTTTTTTATTTTGTCCATGAATGGATTATACGCAACGCATAATAAAACATAGCTTAATGATTATGCGATCCGCATATAATGTTTTCATACAATATGTGTGATTTTAGGAGCGGAAATATGGGAACAGGTAGAAGAATTAAAGAGCTAATGGACCAAAAGAACATAAGCGTGCCTCGAATCGTTAGGATGTTTGAAGAATGGGATGTCCGGTCAAAAAGGACGAATGAGCATCCAAAAGAACAAACGATTTATGCATATTTGAATGAAAAGCGGCCGATAGAAGAAAGGCTCATTCCATATTTCGCTAAAGCCCTTGGCGTCACAGAGCAGGATCTCTTCGATCCATCCAAGCGTGAACGCATAGCAAAAGAAGAGATTCGCAAACACCCCATGCACTACGCCGCCGATCTGCCCGAGATCCAGCTCCTGGAGGAGATGGTCCGCCTGCCATTCGTAACCATAGGCGCAGGGGCCGAGGCGTTCGTGAACATCGAGATGGTGGAGTCCATCTACCTCCCCAAAGAGATACTCCCCACAAACTTCGATCCCAAAAACACGATGGCGGGAAAGATTCTCGGCGACTCCATGGAGCCAAAATACAGTGAAAACGACATTGTAGTGTTCGATATGGTAAACCACAGGGAGGTCATACTCCCCGATGCGGTCTACCTCTTGCGCTACGGAGACACGGTACAGATAAAACAGGTGCAGTTCCTGGGAAACGGAGACATAAGGGTCATAAGCTTCAACGACACCTACCCGCCGGTACAGCCCGTAAAAGATCTCGGCGTAGACTGGGAGATACTCGGCAAACCGTTCATACACATGCAGATGCATATCTCGAGCAGACTGCAGGAGAAGGAGCGGTAGATGGTTCTCGGCATAAGACGAATCGTCGGCTCTCCCGATTTCGGCGGCACAAGACCGGTATGGATTGTAGCGAACGACGACCGGGAGTATCTTTTGAAATTCAGATATGACGGTATGCAAAAAGATATATCGATATTCAACGAAACCTTGGCGCGCCTTTTCGCCGATGAGTTCAACCTTGAAATCAACATCCCGCCCCTGAAATACGTAGAGTTGCGTGAAGACGACATCTTTCTGTTCGAAGATGCCAGAAAAAGCCGTCTCATCGATGATGAATCACTCGAAAACGCAAAAGGTTCCATCGGCATCAACATAGGAGTCTTCAAAATAGATCATGCCCAAAAAGCCTGCGACGGTTTTACGAATAAGTTGGTCAAAAATACCGCCTATATAGACAACGCACTTCTAAACAAAGACCGCTACACACAAAACCCGAACATACTCTACGCGAAGGGTGAGCACAGGCACTATATCATAGATTTCGGGCAAGCGCTTCTTGAACACAGAGCCTATGAGGCCATGTTAAACGGCAATTACGGAAACTACGCCTTGGCGCTGCAAACCTGCGACATACTGAAAGACGAGCGCTACCTGTTGAGAAAAGCCATGCACAAAACGCCTGTAAAAGAGCAGTTTAAAACGATATACAGTAAAATTCTCAACATCATTGAAAAACTCCCCGAGGAGTGGGAGCCGGTGAAATTCAAAAAAGAGATAGCGGAACTGCTGGCGCATAGAGTGCGTGCAAACTTCAAAAAATCCGGCGAGTGTCCGTTTGAGTTGTTCGAATGAGAAAAATAGAGTACAGAGTAATCCACTATCATCAAAACAGAAACGCTCTCGAGTTTACCAATATAGGCGTCATGGCACACGACGGAAAGTCGTTCGGCTTCAGGCTCATAAGCGATGACGAGATGAAGAGCATACACTGCAACATTATCCACAAAGATTCTCTTGGCGGCCTGTTGAAGTATCTGAACGAGGAGCTCTCGAAAACAAAGGGTTTCGCGGATATTGCCAATAGGCACCTATATTTTGACGACTTCTCTTTCAGCCGGATCTTCACCGGCAAAATGCTTTACGATCTCAACGACGAGCTGGCCTCCTTGTACAATCAATACGTCGCCTACAAGTTCCCCAGGCCGGAAACCAAATCCTCCAGGATTCTGCAAGTCAGAAAAGAGAGCATAGAAGTGGCGAACAGGAAGTATAAAAAATACATAGATATAACCACCGACTCCAAAATATTCGATATGCTCATCAGAGTCAAAAAAAACAAAAAAACAGAGCTCTTCCCCACGATCATAGGAAGCCTTGCAAACACTTCGGATATAAACAGGGCGGTGAGAGGCAAAATAGTAGAAAACCCTATCCACCCTGTTTTCGGATATATCTACGAAATCAAAGACGAAAAAGAGAAAAATGCCTCCAAGGTGGTTTCTAAAATCGGGTTCGATCTGAAAAAATTTACCGAAAAGAGCGCGATAGAAGAGACGTTCGACTCGATGATCTCTTCAATATAGACAGAAGAAACAGCCCGGCATCAACGCTTCAAACCGCCCGGAGGCGGATCTTATATCGGTCCTGGTTTTTTTGAAAAAGCCTGGTTCCTCTGCCTGGCAATCCCGACAAGACGACGATACGGCACAACCTCTATATGGCCTTCAGTTTTTTATGGCACCGGTATTGGCTCTCACCGTCCGGAAGCGTTTCAAAGTCCTCTTTCTCCAACATCGATTTCATTTTGGGCAGCATATCTGCGATGATATAGACATATAATCTCATCTCCCCACGATTCTCAAAGGCGCTTCCGTCTACAGTCATGGCCTTCTGGGATCTTATTTCATCTATATACTCTATTGCCTGGGCATAAGGGCTCTCTCCCTTGTAAACAGTTTATTGGAAATTATGGCGTAATTATACGTGTTGCATAATTTTTAAGCTTAATATAATTATACGTAGTGCATAATTCCGATATAGCTTATCTTCTACGGAAGATTGCTTGAGCCGTCGCGCTCAGATCTTTTACAACCCAGCCGGTGGCAGGCAACCGGCCAAGAGACTCCCGAGCGAGCCAGAGAGGGAGCACAGATGCAGCGAATGCATACAAGAAGAGCCGTTCATAGAGTTTTGGACTCAAAACTTTGTTGAGCGGCCCACTCGAAGTTGAAAAGAAAGGAGAAACAGTGGACGAAGCGCAAGTAGAAAGATTTTCAAGACGAAAGAATGTCGCAACGCAAAAAGCAAAAGAGATTCTCGGCGAAGAGAAGCTAAAAGAGCTTCTGGAAGCCGGAGTGGTACCGGTTGAATGGGAGATTTATATTGATAATACGAAGAGAAGATGCGAGGCTTTAAGAGAAATCAGGAAAATCGTAACTTCTCCCACTCTGATAGGTCCATTGGAAGAGGAGTCGACATGGTGATTTCAAAAGGCAAACCATATTCTGGGTCCAAATGATGAATATCGTCAGCGGCCGCGCGGGGAGAAAGATAACTGCCAAGCTTATCCCCGGTTCCATCGTCAAGGTGAACTGTCAAGAGCCATTTACCGGAAACTTGCCTAATTTTGAAGCAGCCGTTATCAAATTTCCAAATATACAGAAACATTCAAGCGACTCCCTTTTTGGTTGTGTGTTTGCCCACGCCCATTATACCAAAGGGAGTCGCCTGAGTGTTTTCATAATGAAAAAACAAGACGACTCATAAGGCGGCCTGCGGGCCTCCTGATTGAGCCGTCGCGCTCAGATCTTTTACAACCCAGCCGGTGGCAGGCAACCGGCCAAGAGACTCCCGAGCGAGCCAGAGAGGGAGTACAGATGCAGAGAATGCATACAAGAAGAGCCGTTCATAGAGTTTTGGACTCAAAACTTTGTTGAGCGGCCCACTCTAACAGATCCATTGGAAGAGGAGTTGATAGGGTGATTTCAAATGGTGAACCGTCAGCGGCCGCGTGGGTAAATACGTGAATACCCATAGAAAGGATACAACATGACTTTTCAAAGCATCGACGGGAATCTATACGCAATCCCGTGCAAATGCAAAGACTGTACTGTCTTTGAGCACTGCATGGGCGGCCAGGCCATCGCCGAAGCCGCGCTAATGAGAAAACATATGATGGAGGCCGGCGGTGATCAGGAAGAATCCGATGATGTCCAAAACATAGCCCGGGAGCGTATGGACGCGAACGTCTCGCCGGGTATGGCCTATATTCTCGCCCTGTTTGTTAAAGGCAAGGCCGTACTGAAACGACTGGTTGGCAAATTCGCCAAGCCCAACAAAGAAAAGGCCGAGTGAGATGAGTGCGACGGTGAAATTTTCAAAAATATACCAAGGAGTAGAAAATGTCATATCTTTATATCTTTGTCGGCGTACTATGGAGCCTTTCGTCGCTGTTTATTCTAACCATAGACAAAAGCGCTGTCAGACGCGCAATCGACTTTCTCATCAACATAGCCATAGGCGCCTTGCTCATCTATGCCGGGACGGGTCAACTGTGCGGGTCTCAGTAAAACCGCATTGCGGCCAGGCGAAGTTCTCTGGTGTCCATCTTGGCTCCTTGAGTGTATTGACGAGCCTTTGGGTCTTGCATTTCGATTATACCAAAGGCTCGCCAGTGCGCTTTGCGTCAAGAAAAAAGAGCGAAGGAGACAACATGCCGCTAAACGAAAAGCTTGATTACACCAGCCAAAAAAAGCACTGCGGCCATCGCGTCGAGCACTATGCCGACAAAAACAGGCTTTCTGACATAGGTTTTACCGGTAGGAACACGAACGAATGGAGAGTTTCTTATCTCGTCCATGAAATATTCTCTATCCAAATAGGGGTCGAAATGAGTTATTTTAGTGGTTTCGTAGCTGGTCACCTCTTTATGGTTCGCGGCTTCACCGATACCAAATGCGAGAAGCGCTATAGAAAGAAGGAAGCCCGCCTCCGGATCGACAATCGTAATGGCTTTCGTTCCAAAGAGAATCGCAAAAACAAAACCGACAATGACAAACATGTTCCACCACCTTTTATGTTCGAGATTTTGAAGCCAGGAAAACATTCAAGCGACTCCCTTTTTGGTTGTGTGTTTGCCCAAGCCCATTATACCAAAGGGAGTCGCCTGAGTGTTTTCATAATGAAAAAACAAGACGACTCATAAGGCGGCCTGCGGGCCTCCTGATTGAGCCGTCGCGCTCAGATCTTTTAC
>JALWMA010000101.1 GCA_027081015.1 Campylobacterales bacterium | reverse complement strand
TTGGAAGTTTGTATATTCTACACCATCGATACTTACGGACGTATTTATCTAAATGGATCTGCCGGGCTATGAGCGCTCTGCGGCTGTCGACATCGCTTCGGCACCGTCTCTCCGCCTGTTTGCATGAAGCTCCTCCCTCATGCTGTCGAGCAGCCTGAAAAGCTCTCTGCCGGCCTCTTCGATACGGACGAAATTCTCTATGATTATCTCCTCCTGCTCCAGGCGGCGATCCTCTCCTTTTATGAACTGCAGATTCTGCAAGATCAGATCGTGGAAGGTTTTGTGCGGAGCCTGCAGCTTCTGATAACTCGCAGTCGATCCAAACCTCTTTTTCCCTTCCGAGGTGTACCACTCGGTTAGGCTGCAATTGTCGTAGTCGTAAAGATTTATGTCGTCCCTGGCTTCGACCATCGCGTTGTAGCCGTTGGATTTGAGTATTATGTGGTCGATCTTCGTGCGAATTACGAAGACCTGGTCCCCCATCTCCTCTATGAGTTCCGACATCTCCTTCGCGTCCGAGTCGAGTCCGTGCATCATCTCTTTGAATTCGGCTACAGCGTCGGAGACGACTCCGGCCACCTTTGTCATCGTCTCCGATTTTTCCATTATCGAGCTCGACTCCTGCTTCATTGTATTGATCGATACATTGATTTCGCCGGTGGCTTTCTGCGTGCGCTCCGCAAGTTTCCTGACTTCGTCGGCGACCACTGCGAAGCCGCGGCCGTGCTCACCCGCACGTGCCGCCTCTATGGCCGCATTGAGCGCCAGCAGGTTCGTCTGGTCGGCGATATCCTTGATGAGGTCCACCACCGAGGTGATCTCGTTGCTCATCGCATTCAGGCGCTCTATGGAGCTGTTGGAGTCGTTTATCTGCATTACGAGCGACTCGAGCTTCTGCAGAATATCTTCGAGTGTCTCTATGCTTCGGGAAGACTGCTCACTCGTATTTCCGGTTGTCTTCAGGATATGCCCCAGATCCTCTATGAGCTTCGAGATTTCGTTCTGCATCAGCGAGAGCCCCTCGCCTACATCGCCTATGGAGTGGAGCTTGGAGGCGAAGTTTATGATCTGCTGCTTCTTGTGTGACTCCTCCATCGCTTCTATGCCGTTTTGGACCATATGTATAGCCGTCGCGAAGTCCCCTTCCATGTTTCGGTCGCTCAGTTTGGTGCTGAAATCGCCCCTCGAGGCCATATCGACGGAGCGGTTTATGCGGCCGGTAAGCTCCCTGATGGTCGATACGAGGGAGTCGATAAGTTTCGTGATCACATCCATCTCGTTTCGGCTCACATGCCTACGCTCAACCTCTACCGAAAGGTCTCCCCTGTTGATTCTCTCTATCAGGCCTCTCAGGCGCTCTATGGAGATGATTATCGATTTTGTCACACTGCTTGAGATGTACCCTATGACGACAAGCGTAAAGAGCGACAAGAGAGCCAGTATCAGCAGCTCTGCCAGTGCGCTCTCCTTGGCATCCTCCGATCTCTCGAGAATCTGCTTCTGGATAAAGTTTTCAATCTTTTTAAGGCCGTTTATCTTCTTTGTTATCGTTTCGAACCAGTATGAAGCGTCCACTCCGAACTCTTTCCTTTTGCTCTGAGCGATGCTCCTCATCCTCTCCACCTCCAGAAAGGCGGGTTCCGATTTTATCTTTGCGTAGTATTTTTTCAGCTTTTCGTTGGCGGTAACCTCGAAGAGGTGGAAAAAGGCTTTCTGCTGGGCCAGGACGGAGATGAATTTGGAGTATAGGAATTTGTCGAACCTATCTTTGGAGAAGGCCCCGGAGAGGACGGCCCGCTCGATTCCGGCCCGCTCCTTGCCGCTTATGAATAGCAGGAGGGAGTTCATAAGGTTCTTCAGCTCGGGATCGGCGACTTTCGTAGAGAGCCTCCCGACGGTATCGATGATCGATTCATTTATGGCTGTGTAGTAGTCGACCGCCTCTTTCGTACTGACCGACATCGAGTCGACCATATTTCTCATGTTCTGCAGTCCGGAGAGGTCTATGGACCTTTCGGCTTCAGCCGTAAACTCGTCGTTATGGTTCTTTAGATAGCTTCTGTAAACCTCTATCTTTTTGTCGGTGAGCTCCCTCTGTTTTAGCAGTGTCTCTTTGAATTTTTTACCTTTCGAACTCAAAAAACCGGCACTCGCACCCCTCTCTTTCTGAAACTCGTGGAGCATATCGCTCAACTTTACGGAGAGCTCCGTCCCCTTTATTGCCCTCGAAGCGTCCAGGTATCTGTTGTAATCCGTATGTAGTACCTTCAGGGCGTAGAGGGTGATGGTGACTATCGCAAGCAGGCTGAGAATTGTGAGCCGCTTTTTTATTGTCATATTTTTTATCATGATCTATTGACCTTTGAACAGAAAACTTTCGAATTTTGTGTCGTACATGAGAGATTTTAAGTACTACATAAAAACCGTGCTGAATCTATAATCGTCATTTTGCGAAATTATTGCACTGATTTGCCGATGTTACGAAAATTCCGGGCATAGCCCGCAATTTGGCAGGAGGTGAGCGTCCCTGCGACCCGCCAAGCTTCGAGATCGCTGTTTTCGAGAAAATTTTATATTACCATGTAAAGTTTATAAACTGAGATCAGAAAGAGAATTTATATGCTTCAAAGTCCTCTTTCAATATAATCACCCAAATTTTCTCCAAAGGATAGAACAATGGCGTTGAATGTCTATTACGACAAAGATTGCGATATTTCGATCATACAGTCC
>JALWMA010000100.1 GCA_027081015.1 Campylobacterales bacterium | reverse complement strand
ATGGAGGGCATAAGCTACGAGGCGTGCGCGATAGCCGGAAAGCAGCAGCTCGACAATCTCATCATGATATACGACTCAAACAGGATCACGATAGAGGGCGACACCTCCCTGGCGTGGGATGAAGATGTGAAGCTCCGATTCGAGGCGCAGGGGTGGAAGGTCATAGAGACCGACGGCCACAACTACGAGCAGATAGACGAAGCCATCGAAATCGCCAAAAGAGCCGACAAGCCGGTACTCATAATCGCCCATACGATAATAGCGAAGGGTGCGCTCGAGATGGCGGGCGACCACAACAGCCACGGCGCCCCGCTCGGTGAAGATCTGATCCGTCGCGCCAAAGAGGTTGCCGGATTCGACCCCGATAAAAAGTTTTTCATACCCGAAGATGTGCTTGTTCGGTTCCGCTGTGCGGTAGAGGAGGGCGACCTGGCCGAAAAAGAGTGGAACCACCTTCTCAAGCAGGCCCCCTACATCGAGCAGAACGAAGCGCTCGAGAGGCTTTTGAACCCGGATTTCGATGCGATAGAGTGGCCCGAGTTCGAACCCGGAAGCGAAGTGGCTACACGCGACAGCAACGGAAAGATACTCAACGCCATAGCCAGGGCCGTTCCGGGCTTCCTGGGCGGAAGCGCCGACCTGGCGCCCTCGAACAAAACCGAACTGAAGGATATGAGAGACTATCCGCTCGGCAGAAACATCCACTTCGGCATACGCGAACACGCCATGGCCGCCATCTGTAACGGCATGGCCGCATACGGTCCGCTTCTGCCGTTTAGTGCCACCTTCTTCGTATTCAGCGACTATATGAAGCCCGCGGTCAGAATAGCGGCTCTGAGCGGCCTGCGCCACTTTTTCGTCTGGACCCACGACAGCATAGGCGTAGGCGAAGACGGCCCTACCCACCAGCCCATTGAACACCTGAGCCAGTTCAGGGCGCTTCCGGGATTTTACACATTCAGACCTGCGGATGCGACTGAAAACGTCGCCTGCTGGAAGGCGGCGCTGGGCCTGAATGCGCCCTCTGCATTCGTCTGCAGCCGCCAGAAGCTCAAAGTCCTTAAAGGGGAGGATAAAATAGCCTTCGGAAGTGCCGAAAAGGGCGGCTATCTGATTAAAAGGCGCGAAAACGCCGTCTTGACCATCGTTGCCAGCGGCAGCGAAGTGATGCTGGCACTCCAGAGCGGATGCCACCTCGAAGAGCGCGGCGTTATGGCGAATGTCGTATCGGTACCGTGCTATGAGCTCTTTTTGCAGCAGCCGCGGGAGTATATAGATGGCGTAATAGACCCCGATACCAAAGTTCTCGCCGTCGAAGCCGCCAGCGGCAGCGAGTGGTACCGTTTTGCCGACGATGTTCTGTGTATGGAGAGTTTCGGCGCCAGCGGCAAAGCGTCCGACCTCTTCAAACACTTCGGCTTTACGATCGAAAACGTCGTAGCCCGTGCGGAAGCGCTCGTTAAATGAGACCGCTCTTGGCGTTTCTGCTCGCCTCTTTGGCGGCTCTTTCGCCCCTCTTTGCCCTCGAGGCCGGCAAGCCGCTTCCATCTCTGGAGCTATCGGCAAAAGAGGGCGGGAAGGTCGACGGCACGGCCTTTAAAAGCGATACGCTGAAAGATAAAGTCACGGTGCTTTTCTATGTGGATCCGGACAAAAAAGATCTCAACGAGGAGTTCGTGCAGAGGCTGAAAGAGCAGAAGTTCGACCGCAGCCGATACCGCTCCGTGGCCGTCATAAACATGGCTGCTACATGGATGCCCGACTTCGCTATAGCGGCAGCGCTTAAAAGCAAGCAGAAAAAGTATCCCGATACGATTTATGTAAAAGATAGAGTCAAGAAGGGTGTCGAAGTCTGGAATATGGCGGATGACGACGCCAACATAGCCGTCATAGATCCGAACGGTGTGGTGCTTTATGCAAGAAGCGGGAAGATCCCCGAGTCGGAGTATGAGAAGATTATCTCCTTAATCAGGCTGGAGATGGCCAAACTCTAAAGGCCCGGGAGGGGCTGCCCCCCGAAAGCCGCTCTATCTGTTCTCTTCCGTTTTCGGGTAGATGTTGCTGTTTGGAATGTTCGTTTTGTCCATTCCGCTCTTCTCCTGATGCCTGTCGATGTCGTAGTGGACTACGGTATCGGAAGGGCCGTAGGTAGTGTCGGCATACTGGACTGTATCCTCCGCGTATGCTGTAGAAGCGAGGGCGAAGATCGCCATGGCAAGAAGTGATTTTTTCATCTCTCTCTCCTTTATCAAGATTTTTGCGGATTGTAGCAAATAGATCAAAAAATTCGATAAAGAAGATCAGGTAATATGAAGATTTAAAAATAGGACAAAAATTATCTTATTTGCCTGTGCGGCTCTTGAGCGTAAGTGGGGGTGGTGTTACTTCAGCGGTCTCCACTCCGGCTCGCTCTCGAGCGGCGGAAAACCGTCCAGAATCTCCAGGGGCTTGTAGTTCATTTTATAGGCGAACGATCGACAGCCGTCAACCCAGTAGCCCAGGTAGATCCAGCGCAGGTTCATTCGTTTGGCCAGCTCTATCTGCATCAAGAGGGAGTATGTGCCGAGCGACTGTTTCGAATAGTCGGGGTCGTAATAGAAGTATATGGAGCTTATCCCGTCTTCGGTGATGTCTATGAGGTCTACTCCTACCAGCTTGTCGTCTATGAAGTAGAGAACCTCTTTTCCGAAATCGTGTGCGCCGTCTACGAAGTTTTCGTAGTAGAGCTGCGGGTTTATGGGTGTATAGTTCCATCCTGCCGTTTCGCTTTTGTGCTTGTGGTAGCGGTTGTAGAGTTCGAGGTGCTCCTGTGTCATACCGGGTTTTCTGATATGAATGAGCGTATCTCTGTTTTTCTTGACGGTACGTTTTTGGGACTTCGTAAGCAGAAAGCTCTGCGC
>JALWMA010000099.1 GCA_027081015.1 Campylobacterales bacterium | reverse complement strand
CGAAGTAGTGGGCACCGAAGCTGTTAAAGATTACGATACGGATGATGTTATATGAACGATAAGAGAAGAGTTTGCGTCGTTACCGGTACCAGAGCCGAATATGGTCTTTTCGTACCTATAATGAAAAAAATTAAAAACTCAGAGAAACTGCAGCTTCAGCTTGTAGCGACCACGATGCACCTCGCTCCCCAATTTGGACTCACACTTCGTCAAATTGAGGAAGACGGCTTCAGTGTGGATGAGACGGTGGAAAATCTTCTTTGTGCCGATACGAACTCCTCTATAGCAAAAAGCACGGGTATGGCAACAACTCTTCTTTCGGATGTTTATCGTCGTCTTGAACCGGATATCATACTTCTGTTGGGGGACAGATATGAAACTTTGGCCGCAGCCACAACTGCGCTACTCATGAATATCCCTATCGCTCACATTCATGGAGGAGAGACTACCGAGGGGGCTGTAGACGAGCAGATCCGCCATGCCGTAACAAAAATGAGCCATTTGCACTTCACCGCTACAGAAATTTACCGGCAGCGAATAATCAGAATGGGTGAAGATCCGGCCAGAGTCTTCACTGTAGGCGCTCCCGGAATCGACAATATACTCTCTTTGTCTCTGCCGTCCAAAAAAGAATTGGAAGAGTCATTGGGGTGGAGCTTCGGAGATAAAACGGCGCTGTTTACATATCACCCCGAAACACTCTCGGGATCGACTCCGAAAAGCGAGATCGACGAGATACTTAACGCACTGGAGCATACCGGACTATCGGTGCTTTTTACTTATGCCAATGCCGACGAGGGGGGGTATGTGATCAACGAAGCGATCGAAAAATTCTGCCGCAAAGATCCCCATAAGTACAAAGCCGTAAAGAGTCTTGGGCAGAAACGCTACCTGGCAGCCATGAAACATGCAGATATCCTTGTAGGCAATACCTCCAGCGGCATCATAGAAGCGGCAAGCTTCAAGAAACCGGTAGTGAACATAGGCGACAGACAACGAGGCCGCCTGCGAAGCGACAACACAATCGACTGCCGACTCGATGAGATAGAGAGAGCCATCCGAAAAGCTTTTTCCGACGATTTTCAAAAAAGGTGTAAAAACATAAAAAACATCTACGGAGACGGTCATGCCTCCGAGCGTATAGTGGAAGTTTTGGAAAAGAGTGATCTTTCTGTAAGAAAGTCTTTTTATGAGCCAAAGAGTATAAAATGAAAAAGATAGATACCGTAAAACTGAAGCCGGACGCCACGATAAGAGAGGCCCTGCATATAATCGACAGCGGCGCCATAAAACTTGCGGTGGTTACCGATAAAGACAACAGGCTTCTTGGCACTATCACGGACGGTGACATCCGCAGAGCCATACTGAACGGAAAGAGTCTTGATGAGAGTATCGAAGAGGTCTATAACATACATCCCGTAACAGTAGGCGTAGACGAGGATAGAGAATCGATCATAAATATCTGTACAGCCAAAAAGATTTACCAGATCCCGGTGGTGGATGACCTTGGAAGAGTCGTGCAAATCGCAATGCTTGACGAACTTCTAAAACCGAAAACCCATCCAAACAAGGTGGTGCTGATGGTAGGAGGCCTGGGAAGCCGTCTGCGTCCGTTGACAGAGACGACCCCCAAGCCGATGCTGCATGTAGGGGGAAGACCCATCCTGCAGACAATAGTAGAGCGATTCGCCTCCCACGGATTCACCGATATCATAATGTGCGTCAACTATAAAGCAGATATCATCAAAGAGTACTTCGGTGACGGGAGCAGATTCGGAGTCAATATAGAGTATGTCCTGGAAAAGGAGAGGATGGGAACGGCCGGCGCACTCAGCCTGCTTAAAAGAAGACCGAAAGAGCCGTTTTTCGTGATGAACGGAGATCTTCTTACCAATGTAAATTTTGAAAACATGCTCCAGTATCATTTGGACAACGATGCCGCTGCCAGTATGTGTGTACGCGAGTATGATTTTCAGGTTCCATACGGTGTCGTCAATATAGAAGACGGTAAAATCAGCTCAATAGAGGAGAAGCCGGTTCACAGATTCTTCGTGAGTGCCGGCATATATATGCTAAACCCGGAGTGTCTCGATCTGATTCCCAACGGATATTACGACATGCCGGCACTATTTGAAAAGCTCATCCAGCAAGGAGAGCGGGCAATCTCGTTTCCGCTGCGGGAGTACTGGCTCGATATCGGCCGGATAGAAGAGTATGAAAAAGCCAACCGTGAATACAACAAGGTGTTCGATTGAAAGTGCTTGTCATAGGTTACGGCTCCATAGGCAAAAGGCATAGGGAAATCCTGAAAAGTTTCGAAGAAGTCGAAACGGTTGATGTAGTAAGTTCCCGCACCGAAAAGTGTGACTGCAGGTGTTTCGACCGGCTGGAAAATGTACCTCTGGACGAATACGACTATTTCATCATCGCAAATGAGACTGCGAAACATTACGATACCCTTGAGTACCTTGTGCAACATGTTCAACACCGAAAAATTCTGGTGGAAAAACCGCTTTTTTGCCGATACAGGGAGCTCGATCCGGGAGATAATGAGGTCTATGTCGCCTACAATCTCCGCTTCCATCCTATTATCGAAAAAATCGAAAAACTTTTAAAAAGTGAAAAAGTCCTCTACGCCGGCATAATGGCGGGGCAGCACCTCCCGACTTGGCGCCCCGGAAGAGATTATCGGCAAACCTATAGCGCTTCTGTACAAAATGGCGGAGGCGTCCTGCGCGACCTGAGCCATGAATTGGATTATTCACTTATGCTTTTTGGAGAAATTGCTTCCGTTTCGGCTATAGATGAAAAAATCTCTTCACTCATGATCGATGCCGATGACGTATACACCGCAATCGGAAAAACCAAGAAAGGGACAATACTCAATATCACGCTCGATTACATCAGCAAACATCCGATGCGACGCATAGTGGTACATACCGACCGAATCACCATAGAAGCAGACCTTGTCGACTGTACGAT
>JALWMA010000098.1 GCA_027081015.1 Campylobacterales bacterium | reverse complement strand
CGGGACACCGCCTGCGCCACCTGAACCGTCTGGATGAGCTGGCCGCCGATATGGTCATACTGAACCTCGAAGACGGCGTGGCACCGGCGCAAAAGCCGATGGCGCTTCGCCTCATAGCGCTCTTTCTTGCCGAAGCGGGTACCGTCCGCTCCCGCACCGTCGTCAGAATAAATCCGCTTGATAGGGGCGGAAAAGAGGAGATCGCCTATCTCAACGGCGTCTTGCCGGATGCGATAAGGGTGCCGAAAGTAAGAAGCGCGGCGGATGTCGAAGAGGCTCTCGATCTTGTGGACGGGAGGATAAATGTGCACCTCTCGATAGAGACGAAAGAGGCGTTCGAAGCGCTCTCTTCGCTGCGTGTCGATAGCAGGGTGGAGGCATTTTACCTCGGTGTGCTCGATCTGCTCGCTTCGATGGGGCTGTCGCAGCGTATAGTGCAGCTGCACAATCCGACAATGCACTACATCCTCGCGAGATTCCTCGCCAAAGCTTCTACGCTCGGAGTTCTGCCCGTTTCGTTCGTCTATCAGGACTATACCGATACCGAAGGGTTCGAAAACTGGTGTCTGCTCGAAAAGAGGATGGGGTACCACGCGAAAGGGTGCATCTCTCCCGCGCAGGTCGAGATAGCCAACCACGTTTTCTCGCCCGACGAAGAGGAGCTGGAGTGGGCAAGACGCGTCGTCGAGCTTTTCGAGTCCGACCCTGACTGCAGCGGCTTTGCCGACGAGGAGCTCGGCTTCGTGGATGAGCCGATCTACAAGAGTGCGAAGGGGATGCTCGAGAAATTTTCCGATTGAGTTTTTGGTTTTTGGTTTTTGGTTTTTGGTTTTTGGTTTTTGGTTTTTGGTTTTTGGTTTTTGGTTTTTGGTTTTTGGTTTTTGGTTTTTGGTTTTTGGTTTTTAAATGGCGTTGTTTTTTTATGTTTCCGGTAGCTGTAGAGACTTCAGTCCCTGCTGTTTTTTCGGACTTTGCCCGTAAGACCCTGGTTGTTGAAATAACCCGACGTTTCGTTGACGGAATGTCGTCTCGAAATCTGAGATTTCGAAGCTTTAGGGGGTTGTAGGGACTTCAGTCCCTGCCGTTTTTTCGGGCTTTGCCCGTAAAAACGTATAAAATAAATATAAGGAGATAAAAATGAGACTTTTTTTCAGAAGTTCCGCTCTCGCCGTCGCGGCTGCGGTGCTGTTGACCGGCTGTGCCGCGAAAAACGGCGAAGCGCCCAACGATGCGCAAAACACCAAAAGCGGTGTTCTTATAGGTACGCTTGTCGGTGCGGCTTTGGGTGCGATAACGAGTAAACACCACAAGGGTAAAAACGCCGCTATCGGCGCCGCCGTGGGCGCGGCCGCTGGAGGGGTCATAGGCTACAGCCTCGACAAACAGGCGCAGGAGGTGGCCGACTCGATGCAGACCGGTGTAAGCGGTGACGAGGCGAGTGCCGCAAAGAGCAGCGACATCATAGTCACAAAGCATGACAACTATGTAAAGATAACGTTCAAGAGTAGGATGATGTTCGCCACCGACTCCTACGAACCTACCCGGGAGGCGAAGGAGAAGATAGAGAGGTTGGTCGAGGTGCTCAAGAACTACCCAGACACAATCGTGCAGGTCGTCGGGCATACCGACAGCAGGGGCTCATACGACTACAATCTTAAACTCTCTCAGAAGCGGGCCTTCACCGTTGCCGAGATGCTGAAGGGGATGGGTGTCTCAAACAGGATATACGCCAGGGGGTGCTCTTTCGGCAAACCGCTTGTGCCGAACGATTCACCGGAGAATATGGCGATCAACAGAAGAGTCGAGATCTACCTCTACCCCAATGAGGAGAGCGTGATAGATGTATGTAGGTAGGCTGTAGGGCCGCTCACTCCCTGTCAAGCCGCATGTTTGGTCCGGAATCAGCGTAAGTTGGTTTCGAATCGAACACCTTAATAGAGGCGGTAGTAGATATAGAAGCGTATTTTGGTCGTCTCTTTTGGGCGCGGGTAGTCCTTATATGCCGTTTTGATCGTGTCGAGCGAGTTTTTGTCGAGCTCTTCGAACCCTGCGCCCTGTATGACTTTGAGCCCGCTTATGTCGCCGTTCGGGTGCAGGTAGAACTCCACGATGTTCATGCCGTCCTGCCCGAGCCTCGCTGCGGCATATGGGTAACCCCTTACGGTCAGATAGTGCTGAGTGATTCCCTGGATACGCGACAGGTTGTCTTTTATAAACCTCTTCTGCTCCGGTGTGAAGCGGTCGAACTCATCTTTGTAGAGGGCCCTGAATTCACGGTTTGAAAGGGCGTTTCCGATCTCGTCTATCGTAGGAGGCTTCGGAGTCTCGGCAGGCATCGACGGTGCAGCGAGTGACTCGGCAAGTCTTGATAGTGGAGACGCTGTTTCTGCCGGTCTTTTCACTGTCTCTTTCTCTGCATTTTCCGTTTTTTCCGTTTTTTCCGTTTTTTCCGTTTTTTCCGTTTTTTCTGTTTTTTCTGTTTTTTCTGTTTTTTCTGTTTCATGCGTCTTTTCGAAAACCGCTTTTTCCAGTTTCGCCTCTTTGGGAGCTTTCGACGACGGAGCGGGTCTGCTCTTTTTGATCTCTTTGCGTTCTGTTTTTCCGGGCTCCACCGCTCTTTTGGCAGGTTTTGGGTTTGAGGTTTGAGGTTTTGGGTTAATGGTTTTTGGTTTTGGATTTGGTTTTGGTTTTGGTTTTGGGGGTCCGGGTTTTGCGGGGGGTGTGCTCTTTTTCGCTTCGGCAGGAGCGGGTGGAGCTGTTATGAAATCGGATAGCGATATATCTACCCTCTTTGCGGATGAGGCTGTCAACATCTTCTGCTCGGCTCTTTGCAAAAAAATCCAAAGCAGAGAGAGCACGGCAATATGGAATAGGATGGATAAAATAAGCGCTATCGATTTTCGTCTCTTCATTTGTCTCCGTAATATGCCGCTGCTTGAATCTATTAAATCCTATCCAGCTGCGCCTTGTTTTGGACTATATAGATTCACGAATCTCTGTTGTCTTGCGAATTATCTGTTGATCAGAGTCGAAATTATGGCATAAGTCTGTTTCGTTTGTGTAAACATTATAATTTCATCTTAACCGGTATTTGCCTATAATAGGCCAAAAATTTGATGTGAGGATCTGCGATGAAACATACGAGAAGCATTGAGGCGTACGAAGAGGCGAAAAAGGTCATTCCCGGCGGGGTCGACTCCCCGGTCAGGGCTTTCGGGAGTGTAGGGGGTACACCCCCGTTCATAGATTGCGGTGAAGGGGCCTATCTCGTGGATATCGACGGCAATCGCTATGTCGACTATGTCCAGAGCTGGGGGCCGCTTATATTCGGCCACTGCGATCCCGAAGTTGAAGCGGCCGTGATCGAGACGGCCAGAAAGGGTCTTAGCTTCGGAGCTCCCACCGTTTTGGAGACGGAGCTGGCCGAAGAGATCGTGACACTGTTCGAGTCGATAGACAAGGTGCGATTCGTAAACAGCGGTACCGAAGCCGTTATGAGTGCGATCCGGCTGGCTAGAGGCTTCACCGGCCGCGACGATATAGTGAAGTTCAAGGGGTGCTACCACGGCCACAGCGACTCCCTTCTCGTTCAGGCGGGAAGCGGTGCGGTGACGTTCGGCTCCCCCAACTCTCCGGGAGTGCCTGCAGATTTCGCCAAACATACACTGCTTGCCGACTACAACGACATAGAGAGCGTAAAGGCCTGTTTCGATGCGAGTGACGATATAGCCTGTATCGTCATAGAGCCGATAGCCGGCAACATGGGGCTGGTACCTGCCGAAGAGGACTTTTTGAGAGAGCTTAGAGAGCTCTGCGACGAGCACGGTACGCTGCTACTTTTCGACGAGGTCATGAGCGGCTTCAGGGCATCTTTGACCGGTGCGCAGGGTATAACCGACGTAAAACCGGATCTGGTGACCCTCGGCAAGGTGATAGGGGGCGGAATGCCGGTCGGAGCTTTCGGCGGACGTGCCGATATAATGGCGCAGCTTAGCCCGGAGGGGCCGGTCTATCAGGCCGGAACACTCAGCGGCAACCCTGTGGCGATGGCTGCCGGTCTTGCGCAGATCAGGCAGCTCAAAGCCGACGTGGCGATCTACGAGATCCTGCAGATGCGCGCAGAGAGGCTGATGAACGGCTTCAAAGCCGCCGCCGAGGCGCACGAAATACCGCTTCAGGTAGATGTGAGAGGAAGCATGTTCGGTTTCTTCTTCAACGACAAGCCGGTGAAAAATTTCGACGATGCCCTAAAGAGCGACACCGATCGCTTCGCGAAGTTCCACAGGGCGATGCTCGATAGGGGTTTCTACTTTGCGTGCAGCCAGTTCGAGACCGGCTTCATAAGCACCAAGATAACGGAGGCTATGATAGACGAAACGGTACGAAATGCGCATGAAGTGATGGGCGCCCTTTAATGTCCGAAGAGCATAAACCCAAAGTCAAAAAGCTCATAGAGGGTGCCGGCGATCTGTCGCTCGGTATCTCTATGGTCGTAGCCGTCGTTATCGGTGTGGGGCTCGGTATCGGAATGAAGAAGCTCTTCGGTTACGAATGGCTCTTTTGGCTCGGAGTCTTCTGGGGAGTGGCCGCGGCGATCCTGAATGTCTACAAAGCCTACAAGAAGCAGATGAGGTCTCTGGAAGAGCTCAAAAACGATCCCAGGTACAGAGACTACCGCAAACTCGATGACGACGAAGAAGATTCGTAACCTGGCCGCCCTTCTGGCT
The DNA here is from genome assembly GCA_027081015.1 of Campylobacterales bacterium. Taxonomy (GTDB): domain Bacteria; phylum Campylobacterota; class Campylobacteria; order Campylobacterales; family Hydrogenimonadaceae; genus Hydrogenimonas. The sequence continues at coordinate 35,389 of JALWMA010000098.1, read as the reverse complement.
GCAGCCGCTGTAGCGGGCGGTGCGGCCGCGTGGTACATATTTGGGAGTGTTGCGCTTCTAAACTACGAGACGGGCTTTTTCAGTGCCCTGCTCGTAGTGGCTGCCAGTTCGTTCGGATACTGGCAGATGGTGCATGGCAGTGCAGAAAGCTCCCCTCACCACGAGCTTCAGGATGAGACGGAGCGCATAGACGACCGTTTCGGCTTGTGGGAGGAGGATCTGCCGCAGGAGCAGGATGCGGCGAAAGTGTTGAAAGAGGAGAGGTCGAGACTCAAGGAGAAGCGGCCGGGTTTAAAGAGCCTCTTAAAGAGTGCAAAGCCTGCACTCTCCCTCTACAGGCTGGGGGCGTATGCGGTTTTGCTCTATGCCGTTTACAGGCTTGTCTCGGCCGGAGTTTTCGATCCGATCCCATATCTTGCGGGGGCCGGTGCCGCGCCCCTGATTACGGCGGCCGCCCTTTGGCGGATGAACCGCTCGTGAAGAGTCTGCGCCGCTATGCCGAAATAAGCGGTGCTTCGAAGAGTATGCGGCCCTCTTTCTTGATTATGTAGCCGTTCAGTTTTTTTGCGGTTTCGCCAAGCGGGGAGATGCCGCAGGAGCTGTCGAGATCGCCCTTTACCGCGATTTGGAAAATCGGGTAGCGCCTCTTTTCAAACTTCAGTGTCTCACCCGTTTTGAGTGTCATCGTTATCTCTACCGGTTCCGTGTCTCTGAAGCAGCCGAATATCTCACCCATAAGCCTTACAAACTCCTCCGGGTGTATCTTCATCTCCGGAAATGTAGGGTCGAAAGAGGTCGTGAAGCCGTGTTTGCGGCTTATAGAGTTTGCACTGACCGCAAGATCGATAAGGTTGTAGATGTTGTGGGAACCCATATCGTCGATATGCGGGTTGCTTATCCTCTCGGGGGGCTTCTGGTAGAGTCTGATGGCTATGGTGTCGTTGTCTTCGTAACCGACCATGATTCCGAAAAATTCGTAGCGTCCGTACGAGAGGTCGAGCATGGTCGTCTTGAAGCCGTATGAGATATTGGCGTAGGCGACCGCCAGTTCGAAAATCTCTTTTACCGTTACTTCGGCCAGAAGAAACTGCGCCTCCTGATTCAGCGTCTTAACCCTTCCGTTGCTGTCGAAAAGGATCCAGGGGTTGTAGTCGTATTCGATCCATTTTTCCAAAAATTCCATGATTAGAGATCTTTCATAACGCTTGTAGAGACTCTTCCGCTTCAAGCCGCACCCCGGTGCGGCACATGATCTTGAAACCCTCCCGGACCTACTCCTCTATGTAGTTTTTGAGTTTACGCCCGACTTTCGGGTGCTTCAGTTTTTTGATGGCACTGCTCTCTATCTGGCGCACCCTCTCTCGTGTTACGTTGAGCTCTTTGCCGATCTCTTCGAGGGTACGGTCGCTCTCGTCCTGCATAAGGCCGAAACGCATACATATAACAGCCTTCTCTCTCTCGTTTAGCTGATCGAGGACATCGTCTATCTGGTGCTTCAGATCCTCTTTCATAACCGACTCTATCGGGCTTGCGGAGCTTTTGTCCTCTATGAAGTCTCCGAACCGTCCATCCTCTTCGCTCCCTACCGGTGCTTCGAGGCTCACAGGCTCTTTCGTGATTTTGATGACGTTTTTGACCTTGTCCACGCTGAGGCCGACATCTTTGGCTATGGTCTCGACATCGGGCTCCTTGCCTGTCTCCTGCAGATATTTGCGCATGATCTTGTTTATGCGGTTTATCGTCTCGATCATATGGATCGGGATGCGTATAGTCCGTGCCTGGTCTGCAATGGCGCGGCTAATGGCCTGCCTTATCCACCATGTAGCGTATGTCGAAAACTTGTACCCCTTTTTGTATTCGAACTTGTCTACCGCCTTCATGAGGCCTATGTTGCCCTCCTGTATCAGGTCTAGGAAGGGGAGCCCGCGGTTTGTGTAGCGCTTGGCTATCGAGACGACGAGCCTCAGGTTCGACTTCGCCATCCTCGTCTTCGCCTCTTCGGAGATCTTCTTTCCGCGCTTGATCTGCTCAAGAATCTCCTGCAGTTTTTCCGGGTCGAGGTTGAAGCTGTCTTTGCTCGCCTCTTTCGTCTGGAAGAGCTTCTTTATCTGCAGGTATGTGCTCACCATCGTAGCCTCCGGAACCGCGGCGGCGATCTCCTCTTTGCTCATGTTGACGATGTTTTCGAGGATTTTGCGGTGGTTCTCCCTGAGCTGCTCGTTGAAAAGAGGCAGGCGGTATTCGAGGCGCTTGAGCTCCTTGTCGAAGCCCTCGTCGCTTTTGAGTGCAGTCTCCATCGACTTTACGAGTTCGTTTATCAGCTTGGAGGTCGGTCCGAGGTCGAGAAGGCGCTCTTTGAGTACCTTCTTCTTGAAAGAGAGGACGAGCTGGTAGTGGAACTTCTCCTCTTCGCTCGCATCTTCGGCCGGAGCCTTGGAGAGGGTCTTCATCCAATCCTTTTTCGCCTTTTCGAGAGCTTTGAAGGTCTCTACCACTTTGGCCACGCGCTTGTTGTCCCTGGAGGACTTTTTGGAAGATTCGCTCTCCTCTTCGCTTTCGTCGGAGTCGCTCTCCTCGAAGCTCTTGAAGAGCTCTTTTACGCGGCGTTCGCGGTTTATCAGCGGCTCTTTGTAGTCGAGGATGAAGTCTATCAGGTAGGGAACCGAACAGATGGCGTCGAGGATTATATCCTCCCCCATCTCGATCTTTTTGCTTATTTCGATCTCCTCCTCTTTGGTCAAAAGCGGTATCTGCCCCATCTCCCTAAGGTACATCCTGACGGGGGAGTCGCTTCTTGACCACTCCAGCAGCTCCTTCTCTCTCGTAAAGTCGAACTCGTCTTCGAGGGAGTCGTCGCTCAACTTCTGTTTGTCGGATTCGCGCTTTTCGGCCTCTTCGATGTTGAGGAGCATGGCGCGCTCGCTTGAGGTGATGATTTTGATACCGTACTTTTTGGAGAGTTTCAGTACGTTTTTCGCCTGTGCGAGTGTGGGCTGTTTTTCGAAAATCTGGACAATCTTTTCGTATGTGATATATTTTTCGTTTTTGTGTTCTTCGAACAGTTTTTCAAGTGCTTGATTGAGCTCTTTTGCAGTCATATCGGGTTAAGCTCCTTGCGTGAGAGTAAGGGGGATTATATCCAAAAAAAAGTAAACTGTAAATTAATAGGCCATATGCTTTTCCGGTAGCCCGTAGTGACGGTGATTGCGGATGAAAAACAAGAGATGAAGTCGAGTCGTGAAAACAGGGAATAGCGCTCTTTTGCATTGTCCGCTCCGTTGATCGGCACAGGCCGGGCGGGCCTTGATCGTAATACAAAAAAGAAAGGGAACTGAATCGATGAAAAAGGGGGGACTTTTAAAAAATCGATTTCAGACCCGCCGGTCTGTGCCACCGAGAATAGAATCGGCATACGAAAAAAAAAGTTTATCCTCAGATGAAAAAAAATCGATTTTTCGTTTCGGCGGGAGTGGAACGGTTATTGCTTGGTTAAATAGCATATACGTAAAATCGTCTCTAAATCCGGGATTGGTATAACATCGACAACGCAGCAAGGATCGCAGATGCAAAACGGCTTTTACAGTGTAACCGGGGGTATGGTCACGCAGTTCAACAGGCTCGACCAGATAAGCAACAACCTGGCGAACATGAACACGAACGGATACAAACAGAGAAATCATATAATCGGGGACTTCATGCGCATCTATCAGCAGGAGCGTGATGAACTTCCGCTGCACAACCACACCAAAGAGGCCGCGAAGTTTTTCAACCGCTCGATAAACAGGGTGCCCCGTGTCGTAGAGGAGTATACAGACTTCTCCATGGGGCCCATGGAGGCTACGGGAAATCCCCTCGATCTGGCCCTGGGCGACAGGGATCTCTTTTTCGCGGTAGAGACACCAGCTGGTGTACGTCTTACGAGAGACGGTTCGTTCAAGCTCGACGAGAAGGGGCGGATGGTCACGAAAGAGGGGTACCCGGTTCTGCCGTCGGCCTATTTCAGGAGCCGCCGGCCGCTCACCATTCCCGCCGAGGCGGCCCAGATCAAGATTGACGGAAGCGGGAGGGTAGAGTATATGGACCCGACCGCCCCCGATACGCCGGTCTATGTCGATTCGCTCATGATCGTGCGTGTAGACGATATGCAGAGCCTGAAGCCGGAAGGGGAGAACCTCTTTACCCTTGAAGGGGGAGTGAAAGAGGCCGATCTACATGTTGCGAGGGGACTTTCCGCGCTGAAGCAGGGCATGATAGAGAAGAGCAATGTAAACCCGGTACGACAGATGACCGAGCTGATAGAGACCAACCGCCTGGTGGAGATGTACCAGAAGGCGATGAGTGCGCAGATGGATGATTTGAACAGCGAGGCGATAAACAAACTGGCATCGATCAGAGCATAAGGCGAGGAGGCTGATATTATGATACGATCACTATATAGCGCGGCTACCGGGATGGTGGCCCAGCAGATCCAGATAGATACGACATCTAACAATATCGCGAACGTCAATACGATAGGCTACAAAAAGCAGAGGGCGGAGTTCGCCGATCTGATGTACCAGACTATGGAGTACGCCGGAACCTCCACGAGCGAGCAGACCAAGTCTCCTACGGGGATCTCCGTCGGGCTCGGTGTGAGACCCACCGCCATAGCTAAGCAGTTCACACAGGGAAACTTCAAAGAGACCGGAAACAATCTCGACCTGGCGATAACCGGGAACGGATTTTTCAAAGTGCTTCTGCCTGACGGGACGGAGGCCTATACAAGAAACGGCGCGTTCAAACTCGACGCTGCCGGCACGATGGTGAACTCGGACGGATACAAGCTTTCGCCGGAAGTTGTCATTCCCGAGGATGCGGTGGCCATCTCGATAGGAACGGACGGTACGGTTTCTGTTCTGCAGGCCGGACAGCAGGAGGCTACGGACATAGCCCAGATTCAGCTTACAAACTTCATAAACCCGGCGGGTCTCCACTCCCTCGGCGACAACCTCTATGTAAACACTTCGGCCTCCGGCGATCCGATAGAGGGTGTGCCGGGGCTCGACGGGCTGGGCCAGATACGCCAGGGGTTCGTCGAAATGAGCAATGTCCAGCTTGTAGAAGAGATGACCGATCTTATCACCGGTCAGCGTGCATACGAAGCGAATTCGAAAGCTATAACCACAAGCGACGAGATGCTTCAGATAGTCAACAACCTCAAGCGCTAAAGAGTCCCGTAGGGCGCTGCGGCCCGTCCCCGCCCTCTCTGGCGGAGAGGCTTTTCGGCGTTAATGGAGGCGTTTAAAGTAACTCCATCCCACTTTTTGATATAATCCGCGTAAATTTTAAAGAGCTTCAAAGGAATTTGATGAACGTAATTACCGGAAAAGTGTGGAAGTTCGGTGACAATATCGACACCGATCTCATAATCGCCGCGAGATACCTCAATACATCCGACCCCCACGAACTGGCCAAGCATGTCATGGAGGATGCGGATCCAGAATTCGTCAAGAAGATGCAGCCCGGCGATATCATCGTGGCGGGTGAGAACTTCGGCTGCGGCAGCAGCCGGGAGCATGCGCCGATAGCCCTGAAGGCTGCCGGTGTAGCGGCGGTGGTGGCCAAGAGCTTTGCCCGAATCTTCTACCGCAACGCTTTCAATATGGGGCTCCCCATATTCGAGCTCAAAGAGAGCGACAACATAGAAGCAGGAGATCTCATCTCTATAGAGATGGACAAGGGAAATATAATCGATCTCAACAGAGAGATAACCTACCGGTTCCAGCCCATTCCGGAGTTTATGCAGGAGCTGCTGGCCTGCGGCGGGCTCATGAACTACGCCAAGGCCGAGATGCTCAAGCGGGAGCGTGCATGATGAGAAGCTACAAGATTGCTCTGATAAAAGGCGACGGAATCGGCCCGGAGATCATCGAAGAGGCGGTAAAGGTTCTCGATGCGGTAAGTTTCTGTGAGGGGTTCGAACTGAAGTACGAAGAGTATCTTCTGGGCGGTGCGGCGATAGACGCTACCGGTGACCCGGCCCCGAAGGAGACGCTCGAGGGTGTGAAGAAGGCGGATGCCGTACTCTTCGGAGCGATAGGGGGCGAGAAGTGGGACTCGCTGCCCAGGGAGAAGCGCCCCGAAACAGGCCTTTTGAAACTTAGAAAAGAGCTGCAGGTCTTTGCGAACCTCAGACCCGTTACGGTCTACGACGAGCTCGTAAACGCCTCCACACTCAAACCCTCCGTCATAGAGGGTGTGGACCTGATGGTGGTCAGGGAACTGATAGGCGGCATCTACTTCGGCGAGCCCCGTGGAAACGACGGAGAGAAGGCGTTCAACACGATGGTGTATACGAAGCCCGAAATCGTGCGTATAGCCAAGGTGGCCTTCGAGATAGCGATGAAGAGGAACAAGAGGGTCTGCTCCGTAGATAAGGCCAACGTCCTGGATGTAAGCCAGCTCTGGAGGGATACGGTCGAAGAGGTCGCGAAGGAGTACCCAGACGTGACCCTGAGCCATATGTATGTGGACAACGCCGCGATGCAGCTGATTAGAGACCCCAAGCAGTTCGACGTCATCTTGACCGGAAACATATTCGGCGACATTCTTAGCGACGAAGCGAGTATGCTGAGCGGCTCCATAGGGCTGCTGCCGTCGGCTTCGATCGGTGAGAAGTACGGCCTTTACGAGCCCATCCACGGCTCCGCGCCCGATATAGCGGGGCAGGGTATATCGAACCCGATCGCGACGATAGCGAGTGCGGCGATGATGCTCCGTTTCGCCCTCAACGAGGAGGCGGCGGCCGACCGGATAGAGCGTGCGATAAAACAGGCGCTTCACGAAGGGTACAGAACGCAGGATCTGAGCGCATACGATGCGAAAGAGGTATGCTCTACAAGCGAGATCGGATCGATCATAGCGAACTACGCGTCGAAGTGATACTATGAAGACCCTGACCCTCGCCCAGATATACGAGCTGCAGGGTCTAAAGAGCGACGCGCTGGAGATATACAAAGAGATTTTGAAAAAAGATCCCGGCAACCATGAGGCGAGGGTGGCCATAAGGCGGCTTTCGGGCATAAGGCGCCACTTCGGCGGGGTGAACGAAAAGATGAAGAGCTTTTTTGTAGAGATGGAGAGCGACGCCGAATTCGCCGAGTTTGAGCGCTGGCTTTCAGAACTCCGGGGGTAGATGATATGGAACTCAAAGATGTTATTCTTTCCACGATAGCGGAGCTCGGTGAGGAGCCTGAAACGGCCGAGACGGACCGTGGCTCCCGTAAGGTTGACGAATCTGTAGAAGGGGCAAAAGAGCGTACCCTTCAAAAAGAGGGCAGAGGCGTAGAGGATGACGCAAAGAGAGAGGAGCACTCTCCCGGCTCCGACACCGCAGAAGAGGAGAGGGTGTTTCTGGAGAGTCTTAGAGAGCGCCTCCTCGTACTCTTCGAGGGGTTTCAGTCTCCAAACAACAAGCGTGTAGAGGCAAAGATAGATCTTACCCTCAACTTTCTCGAGTATCTGTTGGCACTTCTCGACGAGCGTATCGATACCCTCAAAAAGCGCAAGTGAATTTCTGGAGCGTTTCTTAATAGCGCCTGCTACGCGAATTTTACGAGCCTCTCAGCCGCCGGAGCCGACCAGGTTTCGGCATAGATGAGATGAAAGAGTCCCGATGATACCTCACCCGCCAAAGAGAGTTCAAAAAGAGCTCGACACCGTAATGGAGTTTTTCAGAAAAAACTACCCCGAAGCACGCCTCTTTCTTGTCGGCGGCGCCGTAAGGGATATGGTTATGAACCGGCCTCTCAACGATCTGGACATCGAGTGTTTCGGTATCGATGAGAAAACCTTCGAAGAGGCTATGCGGAGGCTCGGGGCGAAGGGTGTGGGCAGGAGCTTTTTCGTTTACAAGTATGAAGATATAGATATCGCGCTGCCGAGAACGGAGAAGAAGGTGGCCGCCGGCCACAGGGGCTTCGAAGTGACTCTGGCGAAAGATACGAAAGAGGCCTCGAGGCGGAGAGATTTTACCATGAATGCGCTGATGCTCGACCTCGAGAGCGGCAAAATCGTCGACCACTGGGGCGGGCTCGAAGATATTGAAAGGCGTCTTATAAGGGTGGTCGACCCCGATACCTTCACCGATGACTCCCTGCGTGTACTGCGGGCGATGCAGTTCGCCGCACGTCTCGGATTCAGAATAGAAAGTAGAAGCCGGGAGCTGATGTGCACGATCTCATTCGACGACCTGAGCGGCGAGCGTATATTCTGGGAGTTCGAAAAGATGTTTCGGGCGCCGCTTCTTCACTACGGACTTTTCGAAATGAGCAGGGTCGGTATCGACCGCAAGATTCTAGGTTTTTCGCTGAAGAGGGGAGACTTTTTCAAGACGGCGCGACATATGGTACGCGCTCTGAAGTTCGTCGACACCGAAATGCGCCCGTACGTTTTCCTCTATGTTTTGTCGTGCGATCTGCACCTGAACCCTGAAAAGCTCTGCGACAGGATACATACACCCAACATATACAAAAAGGTTTTGAAGTTTCAAAAGTGTATCCCTTCGAAGATAAGCGACAGGTTTCTGGGCGCTCTCTCGCTCCGGTTCGCTTTGAAGCAGTGGATCGGGATATATGCCGACGACGTAAAGAAGAGGGCCGCCGATCTCGGAGTTTACGAAAGCAGGTTCGATCCGGGGATACGCCCGGCCGATCTTTTGAAGGAGGGGTATGCCGGAAAGAGGCTGGGTGAGGAGCTGAGGTGCCGCATACGTGCCGCAGTTCGGGAGAGATTCGGAGTGCAAGAGAGCGGATGAGACTATCTCTGGCACTCTCCGGCGGCGGAGTACGCGCGATGGCCCACCTCGGTATCGCACGGGTGCTCTTGGATAACGGTTTCGAGATCGCGGCTGTAAGCGGCAGCAGCGGAGGGGCGCTGGTCGGGGCACTGCTTTGCGACGGCAAGAGCCCGGAGGATATAGTTTCGATAATGAAGGATCTGAGGCTCAAAGATCTGGCCGGAGCTCCGGGAGACGGCGGGCTTTTCGGTCTCGAACGGATAGAGTCTCTCATGCAAAGCAGTCTCGACTCTGCCAGTATCGAAGATATGCCGATCCCGTTCACCGTTGCCTGTACCGACCTAAAAGAGGGCTCCGTTCGATACTTTGAAAGCGGTCCGGCGGCGAAGCTGTGCGCGGCATCTTCGTCCCTTGTTCCGATATTCTCTCCCGTCAGATACGCCGATACGCTCCTGGCCGACGGCGGATTCATGGACAATATGCCTACGAAGCCGCTCAAAAAGATGCCCTATCCGGTTCTGGGAATAAACGTCAATCCGATTCCGAAATCCGAGCCCTCCGGGATTCTCATCTCTACCGTGCGCGTTTTGATGCTTATGATGGCCGCCAACATTAAAGCCTCCGCCGCTTTTGCCGATTTCTACATCGAGCCGAAAGGATGCGGGGCGATAAACATATTCGATCTTAAAAAAGCAGAGAGGGCGTACGAAGAGGGTCTAAAGGCGGCGGAGGCTTCGCTGGATGGCCTGAAAAGGTCGATAGGTTGAAATCTTTATACACTTTTTCTGAACCGTATCATCTCTCTTTTTAATGGAACCGCCCTTTTTCGAAGCTCTTTTTGGAATATTGTTATATAAGAAGAGGTTACACTATGTTGCCAGTAAAATATTTGTTATACTAATTCATCATGACGAAATTGAATATTGAAACCGGACAGCTGCTGAAGCTTTTTGAGATCGCGCAGGATGTCGCGAATATAGGTTATTGGGAGTGGGACATACTTACCGACGAGGTTGTGTGGAGCCCGCGGAAAATCGAGATATACGGTGAGGACGCCGACAACTACACCCCCTCGTTCGAAAAGTTCCTGGCGGTCTTGAACGAAGATACGAAAGCGGTGGTTTTGGAGGAGATCGAAGCCGTATTGTCGAACGAAAAAGAGTACTACGATCTGAAACACAAGATAAGACTCAAAAACTCGAAGACCGCATGGATTCACGAAAAGGGATTCGTCATTAGAGACGAGGAGGGCAAGCCGCTGAAGATGGTCGGGATCGTATATGACATAACCGACAAAATGGTGATACTCGAAGAGCTCAAGAGCGCCGAGGAGCGCAGCAACTACCTAAAGAGCCACGACACCCTTACCTCTTTGCGCAACAAAGATAGACTTCTTGAAGATATAGAGAGAAAGATCGAGTCGAAAAGGGAGTTCTCCGTAATTTTTCTCGATATCGACAACTTCAAAACCATCAACAACACTTTCGGCCACCTCTTCGGCGACATCGTGATCAAAAGTGTCGGCGAACTTCTCAAGGAGATCGCATCGCCCGGCTACGTCTACCGCTACGGGGGTGACGAGTTCGTCATACTCTACGAGGGTACGGAAGCCGAGGCGAGGGGGCTCACCGAAAAGATAGAGTCTTTTTTCGAAAAGAACATATCGATAATAGGAAAGAGCCTTCTCGTCACTATGAGCATTGGGGTCTGCACCTACCCAAAAAGGGCGACAAGCGCCAAAGATGTGGTCAAAAACGCCAACTCCGCGCTCTCTATGGCGAAGAGCGGAGGAAAAAAGAGGGTGCTTTTTTACGAAGAGTATATGGGGTATATTATCGCCGAAAAGCGCTCCGTTCTCGACGCCCTCAACGCTGCCGTGAAGGATGAGGAGTTTATCGTACACTACCAGCCGAAAGTCGACTCTTTGGAGGGCAGGGTTCTCGGTTTCGAAGCGCTTGTGAGGTGGCGTAACGAAAAGGGGGAGCTGGTGCAGCCTGGACTTTTCCTGCCTGTCGCGCAGGAGTACGGACTGATGGGGAAGATAGACTTCATCGTCTTGAAAAAGGCACTTCTGCAGCTCAAAAAGTGGCACGATACGGGGTTCGGGGTTTCGCTTTCGGTCAACTTCAATATCAGCGATTTCGAAGACGACCGTATTTTGAAGCTGCTGAAAGGGTCCGACCTGCTCGAGTACGTTACTGTGGAGATAACCGAGAGCGAACTCATGGCCTGTACCCAAAAGGAGCTGGAGTTTGTGGAAGAGCTGAAGAGGATGGGTCTGAAGATATCGCTCGACGACTTCGGGACCGGCTACTCGTCGTTGCGCTACATCCACAAGCTCCCGATAGATGAGCTCAAAATAGACAGGGCGTTCGTCGAGAACATTCCGGGGGATGCCAAAGATGAAGCGCTCGTAACCATAATGAAGAGCATCGTAGATACGTTCAGGCTCGGTTGTGTAGTAGAAGGTGTGGAGAGGGTCGAGCAGAAGGAGTTTTTCCAAAATCTCGGACTGACGACGATTCAGGGATACTTTTACGGAAAGCCGATGGAAGGGGAGGAGGCCACCGAGATGCTTTCGGGCCGCCTTTGAAGCTTCCGCGCATAAAAAAGCGGAAGCGGGAGCGGTGCGGTGATGTCCGACGACCCCCGCATCTCTATTTCAACAGCCGTTTGGTATAATCGCACAAACCAAACAAAGGGCTCAGATGACCAGGCATTACCGCGTTTTGATAGACTGCAGGGATGAAAAGGGCCTCGTCTACAAGATAAGCAAAACCTTCTTCGATTTCGGTCTCAATGTAGAGAAGAACCGTGAGTTCGTCGATGCTCAAAACGGGAAGTTCTTCATGCGCAGCGAGGTGAGCGGAAAGTTCGATCCCGACGCGCTGGAGGCGGAGCTGAAGCTGGTTCTTCCCAAAGATGCCGTTATCAGGCTTGCGGAGCCGCGGCCGAAGCGGGTGGTGATAATGGCGACCAAAGAGAGCCACTGCCTCGGGGATATCCTGATCCGACACGAAGCGGGCGAACTCGAAGCGCAGATCGTCGGGGTCGTATCCAACTACGAGATACTCAAAGGGCTTGTCGAGAGGTTCGATATCCCCTACATATGCGTAAGCCACGAGGGGCTGCAGAGGGCCGAGCACGAAGAGCTGATACTCGAGGCGATAGACTCTTTCGGAGAGATAGACTATATCGTGCTGGCGAAATATATGCGGATACTTACACCGGAGTTCGTGAGCCGTTTCGAAGAGAGGATCATAAACATCCACCACTCTTTCCTTCCGGCATTCATAGGTGCAAACCCCTATAAACAGGCATATGACCGCGGCGTAAAGATCATAGGGGCCACTGCCCACTTCGTAAACAACAACCTGGACGAGGGGCCTATCATCGCGCAGGGTACGATACCGGTCGATCATGCCATGGACTGGAGGCAGATGCAGAGCGCGGGACGCGATGTGGAGAAGATAGTGCTTGCGAAAGCCCTGAAGCTGGCGCTCGAAGACAAGATATTCGTCTACGCCAACAAAACGGTTATTTTCGACTGAGGAGACACAACCATGAGACGACTTCTACTCCTTTTGGGCGTCGCTGTAATTCTCTTTGCGGCTTCCGGATTCTGGGAGAGTGTCGTCGAGATAGAGAAGAGCTTCTACTCGCCCGAAAAGGGCAAAAGTGTCGCAGCTTCGAAAGAGGTCAACGCCACAGCGGAGCGGAAGCCTCCGGACCTCTCTTCGATGGTGGACGAGCGTGTGGCCAGCTTCAACCAGCTTATCGCGATTCTCAAAGAGAGACCGTACGACGTAAAGAGGGAGAAAAACCCCTTTTTCGACCCCTCGGAAGCCAAAAACGAGCGCTCCCGCCTTCTGGCAAGGATAGGCGTAAACAGCGAGTACGGCTATACGGCCGCCGTTACGAGGGACAGGATAGCCCTGAAGTCTCTCGAGACGAAGGAGCATATCTACCGCTTCTTCGTAAACCTTGCCGACAGCTGGACCTCGATGGACGACAAGGCCCTCGATGCGGCTATAGAGAAGGAGATAGAGTACCTTCGCTCCATCCCGATGGAGCGGTTTCTCAAAGCCTATGAAGGGGCCAGGCCGCTCAAAGACGCCATCTCTCAGCAGATCGTCAAAAACTATACCGAACTGAAGATGCATACCGCATTTTTCGGGGACTTTTTGGAGTATCTCTCTTCTAACCCATCTCTTCTGCACTACAGGTCTCTGGCGGCGATCTTCAAACTCGACGAGATTATAGAGAAGATAAACGATATAGAGCTCTTCGCCAAAATAAACACTTACCTGCGGTACCTCTATCTCGATATGGGGAGAGTCCTGATTTTTCTTCTGATAATGCTACTTGCATGGGGAGCCGGCTTCGTCGTCTACTACAGGCTCTACGCCTTCTTGAAGAGGCAGATTCTGAAAAAGAGGGACCGTATCGATGAGATGCTCCTGGCGAATCTCGACGGGATCAGAAGGCCTCTCTATCTTCTGGTGCTCGCCTTCGGCTTCGAACTCGGCCTCGAGGTGCTGCTCTATCCGAAACCGCTGGCGGAAAGTACCGGGATTCTCTTCTATGCCGTCTACCTCGGGATCGGTGCCTACATAGCGATGGTCATAATAGACAGCCTCTTCTTCGACTACCTGATAAAGCATGGTGAGCTGAAAAACAGGCAGATGCGCCAGGAGCTGGTGAACCTCGTCATCTCGATCCTGAAGATTACGGTGGTCACGATAGCGATCTTCATGCTCCTTGTAAAGATGGGGGTAAACATTACCGGACTGCTCGCTTCGCTCGGTATCGGCGGTCTCGCCATAGCGCTCGCGGCTCAGAATACGCTCAGCAACTTCTTCGGCCTCTTGAAGATAATCTTCGACAACTCCTTCTCCCAGGGTGACTGGATAGAGACGAAGGATGTGGAGGGAACGGTCGTAGAGATAGGATTTATAAGCACTTTCATAAGGACATTCGACAACGCCCTGATAACCGTTCCCAACTCGACACTCGCCAATACCCCTCTGAAAAACTGGAGCAAGCGGACGGTGGGGCGCCGCATAAAGATGTATCTTGGGGTTACATACGGATCTAAACGGGAAAACCTGACGAAAGCGCTCGAAGAGATCAGGCAGATGCTCGTTTCGCACCCAGGCATCGCGACTCCGCAGAAGATAGACAGGGGCCTTATAAGAAAGCAGACGAGAAAAGAGAAGAAACTGATATCGGCAGAGGACAAGTACGGTGTAAAGACCACCCTTCTCGTATATCTCGACGAGTTCGCGGACTCTTCGGTCAACATCCTCGTCTACGCCTTTACCGAAACGACGAAGTGGGAGGAGTGGCTTGCGATCAAACAGGATGTCCTTCTGAAGATATGGGAGATATTGGATCGCAACGGTCTCGAGTTTGCGTTCCCGTCCGAATCGATCTACTTCGATCCGGATAATGTAAAAGAGAGTTTCGAAACCGTTGCGAATGGAGATTGCCAACCTTCAGGCAGGTAGAGTTCCACATTAACGTCATGGTGGTTTTGCAACATAAAATCACCGACTTCTAAAAAAAATATTGTAAATCATCTATTTATAACTTATAATATCATCTATGCTAATAATAAAATTAGAGGAAATTTCTAAAATTTTCATATATATCGCGCTATAATCAAATAATGACAATTTCGGTATATCCTTCTATTTGCTGTTGCCGCATAAGATCGCTCTTTTATGGAACCGAACCTGGACTGCCTGCATGATACGTAAACATGTTACCGAACAGACCGCGATTTTTTTCAGCGTTACGAAATGGGTAGTGCTATCTTCCGTTGTCGGTGTAGTCATAGGTGCCGTAGTGACCCTTTTCCTGAAGATTCTGCAGGTTGCCGAGAACAGCCGTATGGAGATCCCTTTCGAGTACTACTACCTTCTCCCTTTTGCACTGGTGATTACCGTTTGGATCGTGCACACTTTTGCGCCCAGTGCGGAGGGGCACGGCACCGAAAAGGTGATAGAGGCGGTACATAAAAAACATGGAAAGATAGATATTGCCGTAATACCGGTAAAGCTTTTTGCCACCGTGATAACGATATTCGCAGGCGGGTCTGTCGGGAAGGAAGGGCCGGGGGCACAGATAGGTGCCGGTGCCGCTTCACTGCTTTCCGACATTCTTCGATTCAGTAAAGAGGATCGCAAGAAGCTAGTTATATGCGGCATAAGCGCCGGTTTCGCATCGGTCTTCGGCACACCGATTGCAGGTGCGATTTTCGGTGTAGAAGTACTAATAATCGGCGTTATCCTCTACGATGTGCTTCTGCCTTCGTTCATAGCCGGGTTCGCTGCATTCACTACAGCCCAGTTTCTCGGCATAGAGTACACCTATTTCGATATCCGTTTCTACCAAAATATTGTGCTGGATCTGCCTTTGATACTACAGGTGGTCGCCGCCGGCCTCTTTTTCGGTTTCATATCGGACATTGTGGTCACTGCCGTTAGCGGCGCTCAAAAATATATAAAGAGAATCTCGTTAAATCCGTATATCGTAGCTTTTGGTGGCGGTTCCGTTCTGATGGTTTTAACTATTCTGTTTGGAGACATATATCTGGGGCTCGGGCTCGAGACGATAAGAGACACCCTTAATCCAGATCCATACTTCTCCAAAGATCTGCCGTGGTATGCATTTTTGCTTAAAACGCTCTATACATCCATTACACTCGGTGTCGGCGGCAGCGGTGGAATCATAACACCCATTTTCTATATAGGCGCTACAAGCGGCCATCTCTTCGGACAACTGATAGGGGGCGAGCATATAGCGCTATTTGCGGCTCTCGGTTTTGTGAGCGTACTGGCCGGATCGACAAATACGCCGATCGCCGCTACGATCATGGCGGTGGAGCTTTTCGGTCTGGAGATCGCCCACTACGCCGCTTTGAGCGCAGTCATAAGCTTTCTGATCACCGGCCATAGAAGCGTATTTACATCCCAGATTCTTGCGATGAAAAAGTCTGAAATGCTGGAGGTAAAAGTTGGGGAGGTTATAGAGAATGCCGAGGTCGATCTCGAAGAGACCGAAATAGGACGAATAAGAAATATAAAAGAGAGAATCAGACGCAGGAGAGAGAAACTTAAAGAGGTGAGGGCGAGAAAGATTCTCTCCAAAAGAGAGGAGAAGTAGTGTGGATATAATAATTGCCGGTGCGGGGAGGGTAGGCTTCAATCTGGCCCGCACACTATGCGTCACCCACAACGTTACGGTGATAGATCGAAACAGAGAGGCGCTGCAGCGGCTCCAGGAGAGCCTCGACATACTTGCGATACATGGAGACATAGAGGATCCGGAAACGTATGGAAAGTTGATGGATAGAGAGAGCGATCTCTTCATAGCCGTCACCGACCTGGACGAAGCCAATCTCATTTCTACACTGATAGCCGATGACGTCATAGAGGTCGATCACAAGATCATACGTCTTAGGAACGAGTTTTTCGCGAAGAGTTCGATAAGACAGAAACTGGGGATAGACGATGCCGTTTTCCCCATGAGGATAACTTCGCAGACGGTGGCGACCCTTCTTGACTACCCGAAGGCAAACAATGTCAAACACTTCAAATATACCGATTTGAAGCTCCTCTCCGTAAGGGTAGGCAGCGATGCGGAGAAGATCTACATAGAGCCCGACGGTTTCGCGATAGTGGGAATCGAGCGTGAGAAAACTTTTTTCATCCCTGGTCCTGACGAGACTGTTATGGCCGACGACCTTCTATACCTCTTCGGGGAGGAAAAGCCGATAAAGGAGCTCTGCTCGAAACTCGAGAAGGAGGCACCCGCTGTGATAGAGAGGTGTGTCGTCTTCGGGGGCGGTGATCTGGGGGTCTCCATAGCGAAGGCGCTCGTGGAGCGCGGCAAGAGTGTCAAGCTCGTCGAAAAAGATATAAGACTCTGCCGCCGGGCGGAGGAGAGCCTCGAGGGTGAGGCGATGACGATCAACTGCAAGTACGGCACCGTAGGACTCTTCGAAGAGGAGGGGCTCGGATATGCGGATATGATGGTGGCGGCCACGGACAACGACGAGTACAACATCATCAAGTCCCTCGAAGCGAAAGAGCATGGAATAAAGAGGGTTGTCGCGGTAAACAACGAGATGGAGTACTACAACCTTATGCACTCTCTGGGCATAGTGGTGGTTCGAGGCCCCAAAATGAGCGCCTACAATGCGATAATGGAGAGCATCTACTCCGGCGGTGTCGTTACCGAAAGGAGGTTTTGCGGCGGTAAAGGGATAGTCTTTTTGCGCAAGATCTTCCCTGGCTCCGAACTTATAGGCAGGTCTATAAAGCCGCCCAAAAGGCTCAAAGAGGTGAAGTGTTTCGTCGTAAGAGATAACCGGCTCACCGCTCTGGTAGAGAAGATGGATGTAGAGGAGGGGGATGTCGTAACGGCGTTTTGCAGGGTGGATATCGAAAAGAGTGTAAAAGAGTGGATATATGGACTATAAGAGTATTCTTAAGCTTCTGAGCCTGATAGGGATGACTCTTTCGCTCTTCTTCTCCCTGGATGTAGTCGTGGCCCTGATATATGGCGAGAGCTATCTTCCGGTTCTGCTCTTCGTTACACTCTTTTTCGCCGCAAACTTCACAATATGGCTTCTGCTGAAGAGCTATCCGCTCAATCTCGGAATCAGGGAGAGCATTCTGGCGGTCAACTTGCTATGGCTGCTTCTGGGGGTCGCGGGAGGGGTTCCGCTTCTGCTCTATACATCCATATCCCCGTCTTCGGCCTTCTTCGAAGCCGTAAGCGGCTTTACTACGACGGGTGCGACCGTCTTTGCCGACATAGAGTCGCTTCCTAAAACGGTTCTGTTTCACAGGAGCCTGATGCACTGGCTCGGGGGTATGGGTATCATAGTCCTCGGAGTCGGACTGCTCTCCGTCATAAACCCGACCGGAAGCCTCGCGCTCTTCAAGTCGGAGTCTACCGGGATACAGATGGAGAAGCTTACCCCGAAGATCAAGCATACAGCTCTGAGTCTCTGGGGAGTCTACATAGTTCTTACCCTCGTCGACGCCGTTTTGCTGAAGATGTTCGGAATGGGGTGGTTCGATGCCGTAAACCACGCCTTCTCGACCGTCTCCACCGGCGGCTTCTCCACGAAAAACAGCTCGCTCGGTGCGTTTGATGGTGACGGGATCGTCTGGACCACCACGATTTTCATGATACTGTCGGGGATCAACTTTTTGGCCCATCTAAGAGTATACTACAGGGATTTGAGCGGTTATCGGAGTGAAGAGGTGAAGTGGTACCTTGCACTATTTCTGCTCCTCTCTCTGACTCTCGTGGTTGTTCATGAAGATTTCGGAAGCGATACGCTCTACTATACGATAAAACACTCCTTTTTCACGATCGCCTCGGTTATGACCACCACGGGGTTCGCCACCGTAGACTACGGAGGCTGGAGCAACCTGGCGATCGCCGTCATATTCGTGGCTATGCTGATCGGGGGAAATGCCGGATCCACAGCCGGCGGCGTCAAGGTAATACGCTATGTTATAATCTACAAGACCCTCTTTGCCGAGTTCAAGCGGATACTCCACCCGAGCGCGATGATATCGGTGTTCGTCGACGGCAGCAAACTCAAGGAGCGTATACTTGCCGCCACTTTCGGCTTCTTTTTTCTCTACATACTCACAATCGTCGCACTCAGCATATATATCTACGCCGCAGGTTTCGACGCCATGACCGCCATTTCGGGCGCACTGGCGATGGTGGGAAATATCGGTCCCGGATTTTCGCTCGTGGGGCCTTCGCAGAACTTCGGTTTCTTCAGCGATCCGGACAAGATCGTACTCTCGGTGGGGATGATCATAGGAAGGCTGGAGTGCTATACCGTTTTCGTGCTTTTTAGTGCGGCTTTCTGGAAAAGGTTTTAAGGTTTTCCGGGGTCAAAGCGCTTCAGGTTTGCCGAAGTGGTACCCCTGGGAGTAGTCGATGCCGAAATCTTTGATGATCGAGAATATCTTTTCGTTCTCCACATACTCCGCTACCGTCTTTATATTCTGCTCTTTGGCGAAAGAGACCACCGTCTTTACTACCGATCGTGAAAAGGTGCTCGTCTCTATGTTCTTTATCAGGCTGCCGTCGATCTTCAGGATGTCGGGCTGATAGTCGAGCAGCCTCTGGAAGTTGGAGTATCCGGCTCCGAAGTCGTCGATGGCTATCTCTACCCCCATCCCCTTTACATCTTTGATGAAAGATTTTATCTGTTCGAAATCTTTGACCTCTTCATCTTCGAGAAGCTCGAAAACGACCCTCGAAGCCTTCTCTTTGTGAAGCTCCAGCAGCCTGTATATCTCCTCACGGCTCGAACGCTTCTCTATGTCGAGCGCCGAAAGGTTTATAGATATCTTGCGATCTGTCCTCTCGAGCGCTTCAAAGGCGCTCTTTAGAACCATGGCGGTGATCATCGGGTAGTATTTGCTCTTTTTGGCGGTTTCGAGAAAGAAGTATGGGGAGAGAATGTCTCCGTTTTCATCCACCAGCCTCGCGAGAGACTCATACTTGCACACCTCTTTGGTCCTGTTCTCGACGATAGGCTGGAAGTAGCAGATTATATCGTTCGACTCTATAGCACGCTTTATCTTTTTGAGTATCTGCAGATTTCTTTGTGCTTTGTCGTGCTCCTTTTGCACGAGGTTGTTGGCGACGATGAAATCTGTTTTTTTCTCTATAAGCTCTTTCAGTCCGTATTTTGCGTTTTCGAGAGCGTTGCGGCCGTAGGAGAAGCTTACGAGTACCGAGACTGCGTAGTCGATCTCGTCGAGGCTGATTCCCGTTTCGTTGACCCTCTTTTGGAACTTTTTTAACTGCTCGATGATAAAGTCGGCCTTGTAGGCGCAGATCTTCCTGTCTTTCGCGAAGGCGTACTCGCCGTTTCCGAGTATATAGACCCTTTCGAATTCGCACTCTTTGGGAACATAGTCAAAGAGTTTGTGGGCGAGCTTCTCCTCGATCTCCTGTGTCAGCTTCTGCCCGTAAAACTTCTCTATATCGTCGAAGCCTTCGATCTTTACGAGCACCATTATCGTCTCCGTGCACGAATCTATTAGGTCGTGCAGCTGTTTTCTGGGATTCATGATATCGGTTATGTCGTTTCTCAGGGCTATATACTCGATTATCTCACCGTTTTGATCGATAATGGGCTTTATCGTCGTGTCGACATAGTAGAAATTTCCATTCTTCTTTCTGTTTTTCAGTACCCCGCGCCATATCTCTTTTCTCTCTTTTATAGTCTCCCACATATGTTTGAAGAGTTCCGGGGAGTTGTCGGGGTGTCTGACTATGTTGTGCGGTTTTCCTATAAGCTCCTCTTTCGTATACTCGGAGATTTTACAGAATGCTTCGTTTACGTAGGTTATGACACCTCTCGGGTCAGTCTTCGAGACTATGTTGCCCGCATCCGTAACCTCCTGGTACTGGCGCAGAAGGTTTAGGTTTTTTGCCGCCTCCTCTTTCAGATAGAGCTTCTCTACGATGTTGTTGAGTACGCCGAGGAACTGGTCGAAGTCTATAGGCTTGAGCAGGTAGCCGTCGACCCCGAGTTTGATGCTGTTCATGAAGTATTCCGATTCGTTGTGGGCGGAGAGGACCAGAATGGGAATGTCCCTGTTTAGTTCGCGTATCTTTTTGATCATCTGCATGCCGTTCATATTCGGCATGTTGATGTCGGTAATGACAAGATCTATTTCGCTCTTTTCAAAGAGCTCCAGCCCCTCCGCTCCGTCCGATGCCGGTACTATTTCGTCGAAAAATTCGCTGAAAATCGCCATCGTGGAGCTTCTGGCTTCAAGATCGTCCTCTACATAGAGCAGCCTCAACCGATGGCTGTACGATATGATCTTCTCTATATCTATATTGCCGATCATCTCTCGAGCTCCAGAGTTATTTTGAAGATCGCTCCGTCAGGGCCGTTTTCGACTTCGAGTCTGCCGCTGCAGTGCTCCTCCACTATCATCTTCGACATATAGAGTCCAAGACCCGTGCCGTTTTTCTCCAGCTTTGTGGAGAAGTATGGATCGAATATCTTGTCTATGATGTTGTCCGGCACGCCTCCCGCATTGTCCCGTACCTCCAAAACAGCCTTGCCGTCTTCGATATAGCTCTTGATCTCTATATAGGGCTCCGAAACTTTCCGTTCAACTACGGCATCTTCGGCATTCTTTATCAGGTTCAGGATGACCTGTTTCAGTTCGTTGGGGTATGTCGTGAGCAGGGCGTTGCACTGCAGGTCGAGTCTGACATCTATATTTCTGTTTTTCAAAGAGACCTCGACGATCGAAAGCGCCGATTTCACGAGCGATTCGTAGGTCGTCTCCTCTTTGCCCCTGTTGGGTTTGAAAAAATCCCTGAAGTCGTCTATCGTACTGCTCAGGTGCTGGGAGTACTCCGAAATCTTTTCGGAGAGCTCCACCGCAGACTCTTTGTCGAGCTTTCCGAGTTTCGCTTTTACGTTTATCGCCAGTGAGCAGGAGCTTATGGCGGAGAGTGGCTGGCGCCACTGGTGGGCTATCATGCTTATCATCTCCCCCATCTGTGCGAGCCTCGACTGGTGAAGCAGCTGTCTATCCTTCTCCCTGTTCTTTCTAACCTCCTCTTCGACGCGCTTCTCGAGATCCCTGTTGAGCTCTTCTATCTTCTTCTTGTCCGTAATGTCCTGCCGGATCGATGTGTACCCGACCTTCTTCCCCTGGTGGTTGTAGAGCGGCATGACGACCGCCTTCACCCAGTAGTAGCCGCCGTTTTTCTTCCTGTTTTTGAGCTCTCCCGCCCAAGTTTTGTCTTTCGATATTCTCTCCCACATCTTTTTGTAGAGCTCTTTTGGCGTGTCGGGGTGGCGGACGATATTGTGGGTCTTTCCTATAAGCTCCTCCGGTTTGTAGCCCGAAATTTTGCAGAACCTCTCGCTCGCGTATATTATCTTGCCGTTCAGGTCGGTTTTCGAGGCTATGACATAGCGGTCGAAGTGTGCGGAGAGATCTTTGAGATCTTCGCTGAGCTCCTCCTTTTCACTGGTCAGCTCACTCTCTCTTCTCATCAGCAGGTAGGCGTAGTAGATAAAAAGAAGAAGCATGATGGCCAAAGATGCGAAGAGGACTCTGTTTCTGGAGCCGTACATCTCCGCCATGGCGCTTTCCATCGGGGTGGAAATCTCCAGAACCCCTCTCATGTCACCGAGCTTCC
The DNA here is from genome assembly GCA_027081015.1 of Campylobacterales bacterium. Classification (GTDB taxonomy): domain Bacteria; phylum Campylobacterota; class Campylobacteria; order Campylobacterales; family Hydrogenimonadaceae; genus Hydrogenimonas. Next base: position 13,386 of record JALWMA010000098.1, on the reverse strand, counting down.
ATTTGCCGGATGGCCAGTTTTTGAGCTTGTGGCTGTTGTGGCAGTCGACGCACGCCTGATGGACCATATAGTCGGCCACCGCAACCCTTAGTACCGGCATTCCGTTTACGAAATCCTTTTTGTAGTAGATGCCGCCGTTCTTTTTGACCATTTTGATGGCCTCTTTCTGAAAAGGGGTAAGCACACGATCTTTCCTGTTCAAAAAAGGGTATTCGCTATATAGGGTGAACTTCACGTCGCTCCTTTTGGAGTACATTCTGCTCAGATCGTGGATAGTCGTGGTCGGGAACGGCAGTTTGCCGTTTACACCTTCGTGGTTGTAGTCGAAGCTTAGCTGCGGTGCGAACTTCTTGACGTCGCGGACTACTGAAAGGGTGTAGTACTCCCGCTCCATCTGAAGCCGCTCCACCGCATTCTTGGAGTGGCGGACGATACTTTTTACAAGGCCCTCTTCCATTATGACGGGTATATAGAAAAATAGAAAAGCACCAAGAAGCAGTGATGTGATAAAAACAGGTATTAGAATCTTGCTGCTTTTCAATATTTTAAAAAATCTGTTCATTTGTATCGCCGTTTTCTTTCGGAAAAATTGTTGCTGGAATCTAAATCGTCATTTTTGAAAAAATGTAAACGGAAAATAGAGAAAAATAGTATATATTCTGTTATGTTATAAAAGCTCTTTTCGGACCGAAGCCATCTGTATGTTCGGTGTTTACCGTTCATTTACTTTCAATTGGTTTTCGTTAGCCGCGTTATGAATATAATTGGCTATATATTTTGAACCGGAGATGTTTATGAACAGCACTATAGAGGCGATAAAAAGAGAGGTCGGCAAAGTTATAGTAGGGCACGAACACCTTGTGGATTCGATGCTCATAGCGCTGCTTTGCGAAGGGCACCTTCTGGTCGAGGGGGTGCCGGGGCTGGCGAAGACTACGGCGGTAAATGCGCTCGCGCGCTCTTTGGGGCTCGGTTTCAAGCGTGTTCAGTTCACACCGGACCTGCTTCCGAGCGACATAACCGGAACGGAGATCTACGACCAAAAGAGCGGCGAGTTCAAGATAAAGCACGGCCCGGTCTTCACCAACCTTCTTCTGGCCGACGAGATAAACAGGGCGCCGGCGAAGGTGCAGTCGGCGCTTCTGGAGGTGATGCAGGAGAAGCAGGTGACGATAGCGGAAGAGACCTATATGGTTGACCGCCCGTTTCTGGTTCTGGCCACGCAAAACCCGGTGGAGCAGGAGGGGACCTACCGCCTGCCCGAAGCGCAGCTCGACCGCTTCATGCTGAAGGTGGATGTAGGCTACAACACCATAGAGGAGGAGTTCGAAGTCGTCAGCCGAGTGGCGGCCCGAGGCTTCGAGCCCGTTTCGCAGGTTGCAGGCAAAGATGAGATAGAGCGGATGCAGAAAGAGCTGGGCGATATCCATGTAGACGATGCGGTGCAGAGGTATATGCTGAAACTCATATTTGCATCGCGTTTTCCGTCCGAATACGGCCTGGATGAGATGAAGGAGTATATAGAGTTCGGCGCAAGCCCGCGCGCCTCCATCGACCTCTATCGCGCGAGCCGCGCCGTGGCGCTGATACGCGGCAAAGATTACGTAAGCCCGGTAGATATAGCCGAAGTGCTGCACGACGTTCTGCGCCACCGCATAATTCTCGGCTACAAGGCCGAAGCGGCGGGCGTCACACCCGACGATGTGATAACAGAGATACAGAAGGCCGTCGCGCTGCCATGAACGTAAAGACAAGAGAGCTGCTGATAAAGACCAGAAGGCGGCTTTTCGGACAGAATATCGGCAACAACATCTCGGCCTTCAGGGGAAACGGCATAGATTTCGCCGAGCTCAAAGAGTACAGCTACGGCGACGACGTGAGAAAGATAAACTGGAAGGTCACCGCGAGGGAGCAGAAGCCCTATATAAACGTATTCAACGAAGAGCGTGAGCTGAATATCGTTTTGGCTTTCGTGCTAAGCGGCACCGTCTATTTCGGCTCCGTGCGCCAGAAGCAGGAGGTTATGGCCGAAATTTTGGGTCTGCTCTCCTTTTCTGCCATAAAGAATTCCGACCGCGTGAGCACACTCTTTTTCGACGAGAGGCCGCAGCGATTCTTCAAGCCCACAAAGAGCCAAAAGAGCGTATACGCTGCGCTCGAGTATGCTCTCGAGACCGATGTGCTGGGTAGAAGGGCCGATATGGAGGCGCTGGCTTCGTATCTGCTAAACTCGGTAAAAGAGCGCTCCATCGTGCTGCTGATAGGAGACTTTTACGAGAGCGCCGACCTCTCATTTCTGGCCGCGAAGCATGAGGTCTACGTCGTGATTGTAAGGGACCCGTTCGAAGAGGACCCCTCACTTGAGGGAGAGTACGATCTCGTCGACCCTGTAACGGGCGGGCACAACACCCTGCAGATAGACGGCGATATATTGAAGAGGTACAAAGAGATGCTAAAGAGCCGCGACGAGAGTCTCTATGAACACTTCGCCGCCAACCGCATCGCCCACACCAAGATATATACTGACGAAGATCCTTTCATAAAACTGCGGGAGCTTCTGAAATGAACGAGACGCTGCATAGCCTCAAAGATATAAAGCCGCCCGTGGAGGTGCCGGACCATTCGCTCTGGCTGCTTCTTGCGATGGTCTCGGCCGTCGTCGTTGCGGTCGCACTCCTTGGCGTATGGTATTTCAGGAGAGTCCCGAAAAGGCGAAAAAGGGGAACCGACCCGATCGAGATAGCCAAATCGAAGCTTGAAAAACTCGATTTCACCGATGCAAAAGGGGCCGTATACACATTCGACGAGTACTTTCCGGTTTTGGCGAAAGATAGCGAAGAGCTAAAGAGGGAGTTTAAAGAGTTGCAAAAGAGGCTTGAGCGCTACAAATACAAAAGAGAGGTGCCGCCGCTTGAGAGAGAGGATATCGAGGCGATTCGCGGCATGATCGAAAAGGTTATGAAATGAGTGTGCCGATAGTTTTCGAGCATCCGGCCGCCTTTTCGCTCATTCTTCTCTATCTTCTCTGTATGAGGTTTTGCAGGGCCCGATTCGAGAGCGTCATATTCCCTGCCGCTTCATGGATGAGGGCGGCAGGAAGGGGGCGCTCCACCATATACGAGATAGTGAAGTTTTCGGCCTTTTTGATGCTTGTAACCGCGCTGGCGAGCCCGATCAAAAAGGATGAGGTGGTAGTTCAGAAGGATAGCGGCTACGAGATATCGCTGATACTCGACGCAAGCGGCTCCATGGCCCAAAACGGCAAGTTCGACATAGTGAAGCGGATAGTCGAGGATTTCGTCAGGGAACGAAAACACGACAAGATAGGCCTGACCATCTTTGCCGATTTCGCATATGTGGCCGTTCCTTTGACGTACGACAAGGAGTCGCTGCTTAGACTGCTCGACAAGGTGGAGGTGGGCATAGCGGGTACGAGCCGCACCGCCCTCTACGAGGCTCTCTTTATGAGTACCAAACTCTTCAAAGATTCGCATGCCAAAAACAGGATAGCCATTCTGCTCACAGACGGTATGGACAATGCCGGAACAGTTCCGCTGGATGTAGCTATAAATACGGCCAAAAAATACGGGATAAAGGTATATACGATTGGAGTGGGACAGCCGGGCGACTTCAACCCCTATGTTCTGGAGAAGATAGCCGAAGAGACCGGAGGCAGATACTTCGATGCCGACAGCGTGCAGAAGCTAAAAGAGGTCTACAGAACGATCGACAGGCTCGAAAAGAGCGAAATCAAAGGAAACAGGTATGTCAAGAAAGAGTACTTCTATATCTGGCCGCTTGCGGCTGCGCTCATTCTGACGCTGCTGCTGGCGCTTTGGAGGAGAAGATGAGTTTCGAGTATCCATATTTTCTAATATTGATCCTCTTTCTGCCGGCTCTCTGGCTGCTGGTCGCCAAAAATGTCGATTCGCTGAGAGAGCGGTTCAGGCCGGAACTCTACAAAAAGATGGTGGCCGGCGGCAGCGGAATGGGGCGGAGGGTGCGAAAAGCGATTCTTCTGCTCTCTGCGGCGTTCATGCTGGCAGCCTTGGCGCGCCCGGTAATAGATCTGGGTGAGATAAAGATAGAAACCGAGATGAGAGATCTGGTCGTCGCTTTCGACATATCGCGCTCGATGCTTGCCGACGATATCTACCCGAACCGTCTGGAGATGGCAAAAAGGAAGTTTCACGATCTTCTCGACAATCTGAAAGATACGCGCGTAGCGGTGGTGGGGTTCAGCTCCAGGGCTTTCCTGGTGGCACCGCTTACGGCAGACCATGAGTCTTTGAAGTACCTGGTAGACCATATGGGTATGGGGTATGTCTCTTTGAAGGGTACCGATATCGGCGCACCGCTTCAGGTGGCGGAGAATCTGCTCAAAGATCGAAAGAGAAAGGCCGTTTTGATCTTTACCGACGGAGGGGACAAGAAGGATTTTTCAAAAGAGATCTCGTATGCCAAAGAGCATGGAATAAGTGTCTTCATATACGCCGTCGGTACGAAAAAGGGCGGGGTGATGAGACTCGAAGAGGGAAGAGTGGTGCGCAACGGCAGGGGCGAGGTGGCGATAACGCGCCTAAACCCCTCCGTTAGAGAGCTCGCGGAGGCTACGGGCGGAGTCTATATGACCTACTCCCTCCACTCGGGAGATATGAGAGCCCTCGCGTCGCAGATAGAGCGGCGTCTGGGTGTGTCGCAGACTAAAGAGCGTACCATACGCAATAAGAGGGAGCTTTTCTACTACCCGCTCGCCGCGGCGCTGCTGCTCTTTCTGGTCGCCTTCTCCTCCCTTCCCGTAAAAAGGGGAAGAGCAAATATCCCCGATGTAAAAGGAGCGTCGAAATGGTGAAAAAGGTTGCCATTCTTCTTTTGACGGCCGGCTTTTTGAGTGCGGGGGTTCTCGATTTCGTAACCTTGAAAGAGGCGAAGGAGGCGTACGAAAAGGGTGAGTACAAAAAGGCGGCTTCACTCTACGAAAAGATAGCCGAAGAGGGGAGCGACGAGGCCAGATTCAACGCGGCGGACGCGCTCTATAAGGCGGGGGACTACAAGGGCGCGCTGAAGATGTTCGAAAGCGTCGCTTCGACCGATCTGAAGTTTCAAAAGCTGCACAATATGGGCAACTGCTACGCGAAGCTCGGAGAGATAGACAAGGGCATAAAGGCTTACGAAGAGGCTTTGAAGATAAAAGAGGACAAAGATACCAGGTTCAATCTCGAACTGCTGAAAAAGCTTAAGCAGAAACAGAAACAGCAGGAGAAAGAGAGTCAAAAGAGCCAAGAGCCGAAACAGAACCGGGAGAAAGAGGGCCGGAGCCGAAACAGTAAAAGCGGCTCCGGCGAAAAGAAGCAGAATCGCGAGCAGAGCGGAAAAGAGGGAGAGAGTAAGAGTGAAGAGAATCGTGATAAAGGGGGCTCGAAAAGTGAACGGAGAAAGGGTGAGGGGAATATGAAAAAGGAGCAGGCGGAGAAAGAGCGCCGAAAGAGCGGCGAAAGAGCGGTGCAGAAGGGTAAAGAGGGTGAAAAGATGGAAAAAGCCGAAATGGAAAGAGTACCCATAAGCGATATGGAGCTCAGAAAATGGAACAAAGAGCTGAACCGGCGCAAAATCCAGACACTGATGCTGCCGCTCGAGACAAAACCGAACAGAGGGGAAGAGAATGAAGAGACTCCTTGGTAAGATTTTGGTTCTAATCTCTATCCCGCTGTGGCTGAGTGCCGCCTCTTTGCATATGGAGGCGGACAGAAGCAGCGTGGTCAAGGGAGATACCGTAACTTTCACGATCGTTGCGGAGGGCAAGGATGTGGAGTTTCCGGTCGTGAAGTCGGTCGACGGTTTTCCAATACTCGGCACGGCTCAAAAGAGCAACATCTCCATTATAAACGGAAGTGTCAGCAGATCTTTCTCCAAAAGCTACACATTCGCCCCCATGCACGACGTGACGATACCCTCCCTGGAGGTGAAGATCGACGGCAAGGTATACAAGACCGAGCCGCTCAAGATAGAGGTGAAAGAGGCTCCGCCCCCTTCGGCCGGCGGAAGCTCCGACATTTCGTTCACGATATCGGCGGACAGGAAGAGGGTGCATGTGGGAGAGCCGATCGAACTGGAGGTCACGGTTCGTTACCCCAAGAGTAAAAACTATGTCGAGGTGCAGATGCAGAGACCGGAGTTCGCGAACTTCTGGATCAAGCAGGTAGGCGACGCGAGGGAGTACGATAGCGGAGCGTACCGCATCAAGAGCTACCGCTACCTCATATTTGCCCAAAAAGCGGGAGAGTTCAAACTGGGCCCGCTGGTAGCGAAACTGGCAAGAAGGGTGAGGATGCGGAGCCCGTTTGAGAACGACCCTTTTTTCGATGACGACGACTTTTTCAACTCGATGTTCGCACGTCTCGAGTGGAGGCGCATAGCTTCAAACTCACTGAAGGTCGATGTCGAACCGCTGCCTGCCGGAGTGGAGCTATACGGAGAGTTCGACATCGGTGTGAGTGTCGACAAAATGGTGGTCGAAGCGAACAGACCGGTACATCTTGAAATAACGGTAAAAGGGTTCGGAAACATCGACGACGCACCCAAGTTCGAACCCGATATTCCCGATGCGGTGGTCTATGCCGACGAACCTAAAATCGAAGCGCGGATCGAAAACGGCAGATACGGCGGCGTATCAACCCAGAGCGTCACTATCGTCGCCGACCGCAACTACACGATACCTTCGCTCACCCTGAGGTATGTAGATGCGAAGACGGGAAAAGTGGTAGAGAAGAGTACCGACCCCATAAAGATAGAGGTAAAAGGGGGTGCGGCTCCTGCTAAGGTGCAGAGTGTCGTGAGTCAGAAGCCTGCATCGGAGGATGAGGGGCCGCATGAAGCTCCAAAAACCGAACAGACATCCGAAGAGAGGGGAGATACAGGAGTCTGGGTATACCTGCTGCTCGGTTTCGCCGCCGGAGCGGGAGCGGTATTTGCATATCTGCGCCTTCGGGGATCTGTCGTCCGAAGGGAAAAGAGGGAAGCCGGGACCGCACGAAAGATCCTGAGGGCCAAAAGCGACAGGGAGCTTCTCGAACTCCTTTTGCCGTATGTCAAAAAGAGCGACCTCGTAAAATCGGCCGTAGAGAAGCTGGAGGAGAACATATTTGAAAAAGGGAACCATAAGATAGACAAAAAAGAGCTGGCATGGGAGATAGAAGAGATCGAGGATCGCTGCTGATCCCGTGCCCAGCGTTGGATTTTCTTGAATTTGTTTTGCAAGTCCTGCGAAAATCCGCCTCGATTACGAACAAAATCACTGCATCAAAATTTTCAGCCTATTTGTCGGTTCGGTAACAATACAAAGTCAAGGAGATAGTTGTCGAATGGACGACGCGATCTTAAATCTTTTCATCGGCGAGATAGATGAGAAGAGCTGGAACAGCTATACGTTCTAAATGTTTACGGCCATCTCCCAAAAAACACTCTGGCGGCAGGCCGGAGGAGATATAATGGAGAGTCTGGTCTCGTCGGATGATATGAATCTTTTTAGAACATGCTGCCGTATCGTCGATGACAACAAAGCGCATGACTAAATATACATCTCAGGAGCAGAGGGGCAAAGGACATCGCGGGCGGAGCTGGAATAGTGCAAACCTCACGGGTATGCTCTATTTTCTCAGTGTCGCAATGAGCCGTTTGGGCAGAGCGAAGAGTGCCAGCGCCTCAGCCCCGCTTCTGCATACGATATCCGCACCCATCAGGGTCTTGACGGAGCACCCCTCCTCCGCCATGACGGCTATGGAGATGGCGGCGGCACGCAGCATCTGCAGATCGTTGTTCCCGTTTCCTATCGCCGCGCACCTACCGGCTCCGATCTCTTCGAGGTAGGCTCTCTTTTCCGCTGTATGGTCCGAAGATGTCAGAATTTTGAGCGAGACTTCGAGCCCTTCGACCTGGGCGGCCACACTGCCGAAAGTGTCTGCAGTCACTATATGGACCCTGTAACCCTCCGTAAGCGCTTTTATCGCTTCGGCCGCTTCGGGCAGCAGGATGCCGTCTTTGGCTATCGTTCCGTTGTAGTCACATACGATATCGCTTATATTCAACTCTCCAAAACCCGGAATCTGCACTCTCTCCTCCTCTGTTTCTCTACTCTATTCTATATAGTTGTCGAACTCCGAAGGGAGTCTGATCTTTAGCTCTTTGAGCCTCTTTTCGTTCAAAATGAGATTGGGCCGCCCCTTCTGCCAGAAAAATGCGCCTACGGCGGCATCCCTGTTTTTCAGGTAGTCGTCGTAGCTTGTTGCGAAATAGAGTCTCTGGCTTGTGGGCGGACATATCGATCTGTACTCTTCGAGCCTGCTCGATAGTACCATGTCGGCATCGCTGCAGGACTTGGTTTCAATCAGGTTCTCCTCCTCTTCGAATATCTTCTCGTAGGCGGGATCGTCCGTATAGATGAAGGCAACGCTTACATCGAGGAGAGATGTGGCAACTTTTCCGATTATCTTCGCCTTTATGGAGTCGGGGCTCCCCGCTAAAGAGAGTGTAAGCAGGAAAAGAAGCAGGGCCGCACTTTTCAAAACTGATACTCCACTCCGGTCCATAAGCGCCTCTCTATGACATCGATGCCGTTTACGCGCGTCACCTCGCCTGTAACCGGGTCGATTCCGTAATAGTCGCTCTTTAGGGCCCTGCCGAGTATATTCGACCCTTTTACAAAGAGCGATACCCTGTGCGAAGGGCGGTAGGTTAGAGCCCCCTCGAGATCCCACCCCGGCTTCAGCCCGGGTCCGTATGTGTAGACAAGAGCGGTATGCAGATCGAAACGGCCCAATGAACGGCTGTAGTCGGCTATGGCCCCGTATGTATTGCGGTTGGGAAGTGAGTTGTGCGGCTGCTGCAGGTTGGTCCAGACGTCTAACTTGAAGCGTCCGGCACCGGGGAGGGAGTAGATATGCTCGAACAGAATGCAGTCGATCACTATGTCGTCTTCGAAGTTGCCGTAGCCGGTGCCGTCGAAGTGGAGGGCATCATTCTTTATGTAGCGCGCCGCGAGCAGTGAAGTTTCATGCTTTCGCTCCCTGTATGTGATTTTCGTCGAGACGATCAGGGAGCGCTCTGCGTCCGGATCGCCGCTTCGACGGTAGAGGTAGCGGTTTTCGAAGAGGCTCTTCGCCTCGGGAGCGAAGCTGCCGTAAAATATGAAGCTTTTCGATAACCACCTACCGCCGTTGTAGATATATCCAAGGCGGCCCGACAGCAGCGAGTAGTCCCTCATATCGTCATCCATCAGGTAACGGTCTCCCTTTATCGAGCCGACCACTATCCGGCTCTCGTCGATCAGGTAGCTCCCCTGCGCAAAGAGAGAGAGCGCCGTCTGCCTGTTGAAGCGTGAAGGCATATCGTAGGGCTTCCCATCCAGATATACCTCTTCGAGACTGAATCTGCCCGTTTTCGCCTGCACTCCCAAAGAGCTCTCAGCCCCGTCGGAAGCGAAGCTCTTTTTGAGCTGGGCTTCGGCATGGTGCTGGACGATTTTCAGCCGGGAAGAGCTGAAGGGGATCGCCCCCTGGGTAGACTGGTAGATCCCGAGCATGGTTTTGGACGCGTCGTAGTGGCTGCTGGAGTTTCTGGTCAGATGCAGAAACGACTCCACTCCCGTTTCACGGTTTTTGTAACCCCATCCGCCGAAGAGATACCTGAATGAGAGGTGTGGATCGAGCGGGTCGAGGTGCGGGCTATATCCCAAAAAGGTGTCGAGCCTTCCGCCGATCGCCTGAACTTCGAATCGGTGGCGCCCCCTCTCGATCTGGGAGTAGAAGTTCGTACTCTCCCTGTCTTTCGAGAGGGTGCTGCTTTTGTAGCGGCTCTCTTTTCGGTGCATATTTTTGTAGTCTATATAGAATAGCTCCGAACCCTCTTCATCTTTGGATGTGGTATACCCGTAGAGCTCCGACGAACCGTAACTACCCGCGACAAGACCGGCGAGCGACGTATTCTCCCTTTCGGGATCTTTCGTGTACATCTTGATCACTATGACCGCTCCGTCTATTCCGAGCGTCTGCGACGGAAGGCCGTAATATACCTCCACATGGTCGATATACCCCATATCGAGCTGCCCGAAGAGTTTGAGAGCATTGCCAAAAAACGGCGTATAGAGGATTCGATCGTTTATATAGACTCTCATTCCGGCGGGAGGGTCGGGCTGGTAGGGGGCGTAAAAAGATGCCGAAAGTCCGAGCCTGCTCTCGTTGTATCGGATGAAGGGTGTCTTCTCTATGATCTCTCGAAGCGATCTTATCTGCATCCTGTCGAGGTCCTGCCGGGTGAAGACCATCAGATAGCCGTCGCTCTCCCTCTTTGTCCGTTCGGACAGGTCGGCCCTTTTGGCATAGGATCCTATAAGGCTCTCTATACTTTCGTCGGCGATGAGGGGAGAGAGGAAAAAGCAGATAACGGCGCTCGTCAATGAGGCTCTCAAGAGTTTTCCCGGCATTCGGTAAAATCTCCGTTATTGGTGTTATAATTGCGTCGGTATACTATTAAAAATTTGTCACAACAGGAACTGTCGTTAAAAGGTTGCAAAACGGTAGTATACATCAGCAAACTTTTCATATTGCTTGAAGCGCGGTTTTTTTACAAACCGCCGCGGCGGGCCGAGTGAAGATGGAGGGAAAATGGATAGTATAAAACTTACGGAATACAGCCACGGTGCCGGATGCGGATGTAAAATTTCACCCATGCTGCTCGAAGAGATACTAAAGAGCTCCAGGCCGGCGGTGCACTATCCGAATCTTCTCGTAGGCAACGACAGCAGGGACGATGCCGCCGCTTTCGATCTGGGCGACGGAACTTCGGTGCTCTCGACGACGGACTTTTTCATGCCGATAGTAGACGACCCCTTTACATTCGGAAAGATCGCAGCCACGAACGCTTTGAGCGACATCTACGCGATGGGCGGCAGGCCGTTGATGGCGATCTCGATATTCGGATGGCCGATAGAGAAGCTTCCGCCCGAAGTCGGAAGAGAGGTTATAGAGGGGGGCAGGGCGGTCTGCGAAGAGGCTGCGATACCGCTAGCGGGCGGCCACTCCATCGATTCACCTGAGCCAATTTTCGGCCTCGCTGTCACCGGACGGGTCAAAAACAGCAACCTGATGCGAAACGATACGGCCGAAGCGGGGTGTTATATCTATCTTACAAAACCTCTCGGGATCGGCATACTCTCCACGGCGCAGAAGCAGAAGAGGATCGCGCCGGGCGACATAGACCCGGCGATCGAGGCGATGACCACCCTAAACAGGGCGGGTGCCGATTTCGCGGAGCTCGACTCGGTGATGGCGATGACCGACGTGACCGGCTTCGGACTGCTCGGCCACCTGGCCGAGATCTGCGAAGGGAGCGGCATAGGTGCCGTGGTGGAGTTCGAAAAGGTCCCTCTGCTGCCGAATGTGGAGAAGTACAGGCAGATGGGGTGCATTCCGGGCGGAGCGAGGAAGAACTTCAAAAGCTACGGCCGTAAAATCTCCGAGATGTCGCAGCGCCAGCGTGAGATATTGTGCGATGCCCAGACCTCCGGCGGGCTGCTGGTGGTCGTCAAAAAAGGGGGCGAAAAGGAGTTCGAAGAGGTTGCAGAGCGTTACGGACTCGATTTGGAGCCCATCGGATACACGACCGAAATCGGCACCAAGCTTATAGGGGTGGTGTAGTTGGGCCGACTTTTCGACGACTTTGGCCTGATAGTCAAAAAGGGCCTCCCTCTTATAGATGTGCGCGCACCCGTCGAGTTCGGGAAGGGGGCGTTCAGGGGGGCGGTAAACCTGCCCCTGATGAACGATGAAGAGAGGCGCCTGGTGGGTATCCGCTACAAAGAGATGGGAAATGCCGAAGCGGTAAAGCTGGGGCACGAACTGGTTTCGGGCAGGGTCAAAGAGAGCCGCGTAGAGGCCTGGTGCGACTTCATAAGGGAGCGTCCCGACACTCTGCTCTACTGTTTCAGGGGCGGCCAGCGTTCGCAGATAGCCCAACGCTGGATTGCCGAGGCGGGTTACGAGATACCGAGGCTCAGGGGCGGTTACAAGGCTTTCAGAAGGTTTCTGATCGAGGAGATCGAGAGGATTGCCGGCTTGCTCACCCCTCTGTCGCTCGGCGGACGCACCGGGTCGGGAAAGACCCTGCTGCTCTCCGAAATATCCGCCTCTATCGACCTCGAAGGGCTGGCCAACCACCGCGGTTCGGCTTTTGGCCGCAGAATCACCCCCCAGCCGACGCAGATAACTTTCGAAAACGATCTCGCCTACGACCTGATAAACAGGAGCGATAGGTACGGCTGCAGACTCGTTTTCGAGGATGAGGGGAAAAACGTGGGGCGTCTCTATCTGCCCCGGCCGCTCTATGAGAGCCTCGAGATGGCTCCGCTCGTAATCCTCGAGACACCGATGAGCAAGAGGGTCGAGATTACATGGAAAGAGTATGTTGCAGATGCGCAAAAAGAGTACCTCAAAAGTGGCGGCGCAGACGCTCTGAGAGCGTGGAGGGACGCCGTGGCAACGGCGATGGACCGTATAGAGCGCAGACTCGGAGGTGTCAGGCACAAAGAGGTGCGAAAGATGCTCGATGAGGCTTTTGAAGAGCAGCTAAGAAGCGGTGATCTCAGTGCCCATAAGGAGTGGGTGGAGTATCTGCTTAGAGAGTATTACGACCCTATGTACGACTACCAGATCAAAAAGCGCGCCGAGAGGGTGGTCTTCAGGGGAGATTTCGAATCGGTCAAAGAGTACCTTCTGGAAGCGACGAAACCTTGAACTACTACCTGTTTCTGATGCAGCTCTTTTTCGTGCTGCTTGCAATCTTTCTGACATGGCAGGCCCTGCTCTACTACAGGCGTATGAGACTTTACAAAAAGCTGCGTACAGCGGAGTTTCCGCCCGAGTGGCTCCATACTCTGCGAAGAGTTCCGCACTTCAATCTACTGAGCGACGAAGCGAAAGAGAGCCTGCGACCGAAAATGCTCTATTTTGCGATGAGCAAGGAGTTTATCTGCGTAAAGTGCGAAGTTACGGAGGAGATGAAGGCTGTAATCTCATTTTTCGCTTCGCTGATGGTTATGGGATTTGAAGAGGCTGAACCTTTCGAAGATCTCGACACCGTTTTGATCTACCCGCACGATGTGGTTGCCGGGGGTGTTCACGAAAGGGGTGGAGTATTCAGCGAGGGCGAGAGCCTGCTCGAAGGGGAGTCGACCCCGGGGACGGTTCTTCTGGCGTGGAGCGAGGCGGGGCACGAGGCTTTTCATCACGGCTGCACAAATGTGATAGTGCACGAGCTTGCGCATCTTCTCGATTTCGAAGAGTACTACGTAGAGGGTATGCCTCCGCTAAGCGGCAAAGAGCGCAGCCGCTGGAG
>JALWMA010000097.1 GCA_027081015.1 Campylobacterales bacterium | reverse complement strand
AGACGGGGAGTATATCTGCGATTTCGAAGGCAAAAGGAGCGGCAGCAGCGCCATACTTACCAATCTGCTTTCGGATGCGGGTCTGCTCTGGCTCGACGAGGAGGAGGGCGACAAAGAGCCCGGCGACTCGGTGCGTGTCGTCAGGCTTGACTGAGCGGATCACCGCTTTTTCAGAAAGCTCTTTATCACCTCTTCGTCTACTATTTCGTTGTCGAATTTAACGACGATGATCTCCTCCGTCCGGTTCATATAGAAGTCTGTTACCCCGTTTACCATCTTCAGACCCTCCACCTTCTGCGTATCGTACTCGGAGAAGGGGAGGAATATGTTGTCGCGCACTCCCGGGCTCCGCATCGAGTAGATCCATGCCCCCCAGAAGATAGTGGCTACCAGGACGAAGACCGATACGCCGCTCGCGCCGAAGTGCTGGTAGAGCCACCCCCCTATCGCGCCGCCGAGGAATATTCCCACGTATGCGAATGTGTTGGCCACCCCGAGTGCGGCCCCTTTCTGGTGCACTTTGGCGAATTTGCTTACGAAGCTCTGCAGAAGCGGCTCGAACATGTTGAAGCCGATGAAGAAGAATACCGCACCCACGGCGAACCAGAAGATAGAGTCGCTCCAGCCCATCAGCGCGAACGATGCGGCAATGAAGCCTATGGATACCAGGAAGACCTCCTTGCCCTTGCCGTACTTCTCGCCGAAGACGGCGGCCGGCCCCATGGCGACTATACCGAAGACGACGGCGGGAAGGTAGACCTTCCAGTAATCTTCGGGCCCCATTCCGAACTTCTGCTTCATCACCAGCGGAATTAGGAAGAAGGCGATGGCCATAGTCGAGCTGTGGAAGAGGAAGGTTATATACATCCTGACCAGATCCTTGTCCTTGAAGACGTGCTTGATCTTCGCCTCCTCTTCGGAGTAGCTGTGGATGATCTGCGGAGGTTCCGGAACTGCGGTAAAGAGAATCGCAAGGGCCAGGAGCGCAAGAATCGCGGTGAGCCAGAAGAGGGCGCTGACGGAGTAGAAGCCCCCTACGAGGGGTCCTATGATCATCGCGGCGGCGAAGCTCATGGCTATCGTCATGCCCATCACGGCCATCGCGTGGGCGCGCTGATCCTCCCTGACGTGGTCGGCTATCATCGCCGTCACGACCGAGCCGATCGCACCTGCTCCCTGCAGGAAGCGGCCCAGAAGGAGGAGGTAGATATTGTCGGCGACGGCACAGATGACCGAGCCGGCCGCAAAGATCAAGAGTCCGAGCAGCAGCGTCTTTTTGCGCCCTATGCGGTCGCTAAGAACGCCGAACGGTACCTGCAGAACAGCCTGCGTAAGAGCGTAGCCTCCGACGGCGATACCGGCCAGAAACGCCGTTCCTCCGTCGAGCTCCAGCGCATACTGCGAGAGGACCGAAAGAACGATGAAGAGCCCGAAGAAACGGAGGGCGACTATGAGACTTAAAGGGAGAACCTTTTTGAAAATCTCTTTCAATTTAAGTCCTTATGGTAGAATTTTGGCAAAATTATACTCCGTTTTTGATAAAGGACATAATCGTATGAAAATTATACTCGCAACTTCAAACCGGGGTAAAGTAAGGGAGATATCCGAACTCTTCGCCGGGGAGGATGTCGTACCCTTTACGGAACTGCTGGGCCCGATGGAGATAGTCGAAAACGGGGAGGATTTCGCTCAAAACGCCCTGATAAAGGCGAGGGCCGTCTACGAAAAGCTTCCTGAAGGCGACTTCATAGCGGTAAGCGACGACAGCGGCATCACCGTCCCGGCGCTGGGCAACGAGCCGGGCATATTCAGCGCACGCTACGCGGGGGAGGGTGCTACCGACATCCAGAACCTTCAGAAGCTGGTAGACGGGCTCAGGAGCAGGGGGATTTCTAAGACCCCGGCCTACTATACGGCGGCCGTAGCGGTTGTGTCTCCGCATGGGGAGTACCTGGTTCACGGCTGGATGCACGGAGACGTCATAGACGAACCGAGGGGCGACGGGGGCTTCGGATACGACCCGATATTCATCCCGGAGGGTTACGAAGAGACGCTCGGTGAGCTCGACCCGTCGATAAAGCGGGAGATATCGCACAGAAGCAGGGCCCTGCAGCTGGCCAAACCGATAATAGAGATGCTGAGGGGTATCGATGCGTGAAATCTACCGCGATATATTCATGCAGGATCTGCAGCTCGTCTACGACGAGGTGCTGAGGCGGCAGAGGGCGCTCGGGGAGTACTACTCCCTCCTCGGATCGGGACATGCGAGAGCCGAAGAGTGGGTCGGGGATTTTCTGCGGCGCATGGAGCTGCCGGATAGTCCCGAAACGCGAATGGCCGCGCTTACGAGGCTCATAAACCTGCGGGACGACGCACTCGTCCAGGTGCTCGAGAGGGAGGGGCGCGGCGAAGAGGAGATAATAGAGGCTAAAGAGAGGGCCTACAAGATGGTGGCCGACTTCTACCTGAAGCGCCATCTGGAGCTTCTCGACTGGATAGAGGAGGAGGCCCTTTTGACACCCTTCTACCGGGAGGTGCTCAAAGAGGCCCACCGTGTGGGCGAGGCCATGAGCGGATGGCAGAGCGCCTGGACCGCCCACATCATACACGGTGTCAACCGCGAGCTTTTCGAACTCTTCAACGGGGACGAAGAGAAGATCTACGAGATGCTCGAGAGCGAAAACCTCCTCGATATGCGCGAAGAGGGGTGTGTGGGCGATCGCTGCTATTCGGTGCTCAAGAAGACGAAAAAGGGTTTCAAGAGCGTGCCGTACGCCAAAGCGTTTCGTATGGAGGTGCTGGAGGTCGAAAAGAGGCTGCGAAACATGCGCGGCGTTCTGGAGCGGATGGAGGACGAGGTGTTCGGGGAGCACTCCGAGTGGCTCGCCTACATAGACGCCCTTATAGAGGCCTTTACCCACACGGATACCGAAGGGCTCATAAAGAGGTGGGCCGAGGTGGACCGCAGGTGGATGGCGATAACCGCGCCGATCCAGATGGGCCATCCGCTGGAGTATTACGAGGACCGCTACCGAAAGGCGGTCGCCCTGGAGTGGGATGTGCGTATCTCCTCCCCGGTGCTGATGCAAAAGAGCATGGTCAGCGGCCGCATATCGTCCATGGCCGAATCTTTGGCGAAGGAGCTCGGAGAGGCTGCGCGAAGGGTGAACGAAAACTGTTCGAAGCAGGTTGCGCGCACCCAGCTATACATAGGTGTGCCTGCACTCTTTTACGGCGCGGAGTTCCAGGGGCTCTTTTCGGCGCAGGTAGTGCCCAACGATACCGAGGTGAGCCGAGAACTGGGAAAAAAGATCTTCGCCTTCGCCGACAACGTTCTGGAGTCGAAAAGGTCGCGCCCCGTAATGCGCATAGCCAGGGAGATTCTGGGTGACGACTTCGTAAGGCACCAGTACGATACGATGTTCGAGAGGCCGGAAATCTGGCACAGGGTATACGAGATAACTACTATAGGCCACGAGTACGGCCATATTCTCTGGGTGGACGACGACACCGAAACCGCCATGAACGGCAGCGGCAACTACAAAAACGTAGAGGAGTTCAAAGCCACCGTAGGCGGGCTTATGGCATTCTTCGAAGATGAAGAGGAGCAGATGCGGGACGAGGTTTTGCGCGATACCGTCGCGCGGGCGGTGGGGCTGATGAGCTGGCGCAAAACCGGCGAGGTGGAGCCCTACTACGTCGAAGGGCTGCTCCATCTGGATATCCTCTTCGAGTCCGGGGTCGTGGAGTTTGACGGAGAGAGGCTGCATATAGATACCGGGCTCGGCGCCTATGAGAGGCAGAAGGTTCTCTACAGGGAGCGCTACATAAAGCTGGTGCGCGACTTCTACCTGCCAAAGAGGGACGCCTCCGGCTTCCTCGACGAATATGTGTACAAGAGCGAAGGTGTCTGGCACCTGAAGCGTGACGAGGCGAGGGAGTTTGCGGACCACTACTGGGAGCGGTATCGTCAGATCGGGCAGGAGACGATGCCTTTTTAGGCTCCGCGCGCAGCCTTTTGTATCAGATCGGATATAGCTTTTATTTGATATAATCAGCCAAAATTTCTCTTTCAAAGGTAGGCGAATGCTGCTTTTCACCCCCGGTCCCACTCCCGTTCCCGAAGCCGTCCGCACGGCGATGGCGGGACCCACCATCCACCACCGCACACCCGAATTCGAAGCGATTTTCAAAGAGGCCAGGGAGCGCCTGAGGAGACTCTTCGGCATGGACGAGTGCGTGGTTCTGGCCTCGAGCGGAACCGGTGCCATGGAGGCGTGCGTAACGAATCTTGCCGCGAGGAAGGTGCTTACGGTAAATGCCGGAAAGTTCGGCGAGCGCTTCGGAAAGATAGCGCAGGCATTCGCCCTCGAGACGGTGGAGCTGAAGTACGGCTGGGACACCCCGGCGGATGTGGAGGATGTAAAAGCGGCGCTTGCCGACGATCCCGACATCGACGCGTTCTGCATACAGGTGAGCGAGAGTGCCGGCGGGCTGCGCCATCCGGTAGAGGAGATAGCCGCCGCGATAAAGGAGATAAACCCTGAAATCATGGTGATCGCAGACGGCATTACCGCGGTAGGGGTGGAGCCGATAGATACTTCCAATATAGACGCGCTCATAGCCGGAAGCCAGAAGGCGCTGATGCTGCCGCCCGGTATGGCAATGATAGGCCTTAGCGACGCGGCGGTCGAAAAGATAGGCGGCGGCAGGGGCTACTACTTCAATCTATCGAGTGAGATAGCGAAGCAGAGAAAGAATACCACGGCCTACACCGCGCCGACCACCCTGATAATCGGCCTGAACAAGGTACTGGAGATGATAGAGGAGGAGGGGTACGAGAGCTTCTACCGCAAAACGAGGGCCCGCGCCCTCGCCACCAGGGCCGCCCTGGAGGCGATAGGGTGTGTTCTGTATCCGAAAACTCCGGCGCTTTCGATGAGTACCGTCTATGACGAAGAGGCCGATGCCGTAAGGTCGGTCCTAAAGAGTGAATTCGGTGTAAATATCGCAGGAGGGCAGGATCACCTGAAGGGGAGGCTCTTCAGGATAAACCAGATGGGGCTGATCCCCGTACATGAGAGTGCGTGGGTCGTGAACGCCGTGGAGTGGGCCTACGACAGGCTCGATCGCCGCGCCTACGACGGTCTTGCATCGAAAGTCTTCAACGAAGTCTACTACGCAAACGAGAAACGATGATATTCGAACATGAGATACCGGCCGGAAGCAGGCTCTATTTCGGCGCGACCGCAAAGCTCAAGCGGGAGATGGAGAGTATAGCGAGCAGGATACTCGAGGAGGAGGGTTTCGAAGAGATAGCGACACCTCTCTTTTCGTATCACCAGCACCGGAGTATTCGCGATACGAGGGAGCTTATACGCCTGAGCGATCCGGCAAACAGGGAGCTCACCCTGAGAGCCGACAGCACCATCGACGTCGTCAGGCTCGTTACCAAGCGGCTGGGGCGCTCCACGGCCCAGAAGAGGTGGTTCTACATACAGCCGGTATTCAGATACCCGACAAACGAGATAAACCAGATAGGTGCGGAGTGCATTGACGGAACGCTCGCGCAGATGCTCGACGTCACTATGGAGCTCTTCGACGCTTTCGGAATAGACCCGGTTCTGCAGATATCGAATATCCGGATACCGGTGCTTGTCTCGCTGGAGTTCGGAATACCCCTCGAGTGGTTCTCGTCGATGCAGATAGAGAAGCTCCTCGGTACCGAGTATGAGTGGCTGGGGAGGCTGGCCAAGGTGCAGCACCCGCAGCAGCTCGACTCGGTGGTCGACGAGGTGCCGGAGGTTTTGCGCCCCGAGCTTCGGAAGATGGGGGAGCTTGCCGATGCCTGCGGCAGCCGCCGTATGGTCATGGCGCCCCTGTACTATTCGAAGATGAGGTACTACGACAGTCTGTTTTTCAGATGTTTCAAAGAGAACACCCCGCTCGCGAGCGGCGGTCACTTTATAAACGACGATATCACAGCGGCCGGGTTCGCGCTCTATACGGATGCGCTTATCGAGGTTAAGACAAAAGGAATGGATGGATGAAGCGGGCGGATCTTATAGTCGGACTTCAGTGGGGGGACGAAGGAAAGGGAAAAATCGTCGATATGATGGCGCAGGAGTATGAGGTGGTTGCACGTTTTGCCGGGGGACACAACGCCGGACACACCATAGTGACCGACGGGAAGAAGTATGCGCTTCACCTGATACCCTCCGGCATACTCAATCCAGAAGCGGTAAACATCATCGGAAACGGGGTGGTGGTATGCCCTGCAAATCTGATGAAGGAGATGGAGCAGTTCGACAACCTCGAAGGGCGCCTCTGGCTGAGCGACAAGGCACACCTTATCCTCCCCTACCACCAGATGATAGACCGGGCGAAAGAGCGCCTGCGCGGAGCCAAGGCGATAGGAACCACCGGGCGCGGCATAGGTCCCGCATACGCCGACAAGATCTCACGCTCAGGCCACAGGGTAGGTGAGCTCAAAGATATCGAGACACTCTTCGAGAAGATTGTTGAGTTCCTGCATCAGAACCGTCCGATACTCGATGCGATGGGGGTCGACTGCCCCAAAGAGGATCTCCTGAAAGAGGATCTCAAGCGCTACAGGGATGGACTGCTGCCGTACATCACCGACACGACACAGATGATCTGGAGGGAGCTTGCGGAAGGGAAGAGGGTGCTGCTCGAAGGCGCGCAGGGGACGATGCTCGACATCGACCACGGAACCTACCCATACGTTACGAGCTCGAACACCGTCGCCGGCGGTGCATGCACCGGAATGGGGCTCGCCCCCAAAACGATAGGCACGGTGACCGGAATAGCCAAGGCCTACTGCACAAGGGTAGGCAACGGCCCCTTCCCGAGTGAAGATTTCGGACCCGACGGCGAGAGGCTCAGGGTTCAGGGGCATGAGTTCGGAACCACGACGGGACGCCCCAGAAGATGCGGATGGTTTGATGCGGTGGCCATACGGTACGCCTGCGCGCTGAACGGATGTGATCGCATAGCGCTGATGAAGCTCGATGTACTCGACGGTTTCGAAACGATCAAGGTCTGCACCGGGTATGAGTTCGAAGGTGAGCTGATAGACTATGTCCCGTATGACCTCGAGCGTGTGAAGCCGGTCTACGAAACCTTTCCCGGATGGGAGAGGGTCGAAGGGATAAGCGAGTACGATGAACTTCCCGACTCGGCCAAAGCCTATATCGAGACGATAGAGAGGGTCAGCGGCGTCAGGGTCGGAATAATTTCGACGAGCCCCGACAGAAGCGATACGATAGTGAGATAGAGTATGCCGAAAAACTACCGAGCGCTTACGAAGCTTCGCAAAAGAGAGTTCGAACGGGCCGAGCAGGCGCTAATGGTGGTAAATTCGAAACTCGACGAGCTGAGACGCAGAAGGGAGAGGCTGAGGGAGGATGAGCGCAAAACGGCACTGCCCGAAAGCGGCGACGGTGCGCAGGCGGCCGCGGTGCTTGCGCAGAAGAGGAGCATACGGCTCTCCATCAAAGCGGTAGAGGCCGAGATAGAGGGGCTTCGGAGAGTCAAAAGGGAGCGCCAGGCCGAGCTCAAGTCGGCCAATATCGCATACGAGCAGGCGAAGAGTATAGAGTCGAAGGTTCTGGAGGAGATTTTGAAAAGAGAGGCGAGGCGAACGCAAAACAGTCTCGACGAGATCGCCTCCCGGCAGTTTTGGCGAGCCAACGTCGCAAAAAAGGATCATAGTTGAGAAAGCTGCTTCTTCTTGCGGCACCTTTCGCGCTTCTTGCCCAATCCTCGGCACCCCTCGAGTGCACCAGGATATTCGAAGAGAGAAAGCAGGAGCTGGAGCTCAAACTGGAGCGGATAGACGAGCAGCGGCAGGCGTACGAGGCCCTGAAAGAGGCGACGGAGGCGATGCTGAAGAGAAAAGAGCGGGAGCTGAAACAGAAAAGTGAAGAGCTGAATGCGACCCGGGCCGAAATAGAGGCGGAGAGGGAGCGGATCGAAAAGCTCGTCGCGAAGAACGAAGAGCTGCTCAAAGCGATAAGAGAGGCGAAAGCCGACAAGGTTTCCCAGACATACGCAAAGATGAAGGCCTCCGCCGCCGCGCAGATACTCTCGAACATGAAGGCCTCCGCCGCCGCGCAGATACTCTCGACGCTAAAGCCCAAAACGGTAGGGCAGATACTGGCGAAGATGGACCCCGTGAAGGCTTCAGAAATCACCCTTATTCTGGAAGATGGCGGCTCTGCCGGAGAGCGGCGGAGAGAAAGGTAGGCTCCGCTTTTATATAAAACCGGCATAATCACAAATTTACCTAACTTTCGATAAACTGTCGAAAAAATTTGCCCGTTTTTTCGGGACCAAAGGCGCGTTATGAAGTTAAGTTTGGCCCATGCACCGTACATTGCCAGCAAAATCGGCATCGATCTGGCGAACGCACCTTTTGTAAAACTCAAAAAAGGTCTTGAGCCGGTAATCAAAAAGGCCCAGGAAGTTATAGAGAAAGATGTAAAGAACGAACGTGCACTCGAAGAGCGCGTAAACGAGCTGCTGGAAGAGAAAGAGGATGAGATAGAGTTCATGCAGGCCGATGTTCGGCAGCTCTTCTGGATGATCAAAAAGAAGCTCGCCCCGGAGTACGGTGTCATACTCAACACCGAAGAGAGATACAGCGACCTTTCGCACAAGATATTGAACGAGCTGTGGGAGGAGGACCTGGTGGAGTACACTGTGAACGAGAACCAGGTAAGGGGTGTCATCTTCAGGGCGATCGAGGGGTATATGAGATCTTTCGAAGAGATAGAGGATGCCGTACTTGAGAAGATTTCGCACTACAAGCGCAAACTGATACCGGGAACGGAGGAGTACGATCTTATTTTCGAGCGTCTCTACGAAGAGGAGCTTCGCAAACGGGGGATGATGTGAAACCGAACATGAGACCGGTATGGATATACCTTGAGAACGGCCTCTTCCTGGAGGCAAAAAGTTTCGGGGCCGAAGGCACGGCCGTAGGAGAGATAGTCTTCAACACCTCTATGACCGGATACCAGGAGATCGTGACCGATCCAAGCTACGCCGGACAGTTCGTCACCTTCACGATGCCCGAGATCGGAAACGTCGGGTGCAACTCGGAAGATATGGAGTCTTCGGCAGCATGGTGCAAGGGCATCATCGTCAGGCAGTATCAGCCGGTACCGTCGAATTTCAGGAGCGAAGAGCCCCTGCACGAGCTTCTGGAGCGTTTCGGGGTGCTCGGAATCTGCGAAGTCGATACGAGGCTGCTTACAAAGACCCTGCGCGAAGAGGGGTCTATGATGATGATAGCCTCCACCGAAATAGACGATAAAGAGAGACTTGCACGGCTTCTTTCCGATGCTCCGCACATAAGCGAGATCAACTATATCGAGGCCGTCAGCACAAAAAAAAGCTATATCCACAAGCGGGGCAGGTATGACGCCGTAAACTACAGATACGGCGAACCGCCGGAACCGAAAGCAAGAATCGTGGCCGTCGATTTCGGAGTAAAACGCAACATACTGAACGAGCTTACCGAGGCGGGAATGGAGGTGGAGGTCGTGCCCAACAGCGTCGAGGCAGGCTCCCTGATAGAGCGCTACCGTAACGGGGAAATAGACGGGGTTTTCCTCTCCAACGGGCCGGGCGATCCTCTGATTTTGAAGGAGGAGCAGGAGAAGATCCGCGAACTCATAGATGCGAAAGTTCCGTTGTTCGGTATCTGCCTTGGGCACCAGCTGCTTTCCATTGCCCACGGCTATGAGACATACAAGCTCAAATTCGGCCATCACGGTGGCAACCACCCCGTCAAAAACCTATCGACCGGAGCGGTAGAGATAACGGCGCAAAACCACAACTACAATGTACCCGAAGAGGTCAGGGATATTGCCGAAGTGACCCATGTCAACCTATTCGACGGTACGATAGAGGGGCTTAGATATAAAAACGGTCCCGTCATGTCGGTTCAGCACCATCCCGAAGCCTCGCCCGGACCCCATGAGAGTGCCTACATATTCGGGGATTTTCTGCGCATGATCGAGCGTTGAGCTCCCCGCTTAACACACACTTAACACAGACAACTTATAATAACTCTTCAGATACCGCTTCGAACCCTTCAGCTTTACCGCTGTACTCTCCCTACTCCTTCTCGAAGCGGTATGAGATTCAAACGAGGAAGAGACAGTTATGAAAAAAAGCGCTCCTATTATCGCCCTCTCTATTGCGGCCGGCACCATGCTCTTTGCGGAGGATATCCGGCTTGAAGATATTGAAGTGGAGGAGCAGATAAACATGACGATAGTCAAAGGTGTCGCCGGTGAAGAGGTGCGTTCGGCCGACCTGGCCGATGCCCTCAGCAAGCTCGACCCCGACGTTCAACTTATCAGAAGAAGCGGGATCGCAAACGATATAATTTTGCGCGGTCTGAGAAAAGACAATCTGAACATATTGATAGACGGCGGGAAGATCTACGGCGGATGCCCCAACAGGATGGATCCGCCTATCTCTCACGTCCTTACAAACAATGTAGAGAGGATAGTGATAAAAGAGGGGCCCTACGATGTTGAGAACTTCGGAACACTCGGCGGCCTTATAGAGGTGGATACGCTCACTCCAAAAGAGAAGTTTCAGGGTGAGCTCACTCTAAATGTCGGAAGCTGGGATTACAGGAAAGTCGGTTTTCGCCTGAGCGGAGGCTCCGACAGGGTCAAGTTCCTTTTTGGAGCCTCGACCGAAAGCAGCGGGCAGTACAGGGATGGAGACGGGAAGAGCCTCGCCGAACAGGTGGATGCCTTTGCCGACAGATATCCTGCCGTCGACGGACAGAGGTATGCGCCGATGTACCATGAGATGAAAGCGTATAAAAAAGATACCGCCATGGCGAAGATCTTTGTCGATATAGCCGACAACCAGGAGTTGAAACTGAGCTATACGGCGAACAGGAGCAACAATATCCTCTACCCCAACAGCAAAATGGATGCGCAGCGCGACGCCTCCGATCTTCTAAACATAAAATATAGCGTTACCGATCTCGGCGACCTATCGAAGAGGCTCGATTTCGAGTTCTACAACTCCTGGGTCGACCATCCGATGGGAACATACTTTAGAAACGCCGCGATGATGATGGGAGTTTTTGAAAACATTATGTTCTCCCGCATATACGGCGGAAAGATCAAGAACGGCATGGAGCTTGGAGGGGGGACTCTCTCTTACGGTTTCGACGGAAGCAAAAGAAGATGGGAGGGCCACTACGCCTCCAACGGCGTTCCGACCGGGGTCTCGAGCATCAACAACGCGGTTACGGAAAATGCGGCACTCTTTGCCGAGTACAGGAGGAGTTACGGAGAGATAGATATGGAAGCGGGCCTACGCTACGACTCCACGTCTGTAAACAGTGACGATCCGGCCGTAAGCGGAAACGACTATTATGCGCTGAGCGGATACCTATTCGGTACATACAATATAGACGAAAGCTCGAGGTTTTTCGCCGGTATCGGAAAGTCATCCCGCGTTCCTGACGGAAAAGAGCTCTACTTTCAGATGAAAACCGGAATGTATGTCGGAAACCCCAACCTCGACCAGACGACCAACTACGAGACGGATATAGGATACGAAAAGGAGTTCGAAGAGGGATCGTTGAGAAGCAAAGCTTTTTACAGCAGGCTCAAAAACTTCATCGCATACAATTTGACAACAGAAAAGTACGAGAATGTGGATGCCAAGCTTTACGGCATCTCGATCGATGGAACATATGCCTTCAATGACTATCTATATGCGGAATTTGGAGCTGCCTACCAGAGAGGTAAAAAGGACAACCCTCTGACCGGTCAGAGCGATACCGATCTTCCCAACGTTCTGCCGCTGAAAGCGAACGCCGCGATCAACTACGATTTCGACGACACCCTGACAGCCGCACTTTCGACCGTGGCCGCCAAAGGATGGAACAATTACGATGCCGACAACGGGGAGCAGAAGATTTCTGGGTACACCATTTTTAATTTGAAAATTAAAAAGGAGATTAAAAAGAGCGTATATGTGACCCTGGGAGTTGACAATATCCTCGACAGAACCTATGCAGCGACAAATACATATGCGGATATGATACTCATTTCTGGCGGAGGGGTTCCGATGCTTCTTAACGAGCCAGGCCGCTACTACTACTGCAACCTCACCTA
This sequence comes from Campylobacterales bacterium, assembly GCA_027081015.1. Taxonomy (GTDB): domain Bacteria; phylum Campylobacterota; class Campylobacteria; order Campylobacterales; family Hydrogenimonadaceae; genus Hydrogenimonas. The sequence goes on along the minus strand of JALWMA010000097.1, from coordinate 264 downwards.
CCGCTTTTAGAAAATTTCGCCGGGAAGCCCGGCGAAATTAAGTCAACCTTAACAAAAAAGTTAATTGAAAGTTAACAGATTTTAAGGATACCTTCATAAAAATGTCACTATCATGTCATTGTCTTACTCTCTGGCAGCGGTCGGGGGGAAAAATACAAAGGAGGTTTGCATGACAAATGCAGCAATGGAATACGATTACACCGTATCCAAGTGGTTCGCCTACCTAGCAATCATCTTCGGGATTGTAGGTATGCTTATTGGTGT
>JALWMA010000096.1 GCA_027081015.1 Campylobacterales bacterium | reverse complement strand
CCGGAAATATGGCGCCAGTTTCGTTGTTCGCCCACATTACGGAGACGAGGGCGGTTTTGTCGGTTATGAAGTCGCGGACCGTATGCGCCTCTACCACGCCGTCGCTGTTTACGGGCAGGTATGTCACACGTACACCCTGCTCCTCCAGCCACCTGCAGGTAGCCGTGACGGAGGGGTGCTCCACTTCGGTCGTGATTATATGGTTTTTCTCCCCATCCTTTATAAGGTCGAAGTAGACACCTTTTAGAACCCAGTTGTTGGATTCGGTCGCGCAGGAAGTGATCACTATGTCATCCTCGTCGCGCGCTCCTATCGCTTCGTACATACTGTCCATCGCCTTGCGAAGGGCGGGGTGGCACGCCGTACCGAAGTCGTGCAGGGAGTTCGGGTTTCCGTATATCTCCGTGAAGTAGGGGTCCATCGCCGCCTTCACCTCGGGATCGACCATCGTGGTCGCGTTGTTGTCCAGGTAGACTTTCATCATAAAAATTGCTCCGAATTTTAATTAGGACAAAATTTGTCTTAATTCTTTTATTGCCATGATAGATCAAGCTTGTTTAATTGCAGCTTAAAAACTATGATTATTTGGTCGGCTACTCTATGCAGTGGTTGTCAGATTCGCTTTTCGAGGCGAATATATATTATAGAAAAAGATGATTGAAACTGCGCTTAGTTCCAGAGTATGAGATTCTCTGCGAGTGATGGTAGAATGTCTATCGTAGAATGGTCGGCGTCACCCTGTGCGCCGATGGAACGGTGGCGGGAATGGCGAAAACGTTACTCTTTCTCTATCTGGTAATGCTCTCCAGCTGCGCATTTGCCGATCTGATCAAAGAGAACTATATCACTATAGAGCTAAACGGCTCCTCTTCCCGGGCCGTTGTAGATTTCGAATCGGACAATCTCGAGAGATTCATTGAGCTCGACGACAGCGGCAACGGTATCGTCTCGTGGAGAGAGCTCAGGGCCCACAGGAGCGAGATAGAGGCGCTCGTACTCGAGCACTTCAGTGTCGAAGCGGATGGGGCGGAGTGCCTCGAAGCGGTGGATGGGTTCGACGTCTACAGGCGTGTACACCAATCTTACATAAAGCTCACTCTCGGCCTTTCCTGCAAGCCCGACCCGCAAAAAGTGAGTGTCGGATACGACCTCTTTTTCGATGTCGATCCGCAGCAGAAGGCCTTTTTGAAGATAGGCGACACAAACCTGACCAAGCCGGCCGTCTTAAGCGGCGGCAGAAGGCATCGGGAGTTTCTGCTCGAAAAGGGGTCTCTCCTCGAGGAGTTCACCGCTTTCTTCAGGGAGGGTGTTTGGCATATCTGGATAGGTTTCGACCATATCCTCTTTCTGGTTATGCTCCTGCTCCCCTCCGTCTACCTCTTCAAGGGTGCCGCAGCCGTACCGAGAAGCGGCTTCAGGGAGATCGGGGCGGAGGTTCTGAAAATAGTAACCGCCTTCAGTGCAGCCCACTCCGTCACACTCGGGCTGAGCGCTTCGTCGATCGTGAGCGTGAACGGCACCCTCGTAGAGGTCGCCATAGCCCTGTCGATCCTCGTGACCGCCCTCGACAACATGTTGCGTTTCGTGCCCGTCAAGGGGTGGGTGGTCGCACTCCTGTTCGGGCTCGTGCACGGCTTCGGATTCGCTAATGTCCTACAGGAGCTTATCGAGAGAGGCAGCGGCAGCTTCTTCGCCCTTCTGGCGGGGTTCAATCTCGGGGTGGAAGCGGGGCAGCTGGCTATCGTTTCGGTGCTGCTGCCGCTGATGTATCTGCTTAGAGAGACACTCTTTTACAGAGTATTCATCTACAGCCTACTCTCTGTTCTCGCTATCCTGATTTCGGCGGTATGGGCCGTCGAGAGGTGGTTCGGCCTCTCGATCATCGGCATCTGAGCCCCTTTTGTCCCTTCTGCCGAAAAGAGAGGGGTCCCAGAAGTTGTTCGACAACAGAAGCTGGCTTATCAGCGAGAGCGTATCTTCGTAGTAGTTATCGTATCGGTCGGCGATCTTTTCGTAGATCGCATCCATCATCGGCCCCAGTGAAGCGTCACACTTGGCAGCGACCGCAAGCGGTGCGGCGAAAGCCGGGGAGAAGTAGTCGCCTATGGGCGTGCCGTCGAGCCTGTAGCCCGACTTTATCCCCTCTGCGCTCTTTTGGGACGTGTACCACACCCAGCCGGCCATTCTCACCGCTATGGACCTGGATGTCTCGTCCCCGTTAAAGAGGGCATCCATTCCGATTCGCAGCGGCACCCTGCAGGCATTGTAGTAGTAGCTGTCATCCTCGCTCTCCAGAAAGCGGCGCGGAGCGGGAGCGTATCTCTTTGTGCTCTTGTCGAAGCGTATGAAGTCGGGCACCAAGAGGGTCCGGTTCGCCCTGTCGTTCTGGATCTGCAGAAGCGCCTCCCTGCACGCCTCTATCACTCCGAGCCACCCGTCTCTTTCACCGCTTCGGTAGAATGCACGGAAGTTTGCGAGCATAAAATCGGAAGTTCGGGCGGAGTACTGGTTGTAGAGCTCTCCTTCCGGATCGACCCAGTCGCCGAGGAGCGGTAGTCTGCTGCGCTCTCCTACGCAGCATCGGTATATGGCATCGATGATTTTGAGCGCCTCCTTTTTGTACGCTATCCCCGTATCTCCGCCCCATTGGGCATCGGCGATCAGAAGCGCATAGGCGATATCCGCATCGCCGTCGAAGGCGCTGTCGGCGTCCCCCTTTTTAGTCGGGACCTTCCAGCTCATCAACTCCCTGCATATCCGACTCGGATGTCTTCTGGAGAAGCGGTATAGGCCGTCGAATATCTCTTTTGCTTCGCTGTCGGCTCCCGCGAAGATCGCGGCAACAAGCATTCCGTATCCTATCGATTCGGAGGTGGATACTCTCTTGTCTTCAAGATCCATCGCTACCCTGTAGAGGTCACCCTCCCTGACAAGGTAGCGCCTCTTCCATCCCCTGTAGTACTCCAGCACCCTTCTGTCCAGATCGCTCTGTGAAAATTTCGAGAGGTTTGCCGACGATCTGTACTCCGCATGGACCGGATAGGGGTGGGCGGCTGCACTCTCTTTTGCAAATGCTGCCGAAAAGATGAGAACGCTCGACAAAGCGGCGGCGAAGAGACCCCTTTTCATCACTCCCTCCCGAAAACGAGCACCGCCTTCAGCTCCTCTCCGGCCTTCAGCTCTCCGATCCTCAAAACCGACTCGCTCTCCGAGTACTCGACCCCGTTTTCGTAAAGACCTTTGAGAGAGAGGGGCTCATCCGGATTCTTGAAAATCTTTATGTGGAGATTTTCGACCGACTCGCTGTTTGTGTTGACGACTCTTAGCACGATTCTGTCGGAGTCCGATTCGCTCTTTAGCGTCACGGCCGATGCGAGGTAGATCTTTCTGTATAGGGTGCTTCCGAAAAGCGGTTTTAGCTCCGGGTGCCTCTTCAGGTAGTCGAAAAAGTCTCTGAGTATCTCGATGTTCGTGCCGTAGGAGAATAGGTGCGTATGGATGCTGAGCGTAAATATTCCGTTCATGTCGGTAACGAAGTTCGCCTCTTTTATGATCTGCCTCAAAATCTCCTCTCTGCTCCAGTCGAGGTTGACGAGATAGCTGTAGTCGTCGGTGCCGTGTCTCGGAATGTACAGCAAAGAGGGCCACTCCCGGTCGAACTTTGGATACAGGTGGCCTCTCGTCTCCCCGAGTATATAGCGAAAGCCCCCTTCGCTCAAATACTCCTTCATCAGGTCGTCGAGCTCCTCTCTGGGCGGCCTGAATCCGACGATAGGTCTGGCGGAGAGCCCGTCTATTATATCTTTTGAGCCCTTCGTCTCCTGCTCGACATAGGAGTTTTCGCGGCCGACGATCTGTTTGTGGGATGTGCTGTGGGAGGCGAACTCGACATAGGGGTTCCTCCTTATCCGCTCCAGCATCGGAGCGAACTCCGCTCTTTGCGCCAGGCTGGCGACCATAAACGCCGTAACGGGAATCCGGTACTCCTTCGCCAGGTCGGCGAACCTTTCGAAGTTTTCGAATTTGTACTCCGTATCTTCCGATATGAAGATTGCGCTCTTCATATCTATGTAGGGGTACTTCACGGCTACCGCTCTGCGCGAAAGAAACTCCACGATCCCCGCAAAAAGCCTTTTGAACTCCTCTTTTTGCTCCGGGTTTTCGCTGAAGGCGTATATGGGAAACGACGTATAGACCCATCTCCCCCTGCCGTAGTAGCCGTGCCACCCCAGCCCCGCCTCATCGGGCCTCATCCGGAACGACTCTTGCGTGTCTACGACCGGTGTAGCCTGCGAGAATGCCGTAGCATAGAGGTCCGGCTTGATACCCTTTGAGAGATAAAAGGGGATTTTGTCGTAGAGAATCAGCGTCAGAGAGGTTCCGTCGTTCAGGTATGTAGAGAGCGGCGAGAGGAGCTTGGGCGTCATAAAGAGCGCACCGTCCCCCCTGAACGAGAGGAAGCCGAGTTCAGGGCTCAGCTTCAGTCCCGTTATCTCGTTTACGAAGCGGTCCCCCTCATACTTCCCCTCCCGGCTGCTGAAGCCCGTCGTGAAGTTGAAAAAGAGAGAGCCGCCTCTTTTGATGAACCTTTTCAGGGCCGCTTTCGTTTCGTCGGCAAGAGCGGGAGAGTCGACTACGAATAGAACGGCATCTTTCGGCAGTGAGCCGACTTTCGATTCGCCGACGACCTCGCTTCCGTATCCGATGCCGGCCAGATATTTCGACAGGGCCTCGATTTTGGAGGCGTAGGCATCGGCGGAGGAGCCGCTCTTTTCATAGAGCATGGCGGAGTGGGCCGAGCTGAGGATATAGACGGTCTGCCCGCTCCCGGCGTTTGCGGCGCCGAAAAAGGCACCGTTTTCGTCCCCGCCCGACATCTGCTTCAGAGTCAAAAGCAGAAGTGCAAGAAGCATTAGTGCAAAGAGCAGCAGTTTCCCGATATACCTGTCGTAAAGAGCGAGGCGTGCCGGGCTCATAATGTTATCCTCCTGCGTACGAAGTATCTCATGTTTTGGGGTGTGCCGGCACCCTTTTTTTCGATCTCTTTTGCATTTTCGGCTCCCGACGATCCGGTCTTTGCACGCCTCTTTTCCCTGATTTTGTAGAGAAAATAGGCGACTACGCCGAAGATCATCGTGGCAGCCGTGATGGCAACGATGAGGTAGGCCATAAGTGTCAGCAGTTGGTCCGTGCTCATATTCGCCCCTTTCTCTCCAGTTTTCCCCAGCTCATCTCGACCCCGAAGAACTCCTCCGCGGTCGCAAGCACTTTGGCTATATTGATTATGTTTATAAAAAATATCCTGTAATATATTGTATAAAAGACAAGCCTTATTCTCTCTTTTGTGACGCTTACACAGTATATGCCGGCGGATATATCCAGAATAGTGAATATTATCCACCAGTAGACCAGCATCTGGGCCATGCCGGTTACCAGCGATGTAAAGAGTATGAACAGGTTGGCCGCTATCGAGACTGCGGGCCACAATATGGCCTCAAAGAGCATGTACCACAGCAGCAGGCTGAGTTTCGGGTTCGACACCACGGCGAGGAGCTTGCCTCTATGTTTCAGAGAGGATTGCAAAATTCCGCGGGTCCATCTGTATCTCTGCTTTAGAAGATCGAGCAGGCTTTCGGGGGCTTCGGTGTACGATACGGCATCAATTTCGTAGTCTATGCCGTATCCCGCCTCTATAAGCCTGAGCGTCAGATCGCAGTCTTCGGCAAACGTATCGTCGCTGTAGCCGCCTATGCTCTCTACCGCTTCGGTGCGGAACATTCCGATAGGCCCGGGGACGATATTTACAAGTCTGAAGAAGGCCTGGCCGTTGCGCACCAGGTTGAGCCCCTGTATATATTCGAGGGCCTGAAGATTGGTCCATATGTTGTTCGTATTTACGACATAGACCGATCCCGCCACGGCCCCAACGCGCCCATCCTTGAAGTACGGAGCCATGAGCCTGAGCGAATCGGGCGAGACCCGCGAGTCGGCGTCGACAGCCAGAAACAGCTCTCCGCGGCTTCTTTCGATAGCATAGTTGAGCGCCGAAGCCTTGCCCGCATTCGGCTTTTTGAAGACCCTCAGCGACCTGTTCTCGTCATTGAACTCCATCGCCTTCGCAACAGCGTAAGTATCGTCGACGCTCCCGTCATCCACGACGATTATCTCGTAAGAGGGGTAGTCGATCGTCATGAGGCTCTCGAGCGAACGCTCTATAACGCCCTCTTCGTTGTAGCATGGAACCAGGACGGATACAAAGGGCAGGTCGTGCGTAGACGGCGCAGGCTCTTTGCGCAGTATGTTCGCAAGGAGGTTCAGCATCGAAAAGAGAAGCAGAAAGAGGTATCTTGAAACGACAAGAGCGGAGAATATGAGGATAGTAAGGGCACCCGCCTTTGTAAGCGGATCCGAACCGGCCGATATCTCGGTTATATGCTTTGCGCCGTAGTAGACCAGCAGGCAGAGCGCCGGCAGAAGAATCAACCCTTTTGCCATACTCTTCTCTCTCTACGCTCTCTGCTCTTCCCGCTCTGCGGCTCACTTTTGTCATCCGGCATGCAGTCTCGGGCTCTTTTCGAGAGTACCTTGGCGGCGGAGGAGCCCAATATGTCGATCAGGACGAAGCTCAACCTGCGCCTCTGCCTGTCGACGAAGACCGCATCTCCCTCCCTTATCATCCGGGAGAGATTGCACTCATCCAGACCCTCGGATTCCATCTCTATGTTGCAAAAGAGTATCCGCTCCCTGCGCAGCCGTTCCATACGGCTCTGCAGCAGATCCCTGTCGCCGGTAACCACCTTCTCGAGGCCGGGCAACCTCTTTTTGCGACGGGTGTAGAACTCGCTGTTTAGTATCTGTTCGAGAAATAGTATATACTCCTGAAGGTCGAAAAGCCTCGGAAATATCCGCTCTATGCCTATCCCGATCGCGGCGTGACGATCGCTTTGGCGCAGCGAGTCGCGCCCGCTTATCCAAACAAGTTTCGCATTGGGGGCGAGGCTGCGTATGGTCTCGACCATCCTGTTGCACAGCGGCTGTTCTTCGCTTCGGTAGATCACCAGGAGGCTCTCTTCGTTCAGGTAGCTTCGGTACCCCTTTTTAAGCTCTTCGAAGCTGCACCTTGAGTAGGCAATCGACTTTTCGTTTTCGAAGAGAAGATCGTGGAGGCTCTCCATCTGTGCGTCGTCGCTTATCAGAAGGACGGGGCTCCTTTCGGTTTCGACCTTTGCAGGAAGGTTCGCGGGTTCGTCCTCTTGTGCGGTATCCCGAGAGGTCTGCCTGTAGAGGGTGTCGCATCTCTTCGCGGCCGCGGCACGGAAGCGTCTGCCGGCCGCTGTCCGCGAAGAGTAGGTAAAAATGAGGGTTTTGCCGTGGTACCTCGCCATCTCCGATACAGCATCTACGAGGAGTTCGGCCGTCGACTCCCGCAGGCCGCCGAAGATCAGATCGGCCCTGAAGATATGGAAAAAGGTCCACTCTTTTGTGCCGAAGATCTTGCCCAGCTCTCTCCTGATCGCTTCCGTTCCCTCTTTCGCTACCATGCCGGACCACCCCTCTCTCAAAAATAGATACTCCGTCAAGGGGTGTATGCGCTCAATATCCGGGAAATTTTCTACGACAGAGCGCAGCTCCTCTCTCAACAGATCGTGGTGCAGGGACGTTATAACCACCCCGCCGCCTGGACCGAAAGGTCTTTCAGCCTGCGCGGCTGCCGCAAGCTGCAGCGCGGAGCCGTTGTCCTTTACGTCGAGACAGACTATTTCGCCGCTATCTACTCTGAACATAGCGGCCCCTACCACGCTTTTGTTAGGTTGAAGCTGCAGTATCTAATCTCTTTGTAGAGATAACTGGTGCTCGTCTCTTCGCAGCTAAGCTCGATCGAAGCGGCATCGAACACCCTTCCGTTGAGGCTTACGCCGTAGCTGTATACGGCTTCCCCTTCGCCGAACGAGTAACCGGTGCCGAGGGAGAGTGCGAGAGAGCCGCTTTCGAGCCTTATCTCGGGCCTGTAGAGCAGCTGCACGGTATCGTAGGATCTCGCGGGACGGTAGCAGAGGTCGGTCTTCGTGTTGTACCCCGCTGCGGCACTGAATAGAAAGGCGTGTTTTATGCCTCCCCGCCTCTTTACATAGACGGGCCCCTGAAAAGAGGCGTAAACGTTCGTATTGCCGTCGTCGTAGCTGTTTACGGTTAGGTCCAGATGCATCTTCTCGAGACTCTCCGTCAATATTGTGTCGTAAACGGCCAGCGTCAGGGCGTTGGTTCTGCTATCGAGCATACACCCCCTGTAGCTTGCGAATAGACCGTTCCTGTATGCCGCTTCGAGGTAGAGGGAGTGCAGCCCGACAACGGGGGTCCACCTGAAGGTCGGTACCACGCTTTTGAACTCGTCGCTCTCCTCGAACCCCACACCGAATGTTACATCTTTTACCCCGACCTCAAGCGAGATCGAGTTCCCCTCCACTCCGCTCCGCTGCGAGAAGTCGAAGGTGAACCTCTTTATCGCGGCGCTGTATTTTATGTCGTCTACGGTCGCGAAGTTGAGTGCCGAAAGACGGTAGCTCCTGAAGGTCGTTGTGTCGTCGCTTAGATACTCGAACGAGAGGCCCGGAATCGGGCTTTTGTCGTCCGATCTGTGTATGTGCAGCAGGGTTTCGTTCGCCGGGCTCCTGCTGGTTATGAAGTATACATCCGAAAAGACCGCGCTCCTGTCGAGATCTTTCTTCGCCCCTTCCGTCAGGACTATATCTTTGTAGTATGTAGGCTTCCGCGGCTCCCCCATAGCCGTTTTCAGCAGCCTGGCGGTAAACTTTTCGAGACTGCGGTATCTGCCTGAGCGGTCGCGCTTGAGCCGGCCGTAGAGGTTCTGCAGCGTCTCTCTGGCCTCTATCCACTCCCTGTCGCTCTGAAGCTGCATGAGGTTGTAGGCGTAGCGGTACCGCGCAAGGTATCCGAGTTCACCTTCCGGAGCTTTCGAGCTCACCTTTTCGAATATGCGGACGCTCTGCACGTATCTTTTGCACATCTGCAGGGCGTCGGCATAGCGAAAGAGCGTCTCCGGGGAGGCCTCGAAGTGCCTGAGGTACATCTCGAAGTAGGGGAGCGATTTTTCGTACTCTTTTTCGAAGTAGTGAATCTGCGCTATCTCCGCCGCGATGCCGAAGTCGCCGCTTTTGTGAAGATAGCGCTTGTAGAGCTTCAGGGCGCCTGCCGTGTCGCCTCTTTTTTGCGACTTCGCCGCGGCCCGCAGCAGCCTCTTTAGCTCTGTCCTCTTCAGCAGTTCTGCAAGATCCTCGTCGCCCGGCTCTCCCTTAAGAAGCTCACCGGCCAGCTTTTGCGCATGCGCGAAATCTCCCATCGCTTCGTATGCGAATGCCGCTTTTTTCATTAGCGAGAGTCTGCTTTGACGGTCTCCCGCTTTCCCGGCCGCCTCCATAAGAAGGGGCAGGGCCCTCACGTAGTCTCCGTTTTCATACAGGGCGGCCGCCAGCAGGCTTTTGGATTCGTAGCTCTTTTTCGGAGCCGCTTCGAGTAGCTCTATGCTCTTTTTGTACTCCCCCTTCCAGTAGTACCGGCGTGCAAGGGTGAGTCTCGCATCCATGCTTTGCGGATATAACCGGAGGAACTCTTTTAGAAAACTCTCCGTATCCGTCTCTCTCTTTAGCAGCGACAGGAGGTATATGTGGTCGTTCAGATCTTTGATGGAACCTTTCGAGAGGGCTCTTTCTCGACTGCTTCGGGCCATGTCGGATGCGGTACGGCGGATCTCTTTTTCGGCATACTTCGCATAGGAAGAGCCCGGTGCGCGCTTTTCAAGCCTCTTCAGCAGCTTCAGGGCCCCCTGGAGATCACCTTTGGGCAGGAGGAGGTAGATCTTTGCGGCCATGCTCTCTTCTGACCCCCCTTCAAGCTTTGCAGCGAGCCTCTGCGCATCGCCTGCTTTTTTCATCTTTGCATAGCAGATAGCCGCGTTTGCGATACTCTTTTCATCCGAAGCGAATCCGAATCCATCGGCAAGGGTATAGAGGGCTGTGCACTTCTCGTACTCTCCTTCCCTCATGTAGGAGTCTATCTTTTGTGCCACCGCTCTCCTCTCAAGCGGGGACCTTGAGCCCGTCGCCGCAAGAAGCCTTTTATACTCTTTTACGGTCTCGAGCAGCTTCCTGGCGTTTCTGTCGGTCGGGTCTATCTTTACTGCCTCCTCTATCAGCCGCTCCGAGCGCTCTATCTCCCCCTTTTGGATGTAGTACTTTGCAAGAATGACCCTGTACGCGGTGTTTGAGGGCTCCTTTTCAATTTCGTGCCTGATATATTCGACATCGATCTCTATCTGCCTCTCTCCGGCATAAGCGAACGTCGCCGATGTCATTGCCGCAAGCGGTACGGTTTTAAGGAGAAGGGAGAAGATTTTGCAAAATAGGGACGGCAAGGCAGGGAGTGTAGGGTCGATAGTGGTTGTAATGGACTCTTTTCGCATTAAAATATGTTCCCCCGCATTTAACTCTGCACCGATATCGTGATAACAGTCCCTTTTTCAATCGAAATTATACCACTTTTTATTACAGCTTATACCCAAAAGCACCGATTTTAGCGTATAAAGAGCGTCTGAATGTTGGAGACCGTCTCTTTGAACCGCATTGAATTAAGGGGCGCTTTTTTGTATAATCGCGCCTATTTCAAAACCGAAGGGCGGGATCTATCATGTTTGCACAACTGCTTAAAGCTTATAGCGGCCACAGCGTAAAGAACGACGTACTCTCGGGCGCGGTCGTGGCGATAGCTCTGGTTCCGGAGGCTGTCGCATTCTCGCTGATAGCCGGGGTCTCTCCGCTGGTGGGGCTCTATACGGCATTTATCCTTGGTCTCATAACCGCACTTTTCGGCGGAAAACCGGGGATGATAAGCGGCGCCACCGGGAGTGTGGCGGTGGTTATGGTCGCGCTCGTCGCAACGCACGGGGTCGAGTATCTCTTCTTCGCTACGCTTCTTGCCGGCGCCATTCAGGCGGTTTTCGGTCTTTTGAAGCTCGCGAAGTTCATCCGCCTCGTTCCGCAGCCCGCGATTTTGGGCTTCGTAAACGGTCTTGCCATCGTTATCGCGCTCGCTCAGCTGCCGATGTTCGAAGGCGAGGGGCCGGTGATGTATGCGCTGGTCTTCGCCACGATGGCGACGATGGTCCTGCTGCCGAAGGTTACCAAAGCGGTTCCGGCGGGGCTGGTAGCCATAATAGTGCTCAGCCTCATAACGGTCATATTCGATCTTGACACAAAAAGGGTGGCCGATTTGGGCTCGATCGCCGGGGATCTTCCCTCTTTCCACTGGCCCGATGTGCCTTTGAACCTGGATACACTCATCACTGTACTCCCCTATGCGGCAGTTATGGCCGCTGTCGGACTCATAGAGTCCCTGCTTACCCTCTCCGTGCTCGACGAGATGAGCGGAGAGAAGGGAAACGCAAACAGGGAGGCGGTCGCGCTCGGTGCCGGTAACGCGACGTGCGGCCTTTTCGGCGGGATGGCCGGGTGTGCGATGATAGGCCAGAGTATTATAAACTACACCTCCGGCGGCCGCGGGCGCCTTTCGGGTGTGACGGCCGCTATTTTGCTCATACTTTTCGTCGTGGCCCTTAGCGACTATATCGGGCAGATCCCCATAGCAGTACTTGTGGGAATCATGTTCATGGTGAGTATCGAGACATTCGAGTGGGCCAGTATAGACCGGCTGCGAAAGATGCCCAAAACCGACGCTTTCGTTCTCGTAACGGTAACGGTCGTAACGATCTTTACCGACCTTGCGATGGCCGTTATAATCGGGGTCATAATCTCGGCGCTCGTATTCGCATGGCAGCACGCACGTGTCTATACGCGCACCTTCATAGAAGGTAAGCGCAAAATCTACGAATTTGACGGCCCTCTCTTTTTCGGCTCGGTACAGGGGTTTTTGGACCAGTTCGATGTCGCAAGCGACCCGGAAGAGGTGGTTATGGACTTCAAACGCGCGCGCGTGATGGACTCAAGCGGTGTGGAAGCGATAGATAAAATCACCAGAAGATACGAAGAGGCGGACAAGAAACTGACTATCCGCCACCTGAGCGAAGACTGCAAAAAGTTGCTCAAAGCGGCAGGCAAATACTGCACCTACGAAGAGGACGACCCGACCTACAAGGTCGCGGTCAACCACGAGGAGTACGGGAGATAGAGATCTCTACTCCCCTCTCCCCGCGCTCTCGAGCTTCCTGTCGATCGCCTCTTTGAGATCTTCGAGCAGATCTTCCGCTTCCGATTTCGATATGTTCTGGCCGCTGCTGTACTCGATGGTGTAGCCGTCTCTCTTTATCGAGACTTCTGCGGCGATATTTTTGGTTTCGCTGAAGTATCTGTCTACGATGACTTTACGGTCTCCAAGCGGGACACTGTTCCACCCCTCCTCTTTGGCGGCGGCCTCCACGGCGCTCCTTATCGCATTTATCGAGAAGCCGTGGTCGAGACTCCGCTCGATCTCTATCGTCCCCTCCGCTCCATATTCGCTACCTGTCTGCATCCCTTTTTGTGCGCACCCGCTCATAAGCAGAAGAGCGAAAACGGCTGTCAAAATCCCTCTTTTCATAATATATCTCTCCT
>JALWMA010000095.1 GCA_027081015.1 Campylobacterales bacterium | reverse complement strand
CTTGAAATTTGCAGAGTACTGGCAGTGTTATGCAGATGTTCGGCCGCAGTTATGCGTCTTCTGATCGGCCTGTTTTGTGTTTTGATGCAGCTATTGTAGCAATTTTACGTTTTTATTGTCAACCTGTGAAAGAGGGACTCTATCAAATCGTGAATGCCGCCCATGCGGGTGGAGTTGCAGGCATAGTCTACTTTGCTAATGTGTTTTCTCATCTCGGTTTCTGTGCCGTAGATATCCTCTTCTAATGCCGAAGATAGAATTTTTAATGCTTTTGATCTTGCATCTTTCCCTTCTGTTAAAACTCCATTTCCGAAGTACACCCGGAATTGCTTGATCCTCTATTACTGTTGTCTCTATTGTGTTGGCTGTATTGGCTGGAAGTGATAAAAAGGTTGAGACAAGATATTGTAAACCGGTAAATTTAAAAAAAGCACTATATATTTTGTGTTAAACTATTTTATTTTATAGAAATAAGTGCTATACTTTCTTGGTTTATTAGACGAGTATATAAAAGGCATCGTTAATCAAGAAAGGAGTAGTTGAATGAAAAAAGTAGTACTGGCAATAGGTGTCGCTCTTTTTTTGGCAGGCTGTGGAGCTATAAATAATGCTCTAGTTGAAAAAAAGAAAACAGTCGAATATTATAGGATATTCGATATTAAAACTAATGCCGATCGCTTTGCAGTTGCAGAAGCAGCAAGTAACGGATTGGGCAGGAATGTAAATTCCGCAAACGAGGCTATGCCTATTCCGAACTTCTCGGAGCCGCCGGAAAAACCGGGTCGATTCAAGCTTTTCGATCCATTGGCCGGTTCTAAACTTGCTGCATTGGCGGCAAGCGGCGGTTCTATCGGTTATAAGGTTGCTACTTGTGAAGGTGCCGTATGGACAGCAAAAGCAAATAGAAGTATAAGCGGAAGTTCAGATTTACGACTAACTGTTTGTTTGTGGCAGTACAAAGACGGTTACCATCTTGATGCTTATGCAACGTTTCAAAAACTTGAGGGCGGCATAATGCAAATAAGCCGAAGTATGGCCAGTGCAATGGTTGGCACACCAGAGGAGTGGACAGAAAAAACATTCCTTGATATAGTCAGAACTATTCGCAAAGAGACAGGTGCAGAGATCACCTTTCTTGAGGGTTATCCGAAACTTTCAGGTACTCCTTGGCTTGATGACTCTGATGAATAAAATGTAATAGTTTAATCATATGACGAAATTGTGATTTTTGTCTAATTGAGAGGGGGAGATTATATTTTGCTATAATAAAGCACTAAAGTAAACGAGAGGCTTTTGTTGACTTTTATATATAGAGAACATGCAATCCAAAGAATGTTTGAAAGAGATATTTCGGAAGAGGATGTTGAAGATACGGTAAAAAACGGGGATATTATCGAAGAGTATTTAGACGATAAGCCATATCCATCATTTTTGGCCCTGAAGTTTTATGAGAAACCTCTTCATGTTGTATTTGCGAAAATGAGGAAGATGGAGAGATTATAGTTATTACCGCATATCATCCGGATAAAGAGAAATGGAGTGATGATTACAAGACAAGGATATCAAAATGAAGTGTATGATTTGTAAGCACGGTGAAACTAAAAGAGGGTTATCGACTGTAACTTTGGAAAAAGGTGCTTCAACCATTGTTTTCAAGGAAGTCCCTGCGCATATTTGCGATAATTGCGGAGAAAAATATATTGATGACTCTGTTACGAAAGAGTTGCTGGAAAAAGCAAGAGAAATAGTTGAAAGCGGTGTAGAAGTCGATATCAGGAAGTATAAAGCTGCAGCATAGGGACTGTTCGGGACTGTTCAGACTTTTGTGTCAGCCACAGATAGTGCAATAAAAACATATCACGGATCCAACGCTTCATCCAACCTGCTGTACCTGTCATAGCGCAGAGCGGCCGGCTTTTTCATCTGTCCATACTTTTTCACGGCAGTGCCTTCAAAATACCGTTTTCGTCAAACTCACATTTATCTTTTGAGGATGGAGGGGAATCAAATACTTCACCGTTGAATTCTGCATTGAATCGTTCATAAGCTATATATCTTTTTATTGTATTGAATTGGATTTTAGAAATTTTTTCACTTGGGTACTCATACTCATATTTGTCGTGTAAGCTCTTGTCTTTAGCAAACCAATATTTTCGACAGCTATATGCGTTATCTAAATATTTCGTAGTCTCATGAGCCTTCTTCGGATCTGCAATCACCTTCTGATACGCCCTGGCGCTTTGCATAAAGATCCCCCTCTCAATCGGATGTTCGTAAGTTTCATATATCCACCGCTCCACATCGTCCCTGACCCCATTATGATTCACATCCACACCCAGCAGCGTGGCGTTGTTTATTTTGGGGTCCGGTTCCGGAGGCAGGCGGTGGCCGTCTACCTCCCAGTAGATGTTGAGTTTTACGGTGTTGGAGAGCAGACCGCCCGCTTTGGCCCGAACGGTGACGTTGCCCTCTTCGAGGGCCGTTAGGGTATCGCCCTCTATCTTTACGGCGTCTTTGGGCTCCACTATCCACGCGACCCTCTGTGTTACATCTTCTGTTTCGTTGTTGTCGTAGAGCGCAGTTACCTTTACGGTAGTGTTACGGTCCCTGTTCAGGGAGGTTCGCTCAACGTGCAGGGCAAGAGAGTCTATGCGGCCGGTTTCATGTGCCGAACCGTTTCGCACGTTTGTCGATGCCTTCGCCTCCGGTTTCGATTTTGTCTCCTTTTGGGCTTTGGGGGTGTCGCCGCAGACGGCGGCGATCACCAGGAGCAGCGCCGATGCGACAAGAGTAAGTGCTCTTCTCATGTTACAGATCCAAAACCTTTCTGTAGTTGCTCCAGATCGGGTTCACTTCGTCGAAATATTGGAGCAGGGTCTTTATGTAGCGGTCGAATGGATTTTTTACCCTGTTCAGCTCCAGCCTCTTCCTGATTGAGAGGTCGTGGCTGTTTAAGACGGTGGTGAAAGGCACCGGAAAGTCGGTGCCGAAAAGGAGCTTTTCGTGTATCTCCTTTTGGCGGCTCAGGTGCGGAAGCGCTTTTGCGCGAACCGGTGTTAGTA
>JALWMA010000094.1 GCA_027081015.1 Campylobacterales bacterium | reverse complement strand
ATCTATTCCCGGCCGATATCCAGTTGTGAACCATGCTGCGGCATCAACTGAAATTGAACCTTTGATATCGCCGCTAACCGCTTTTTTAATCTGGAGACGAGATAGCGGTTTTACTTACAAAATCTTTATCTTTTTTTCTAAATAATGGTTTCAAGTTTGGCGAACTCCATAAATGCTATACTTTATACTAAAGAAAAGCAAAACCGATAAAAGGAATATATATAATGAAAAAAACAGCTATATCTACCATCCTCCTTGTATCATCCATATACGCTTCGGAAGGTGCGGATATTTTCAATAAGATTTGCTTTATCTGCCACGGCGAACACGCCGAAAAGAGCTCTCTTGGAGTGAGCAAAGTGATCGCGGGCTGGAAAGCCGAAAAGATAGTGGAGAAGCTAAAGGCGTACAAATCCGGCAATCTCGACCAATACGGATACGGAAGCATGATGAGAAACCGTGCCACGAAACTTACGGACGAACAGATGGAAGCGGTGGCAAAATATATCGAGTCGCTTGGAAAGCCCTCAAAATAACGCTCATATATTCGGCACATTTACCTTCCTTTACAT
Source organism: Campylobacterales bacterium (assembly GCA_027081015.1). GTDB lineage: Bacteria > Campylobacterota > Campylobacteria > Campylobacterales > Hydrogenimonadaceae > Hydrogenimonas. Next base: position 2,497 of record JALWMA010000094.1, on the reverse strand, counting down.
TAAAATCGACGTTAGAAAGCTCCGTTTTGATATAATATGCACTCATGCGTACCGGTTGTTGGTGGAATGGCGGCAGTTTAGTGCCGCATGGGGGCGGTACATCAAATGAAACCCGAAGGAAAAGGGAGGGCTTTATATATTATGAAAAAGTTCGCATTGATCTTTATGTTGCTTGGAGTTTCGCTTTTTGCAGAAAAAGCGGACGTTCTCGATGCGAAGATCGAAAAGAGTTACGGAGGCAGCTATATAGCCTACGTAAAGATCCGTCACCACGATAAAGACTACAAGGATTTCGTCAGCGAGTGGGAGATACTCGACCAGAACCGAAAGCCGATTACCGTGCGGCTCGAATTTGGACCGAAGAGCGGAAAAGAGATCATCGAGTCCGAGCTCATCGGTTTTAGAATACCGAAAGGGACGACAAAACTGATCTTTAGAGCCAAATGTTCGAAAGACGGTTTTGGAGGCAAAGAGTTCATAATGGAGCTTCCGAAAGGCGAGAACAACTCATCAGAGTGAACCGAGTATCGTTAACTGCTCTAATTTTAGAAGTTCGTCGTAAAGACAAAAGAATCCGGGTTTGGCGAATAGAGAGTTCGATGCGGCTGTTCCATCTACCCGATGTTTTTGGAGCAAAGTCTGCGGTGTCGACTTTTGGAAATATCCTCTTTCAGTTGTGAAACATCGATATTTGAAGCCGTATCTCGGCCGCTACAAATTTAGTTTAAATAATATCTAATCATAATATGACTACACTTCTTTCAGCGAAAACAAAACAGAGCAAGGAGAATCGATGAAAAAAGTCTATATGGGTGCGCTGGCCGCCGGGCTCCTCTTTTTGGGCTGTGGAGAAAAGCATGATGACGAAACGGTGCAAAAGCCCACTGTAATGCCGCAGAGCGCGCAGGAGAGTACCGCCGCCGAAGAGACCCCTTCGGATGCTGAGATCTACGGAGTGAATGCTCAGGAGGCTCCGGAACAGATGCACCAAAACATTCAGCAGCAGCCGGGTGTAAAAGAGGGAGTGGTAACCGAGACCATGGATGCGGGCGTGTACACCTATGCCAAGATAGACGACGGAAACGGGCAGTACTGGATCGCCGGCCCGAAAACGCCGCTGAAAGTTGGTGAAAAGGTCTCTTTCGCCCCCCAGATGTGGATGGAGAACTTTCCGAGCAAAACCCTCAACCGTACATTCGACAAGGTCCTGTTTGTCGCCGTCATAGCCCCTTTGAAAGGAGAGAGTGACCATAACTGCGAAAATTGCGGGACGAAGCAGAAGCCTGTAGAGAAAGAGGAAAACGGTAACGCAAACGGCGCAAGTGCAGTGCCTGTCGCAAAAGCCGAAGGTGGATATACGATTGCCGAAATATTCGCACAGAGTGCAGATCTTAAAGACAAAAGTGTCAAAGTCAACGGCAGAGTGACGAAGGTTATAAGAGGTGTAATGGGGAAAGATTGGGTTCATATACAAGATGGAACCGGCACCCAAGGCAAAGATGATCTTGTCGCAACTTCAGCTTCGGCAGACGTCAAAGAGGGTGACATCGTCACCGTAACAGGCAAGGTAAAGACTGATGTCGATTTCGGATACGGTTACTTCTACCCCGTTCTCATAGAGAACGCCACATTCAAAAAAGTGAATTCATAACTGATTTTACGCGAAAAAGCGTAAAATCGTCTCGAAATCTCCGATTTCGAAGCTTCAGGGGGTCGTAGGGCCGCACAGGCCCTGCCAAATTACGGGCTCTGCTCGGAATTTGCGTCTCATGAATGGTTTACGCGAAAAAGCGTAAAATCGTCTCGAAATCTCCGATTTCGAAGCTTCAGGGGGTTGTAGGGGCGCACAGGACCTGCCAACTTACGGGCTTGGCCCGTATAGCGCGCTTCCGGCACACCATCCGTTCGCGTCCCCATAGATAGAGTCAGATCAGCTCTCCGATAAGCTCTTCAGCCTTTACTCCTCTTTTATCGGCCTCCTCCATGAGCCTCTTTCCTATTTCGTAGGGCAGATACATCACGGCGCGCCAATCTTCGTGCTCCTCTTCGCGCATCTTGTCGTATACCCTCTGCATTTCTACTCTCATCCTCTTCTCTACAGGGCTTCTTATCGACTTGTACTCGACAAGCTCACCGTTCTTGTAGACCCCGGAGACCTCGGCATAGACCCAGTAGTAACCTCTGTCTTTGCGCATATTTTTCACATATCCGCTCCAGCTCTTACCGGCCTTTATCGTATCCCAGAGCTCTTTGTAGACCGATCTGGGCATATCGGGATGGCGAAGAATGTTGTGCGGCTTCCCTATCAGCTCTTCGCTGCTGTATCCCGATATCTTTGCGAAAGTGTCGTTTACATATGTTATCACCCCGCGCAGATCGGTCCTCGAGATTATCACCTCATCTTCCGGCACTTCAGTCTCTATGAACATATCGAAAGTAACATCCATACCCTCTCTCCTGAATGGTTTAACCGATGCCGTATTCTACATAAATACAA
>JALWMA010000093.1 GCA_027081015.1 Campylobacterales bacterium | reverse complement strand
AATCGATCGTACAGATGAAAGTGGTAAAAGATGTCATTGCCGAAAACGGCAAAATCACGGTTTTGCTATCTATGCAGAACGATGAGGCCTACATGAAAATAGAGTCGGCCATAGAAGATCTTTTCGGGGCGGAAGTGGCCGTAAAGAGGGATCTGCCAGCAAAAAAGAGCATCAATTACGGAAACACCTCAAGCCCCAACAACAGAGCTCCGTACGCAAAACGGGTCATCGCCGTCACGAGCGGAAAGGGCGGTGTCGGAAAGAGCACGGTTTCGGTAAATCTTTCCGTCGCCCTCGCACAAAAAGGGTTCAGTGTGGGGCTACTGGATGCGGATGTGTACGGCCCCAATGTCCCGAGGATGGTCGGTACGGCCCACGAGAAGCTCCGCTGGAACGAACGGGGCAAAATAGTCCCGAGTGAAAACTTCGGCATAAAGATTATGAGTGTGGGCCTTACCACCCCCTCATCCGATACGCCTCTTGTTTGGAGAAGCTCGGTGGCGGTAAGTGCGCTTATTCAGTTTCTTGAAGATGTAGATTGGGGAGAGCTCGACTTTCTGGTTATCGATATGCCGCCCGGAACGGGCGATATACAGCTTACGATGGCCCAGGAACTGCCCATAACCGCCGGGGTCATCGTAACCACTCCCCAACCCGTCGCGCTCGACGATGTAAGCAGGGCGATCATGATGTTCAAAGATATAAAGGTCCCCATAGGAGGACTTGTAGAGAATATGAGCTACTTCATAGCTCCCGATACAAAAAAGAGATACGATATCTTCGGAGAAGGGGGAGGTGAGAAGACCGCCGCAAAATACTCGATCCCTTTTCTCGGCAAAATTCCGATCGATATGCAGATAAGGGAGTTCTCAGACAACGGAACTCCGCCTGTCGCCATGGGGGATGAGCTTCAAAAAGGGTACTACAAAGAGATAGCGGAAAATCTTTTAAGAGAGATGGGCCGCCCCGCATAGAGGAGACCCGATCATTTAAGCCCGTTTGGCATCTATCTCGAAATCCATGATTTCAGAACTTCAGGAGCTGCATGGCCGCTAACCCCTGCCAAATTGCGGGCTTTACCCGCAATTTGCACCACATCGCTTAGTATCTGTAGCGGATATATAGTCTGATATCCTGCGCTTTGTCTATGGCATTCATCATTCTCCCCTGGGCGCTGTCGACCTCTACAGGGGTTCCGCCGTCGGCGAAAAAGCCGTTGCTGCCGGTATATTTGTAATCCATATATGTATACCTTACCTGCGCCGTCAACGTTTTGCCTACCAGCTCTTTGTTGAACCATATCTCGTAAGCGTCACCGCGCGTCGCCAGCTTGCTGCCTGCGAGCGTATCTTCGGCATAGGTGAAGCTTCTCCAGTACTGGCTACCATGGTTGTACTCTACGCCCACTCTCGCATTCTCTATAAGCCGGCAGGGCCAGTTGGCGCCCGCATAGATCGATGTACCTGTCTTTTTGTCCGCACTGCCGAGCATCCTGTTTCCATCCTGCGGATCGGTCTTGCTCGCCGCGAAGCTTACAAACAGATTTGTATCGTCAAGCATATCGCTGATTCCGTCGCCGACCCCCTGGGCCAGAAGGCTGATCGCCGCGCCGTACAGATCCCCAACCTGCATAAAATTCCCTTGATAATCAGGAATGCCGTCTCCCGTTACATCACTTGGAGCTCCGGCAAAAACAATGCCCGGCAAGCTCCATGCTTTAAAGGCCGTTGTGTGCACCGAATACTGCCCATCATCATATGGAACAAATATAAACCCTGCAAGGTCTGTGGCTTCATATCCGGGTACTTTAGTGTAATCTGTACCATTCCCGCTGATAACCAGCTGGTTGTTCACTCCATATACGAAACCGGGGGTGATACCGGCGTATCTAACGCTCGCATTGGTCATACCGCGACCCATACAGAGCTTGAAATACATTCCCGACACTCCGGTTACGTTACTAAGATCGAACTTGAAGCTCGCACCGTCGAATTCGGTGTTTATGATATGCCCGAGCGGAGATTTCGGGTTCTGATCTTCCCGGTAGCTGGCAAGAAGACCGTCGGTAGCGGGGCGCCTACCCAGGCTCGCCGTCCACGGAATGTCCGCTCCCAAAAAACTGTCGCCGAAATAGAGCCAGTAAGCCTCTTTTACTCTCAGCTCTCCGTTGGGGTTGGGGGTCTCGTTTACAACCCAGTCAAAATAGTTGAAGTTGGCACCGAAAGTGTTCGTCATCTGCCCATACGCTTTGTAGTAGCTGATCAGCCCTTTAAACACTAAGTTATTTGTCGGGGCATATCCCATGCCGAGCCATAGCCTGTTGGTAAATATCTGATTCCAACTCGAATTGTCGTTGATATCCTTGTATCCTATTACATCGTAAGCCGTCCTGAAATCGACACTCCACTTGATATTATCGTTAAGTGCTGCGGCCTTGAGCTGGCTAATCTGTTTTTTCAGCCTCTTCGCATTCAAACCTTTTGTCTGCTTTTTCAAAGCGGCAACCTCTTTTTTCAATGCTTCCAGTTCCGCCTTAAGGTCCGCATCCGATGCAAACCCGACCGATGCAGCCACAGCGGCAGCCGCCGACAAAGCTATAAATTTCCTCATTCCTACTCCTTCTACGGTTTTGTTTTTCGACATGGGCCCGCTATTGCGTTTTTACGAAAAAAGAGTTTTCGCAAAAAACAATCGCTTCTGCGCCCAAAGACGCTTGAGCCTCCATTTATACAGCCAAGACACTACAGCCGATATGCCGATCGTCAAGATCGCTCTATATAATCGGCATATCCAGCCATTCATTTATATTATATATGAACAGTATTAAAGATTTCTTACTTGGCACGATATTGGAAGATAATTTTTTTATATAGTTGGAAAGTCGGTATAATTTGGATGCGGAGTAGTTTATTATGAATTTTTCTTATTTCGTTGTTGAGAAGTTTTGATCAGAAGAGAAGCCTCAAGTCCGGCACCGACCTACGTTCCCACACCCGAGGGGTGCAGTATCATCAGCGCTGAGGGGCTTGACTTCCGGGTTCGGTATGGGACCGGGTAGGACCCCCTCGCTATAGGCAC
>JALWMA010000092.1 GCA_027081015.1 Campylobacterales bacterium | reverse complement strand
CCGCACCGGCATCGAGCGCGCCCTTTACATGGAGGGCTATGCACCACTCACACTGCGCCGCCACCGCGAGAGCCACGTTTATGAGCTCTTTCTGCTTCGCATCGAGGCGGCCGGGCTTCTCCACCGCGCTCATGAACTCGTGAAAAGCCGATATCTGATCGGCCTCCTCCTTCTGCAGCCGGCCTATCAGCCTCTTTATCTCTTCGAGTTTCGTTGCATACTTTCCCATAACCTCTCCTTTTTCGGGTATATGGCTATTATACTCCCAAAAAGGTAAACGGTGGAAACCTCTATTGCCGCACCTGCCGGAGAAAAAATCTAAACCGGTTCAAAAAATGTGACACTCAGAGCCTGAAGGTCGGTCACTATCGACTCGCTCCGGCCGTGGCACTCCACACCTTCGCTCCGCAGACTCTTTTTGCCGAGACTCCCCCAGCCTTCGTACTCGGCGCTTTGGGAGCAGAATATCTCTCTCCACACCCCCGGCAGCGGAACCCCTATGCGCACCTCTCTATGCACCCTGTCTGCGAAGTTGCAGACTATGAGTATCGTCTCCTCTTCTATGTCGCTTTTTCTAGCGAAAACGAGCAGGTTTCTTGCGGCGTCGTCGGCATCTATCCACTCGAAGCCGGCACCTTTTTCGTCGTAAAGATGCAGGGCCGGTCTCGTTTTGTAGAGTGCGTTCAGATCGCTCACCATCTTTTTGAGCCCGGCGTGCCTTGGCTTTTGCAGCAGGTGCCACTCCAGGCTCTCTTTGTAGTTCCACTCGCTCCACTGGCCGAACTCGCCCCCCATAAAGAGAAGCTTCTTGCCGGGATGTGCCGTCATGTACGACAGAAGCGCACGAAGATTGGCGAACTTCAGATTCTCGTCGCCCGGCATCTTGTTTATCAAAGAGCCCTTCATATGGACCACCTCGTCGTGGCTCAGCGGAAGCATGAAGTTTTCGTCGAAAGCGTACCACATGCTGAAGGTTATCCGGTTGTGGTGGTGCTGCCTGAAAAGCGGATCGATCTTGAAATAGTTGAGCGTGTCGTGCATCCACCCCATGTTCCACTTGAAGCCGAAACCGAGCCCTCCTGTGTAGACCGGGCGCGTCACCATCGGGTAGGCTGTGGACTCCTCCGCGACCATGACTATATCTTCGAACACGCCGTAGACGGTCTCGTTCAGCTGTTTGAGAAAAGCTGTCGCATCCAGGTTCTCGTTGCCGCCGTATCTGTTTGGAAGCCACTCCCCCTCTTTGCGCGCATAGTCGAGGTAGAGCATCGAAGCCACCGCATCGACCCTTATTCCGTCTATGTGATACTTCTCGAGCCAGTACATGGCGCTCGAGATCAGAAACGCGCGGACCTCGTTGCGGCCGTAGTTGAATATGGCGCTGCTCCACTCCGGGTGGTACCCCAGACGAGGATCCACATGCTCATAGAGGCAGGTTCCGTCGAAGTTTATGAGGCCGTGGCCGTCGGTAACGAAATGCGAAGGGACCCAGTCCATAATTACGCCGATACCGCGGCTGTGCATCGTATCTACGAAGCCCATGAACTCCTGCGGCGTTCCGTAGCGGGCGGTGGGTGCGAAGTAGCCGGTCACCTGGTACCCCCAGGAGCCTTCGAACGGGTATTCGGTGATCGGCATGATCTCTACGTGGGTGTAGTTCATCTCGTTCAGGTAGTCCGCAAGCTCTTCGGCCGCCTCGAGATATGTTAGAGGGCGGTTCCCCTCTTCGACCCTTCTTCGCCAAGATCCCAGATGGACTTCGTAGACGCTTATCGGTTTGTCGTGGCCGTTTTTGTCGCTCCTTAGCTCCATCCACGCACCATCCCGCCACTCGTAATCGTCTATGCTCCAGATTCGGGAGGCGGAGTTTGGGGGCTTCTCGGCATAGATCGCGTAGGGGTCGGCTTTTTCGAAAACACGCCCCCCGATAGAAGAGACGATACGGTATTTGTAGGTCTGCCCCTTTTCTGCCCTCTCGATGAACCCCTCCCATATTCCAGATCCGTCGTCGCGCATCCTGAGCGGGTGTGCGGAGGGGTCGTAGGAGTTGAAGTCGCCCACGACGCTTACAGCGGCGGCGTTCGGCGCCCAGACGGCGAAGTATACGCCCGGTATGCCCTCCCGCTCCATGATATGCGACCCCATCTTCTCGTAGAGCTTCGCGTGCGTCCCCTCCTTGAAGAGGTAGATGTCGAGTTCGCCGAAGCGTGTGATGTCGTAGTGAACGGTAACCATACCGTTACCTGTGTCTGGCCGAACGTTTCGCATAGTACGCCCAAAGGTAGATGTCTTCATATGCCTCAGCCGAGTGTCTCCAGTCGAATCTCGCCTCCATCGCCCTCTTCTGCATCGTTTTGTAGGCCTCCGGCTCGTAGCGGTAGGTGTCGCACGCCCATTTTACGGTATGGTAGAGCGCATCGTGGGTGGCGTCGTGAAACTTGAATCCGTTGCCCTCGGCCGTCGCCGGATCGTAGTTCTCTATCGTGTCGTCGAGACCGCCGGTGGCGCGCACTATGGGGAGCGTGCCGTAGCGAAGAGAGTAGATCTGGTTGAGTCCGCACGGTTCGAAGAGGGACGGCATGAGAAAGAGGTCGCACCCCGCCTCTATCTTGTGGGCCAGCTCTTCGGAGTAGCCGACATGGCAGCCGAAGCGCTCAGGGTAGCGCCGCGCCACATCGCCGAAGAACCCTTCAGCCCACTTTTCACCGGTTCCCAGCATGACGAACTGGGCGTCGAGGTGAACCAGCCCCTCTATCGCCCCGGCTATGAGGCCGATCCCCTTCTGCTCGGCGAAACGGCCTACGAATCCTACGAGCGGAACATCATCTCTTTTGGGAAGCCCGAAACGCTCCTGAAGATCCCTTTTGCACAGAAGCTTTCCCGACATGTCGCCGATGTCGTAGTTTGCGGCTATGTGCGGATCGGCAGAGGGGTTCCACTCCGAGTAGTCTACACCGTTGAGAATGCCGAAGAGCCGGTGCGAGTGGGCCCTTATATGTGCGTCGAGACCGAAGCCGAACTCCGGTCCCTGAATTTCGGCGGCGTATCTTCTGCTCACCGTGGTTACCGCATCCGCGTTCGCTATGCCCC
>JALWMA010000091.1 GCA_027081015.1 Campylobacterales bacterium | reverse complement strand
TTTGTCCCGGTGCCTATAGCGAGGGGGTCCTACCCGGTCCCATACCGAACCCGGAAGTCAAGCCCCTCAGCGCTGATGATACTGCACCCCTCGGGTGTGGGAACGTAGGTCGGTGCCGGGCTTGAGGTTTCTCTTCAGATCAAAACTTCTCAACAACGAAATAAGAAAAATTCATAACAAACTACTCCGCATCCAAATTTTACCGACTTTCCAACTATATAAAAAAATTATCTTCCAATATCGTGCCAAGTAAGAAATCTTTAATACTATGCATATATAATATAAATGAATGGCTGGATATGCCGATTATATAGAGCGATCTTGACGATCGGTATATCGGCTGTAGTGTCTTGGCTGTATATATGGAGGCTCAAGCGTCTTTGGACTGCAGCGATTGTTTTTTTGCGAAAACTCTTTTTTCGTAAAAACGCAATAGCGGGTCCAATGTCGAAAAACAAAACCGAAGAAGGAGTAGGAATGAGGAAATTTATAGCTTTGTCGGCGGCTGCCGCTGTGGCTGCATCGGTCGGGTTTGCATCGGATGCGGACCTTAAGGCGGAACTGGAAGCTTTGAAGAAAGAGGTTGCCGCTTTGAAAAAGCAGACAAAAGGTTTGAATGCGAAGAGGCTGAAAAAACAGATGAGCCAGCTCAAGGCCGCCGCACTTAACGATAATATCAAGTGGAGTGTCGATTTCAGGACGGCTTACGATGTTATAGGATACAAGGATATCAACGACAATTCAAGCTGGAATCAGATATTTACCAACAGGCTATGGCTCGGTATGGGATATGCACCGACAAACAATGTAGTATTCAAAGGGCTGATCAGCTACTATAAAGCGTATGGCCAGATGACGAACACTTTCGGTGCCAACTTCAACTATTTTGACTGGGTTGTAAACGAGACCCCCAACCCCAACGGAGAGCTGAGGGTAAAAGAGGCATACTGGCTCTATTTCGGCGACAGCTTTTTGGGAGCGGACATTCCGTGGACGGCGAGCCTGGGTAGGCGCCCCGCTACCGACGGTCTACTTGCCAGCTACCGTGAAGATCAGAACCCGAAGTCTCCGCTCGGGCATATCATAAATACCGAGTTCGACGGTGCGAGCTTCAAGTTCGATCTGAGCAACGTAACCGGAGTGTCGGGAATGTATTTCAAGCTCTGCATGGGCCGCGGTATGACCAATGCGAGTGTGCGTTATGCAGGTATTACCCCCGCATTTGTATACGCTGCCAATCCGTCGAACGCAGCTGCACTTAACGGCCAGCAGCTTGTAGTCAGCGGAAACGGAACCGATTACAATAAAGTGCCCGGATATGAAGCAACCGACCTTGCCGGCTTCATCTTTGTGCCTTACGATGATGGCCAGTATTCGGTACATACAACAGCCTTTAAAGCTCTGAATCTTCCGGGGATAGTTCTTAACTCGCAAACGGCAAATGTAGATACAGACGGTGATGGAAACAATGATGCTATCGCAGGCAGCTTCAAGCAGGTCGGTGATATGTACGGCGCGGCGATCAGCCTTCTGGCCCAGGGGGTCGGCGACGGAATCAGCGATATGCTTGACGATACAAACCTGTTTGTAAGCTTCGCGGCGAGCAAGACAGATCCGCAGGATGGAAACAGGATGCTCGGCAGTGCGGACAAAAAGACAGGTACGTCGATCTATGCGGGCGCCAACTGGCCCTGCCAGCTTATAGAGAATGCGAGAGTGGGTGTAGAGTACAACCACGGAAGCCAGTACTGGAGAAGCTTCACCTATGCCGAAGATACGCTCGCAGGCAGTAAACTGGCGACGCGCGGTGACGCTTACGAGATATGGTTCAACAAAGAGCTGGTAGGCAAAACGTTGACGGCACAGGTAAGGTATACATATATGGATTACAAATATACCGGCAGCAACGGCTTTTTCGCCGACGGCGGAACTCCCGTAGAGGTCGACAGCGTCCAGGGGAGAATGATGAACGCCATAGACAAAGCGCAGGATATCAGACTATATATCCGCTACAGATACTAAGCGATGTAGTGCAAATTGCGGGTAAAGCCCGCAATTTGGCAGGGGTTAGCGGCCCTGCAGCTCCTGAAGTTCTGAAACCATGGATTTCGAGATAGATGCCAAGCGGGCTTAAGTGATCGGGTCTCCTCTATGCGGGGCGGCCCATCTCTCTTAAAAGATTTTCCGCTATCTCTTTGTAGTACCCTTTTTGAAGTTCATCCCCCATGGCGACAGGCGGAGTTCCGTTGTCGGAGAACTCCCTTATCTGCATATCGATCGGAATTTTGCCGAGAAAAGGGATCGAGTATTTTGCGGCGGTCTTCTCACCTCCCCCCTCTCCGAAAATATCGTACCTCTTTTTTGTATCGGGAGCTATGAAGTAGCTCATATTCTCTACAAGTCCTCCTATGGGGACCTTTATATCTTTGAACATCATGATCGCCCTGCTTACATCGTCGAGTGCGACGGGTTGGGGAGTGGTAACGATGACCCCGGCGGTTATGGGCAGCTCCTGGGCCATCGTAAGCTGTATATCGCCCGTTCCGGGCGGCATATCGATAACCAGAAAGTCGAGCTCCCCCCACTCTACATCTTCAAGAAACTGAATAAGCGCACTTACCGCCACCGAGCTTCTCCAAACAAGAGGCGTATCGGATGAGGGGGTGGTAAGGCCCACACTCATGATCTTTATGCCGAAGTTTTCACTCGGGACTATTTTGTCCCGTTCGTTCCAGCGGAGCTTCTCGTGGGCCGTACCGACCATTCTCGGTACATTGGGGCCGTACACATCCGCATCCAGTAGCCCCACACTGAACCCTTTTTGCGCGAGGGCGACGGAAAGATTTACCGAAACCGTGCTCTTTCCGACACCGCCCTTTCCGCTTGTGACGGCGATGACCCGTTTTGCGTACGGAGCCCTGTTGTTGGGGCTTGAGGTGTTTCCGTAATTGATGCTCTTTTTTGCTGGCAGATCCCTCTTTACGGCCACTTCCGCTCCGAAAAGATCTTCTATGGCCGACTCTATTTTCATGTAGGCCTCATCGTTCTGCATAGATAGCAAAACCGTGATTTTGCCGTTTTCGGCAATGACATCTTTTACCACTTTCATCTGTACGATCGATT
>JALWMA010000090.1 GCA_027081015.1 Campylobacterales bacterium | reverse complement strand
AATAGCCTCTTTGCGTTCCTTGTGGTCAACTCGGCGGCCTCTTCGTAATCGATCGAGAGAATATCGGCAATTTTTTCGACCACGTAAACGGTGTACGAGGGCTCGTTGCGCTTCCCTCTGTAGGGGTGCGGAGTCAGGTACGGGGCGTCTGTCTCGACCACTATGCGCTCACGCGGAATTTTCGGCAGAACGTGCGGCAGCTTCTTCGCGTTCTTGAATGTGAGCACACCCCCTATTCCGTAATAGAATCCGTGCTCCGCCAGCTTCAGCAGCTGCTCGTCGGCATTGTAGCAGTGCAGCACTCCCCCGACCTCCGACGCGCCGTGCTCCAAAAGAAGCCGCATCGAATCGCTGCTCGCATCGCGAATATGGACGATCAGGGGCTTTTTCAGACTCTTGGCCATCTCTATCTGCAAAGAGAAGATCCGCTTCTGGCGGGCCACGATCTCGTGCGCCTCCCCCTCATCTTCAGGCAGCCTGTAGTAGTCCAGACCGCACTCTCCGACGGCTATGCACCTTGGATCTTTCAGATGTTCGAGCAGAAGCTCTTCGTCATACTTTTGCAAATCGTAGGGGTGTACGCCGGCGGCATAGAAGACTCCGGGATAGCTGTACGATATTTCACGGGCCTTCCGCAGCGTATCGGGATCGGCTCCGGGAATCAGAAAGGCGCCTACACCCCTGCTCTCGGCACGCTCGATCACCTCCTCGAGATCTTCATCGAATCGCGGATCGTCGAGGTGGCAGTGTGTGTCTATTATCATCTTAAGTAGGGCTCCCGCGGTAAAATTTCGGGATAATTGTACCCTATTTGCAGAGCTCCTTTTTCAGGAGGAGAACTCTTTCAAAATCTTCTCGGCCAGTTTCGAAGCTTCGGCCATACCCTTCTCTCCCGCTATCATTCGCGAGATCTCCGCGACCCTCTCCTCATCTTTCAAAACCCTGGCCACACTTGCACCACCCTCTTTCGCCACGAGAATGTGCTGCGAAGCGGCCGCACTAAGGTGCGGCTGGTGCGAAATGGCCACGATCTGATAGTTTTTCGAAAGGGCCTTCAGGAGCCTGGCTATCGCTATCGACTCGTCGCCGCTGACATTTGCGTCTATCTCGTCTATCAGAAGTATCCCCTCCCCGCCGGCAAGCTCGCTTTTGCAGAGCAGAACGGCAAGACCTATACGGTTGAACTCACCGCCGCTCAGGGTATCGATGGATGAACCCTGCAGATCGATCTTTACCTCATCCACTCCCGATGCGTCGAGGGGCTTTGGAGAGATCTGTAGACGCAGAGGCGGCATACGCAGCTGCTCGAGGTAGCCGTTTATGAACCTCTCCACCTTCTGCGAAGCCTCCCTTCTGCTGTAGCTTATGTTTTCGGCCTCTTTCCTGAGAGCCAGCAGGAGCATCTCCACTTCGGTTTCGAGATCACCGAGCTCATGGTCGATGTTTCTGTAGTACTCGAGCTCCTTTATCTTCTCCTCCCTGTATGCGAGGGCCTCCTCTATCGAGCCGTATCTCCGCTTCAGGGCCGCAAGCTCCTCTATTCGGTCCAAAACGCGCTCGACATCGGTCTCTTCGAGCTCTTCGAGCGCCTCCCGCGCCCTTTCGAACTCGTCTCTGAGCATATTCATCGCCTCGTCGAAGAGGGCCGAATCGCCCTCTATGAGCTCCAGTGCCTCGTGGACATCGTGCTCGGCTTCGAAGATCAGCGAAGCTTTGGCTATAGCCTCCGCTATCTTCTCCTTTTTGGAGAGTTTGCGCTTGATCTTCATAAGCTCCTCGTCCTCCCCGGGTTTCGGAGCCGTCTCGTCTATCTTGGCTATCTCGAACTCCGCGAACTCGATGAGCTCCTTTACGCGCTTCTCGTCGGAGCGCATCGTCTCGAGCCTGTCGCTCTTTCGGCGGTACTCCCCGTAGAGTCGAACGAACGCATCTTTTCGCTCCGCGAATCCCGGGTCGGCATAGGCGGCCATAGCATCCACCAGCTCCAGAAGGAGCTCCGGCGAAAGCTCACGGTTGTCACGCTGCGCTATATGCCTTACGATGGGTCTCATCATCTCCCTGAGCCGCTTTTTCGAGACGGTCAGATCGTTCAGAAAGTACCTGATCTTATCCCTCTTGACGGCCCGGAGAGTGATCTCCGCCTCGTCGTTCTCGTAGCTCTCGAGGTCAAGAAGCGGACTCCTCTTCAAGAGCGCCTCGGAGCGCTCCGCTTTGATATCGCCAAGGCCGAAGAGCGCAAGCAGGGAGCCCATAAAAACAGACTTACCGGCCCCGCTCGGCCCGGTCACCGCCACAAGACCCGGATTCAGCTCCAGGTCGATCGTCTCGAAGCCGACAAGGCTCTTCGCATAGAACCTCTCTATCATCGCCCCTGCCCCCATGAAAGCTTTTCGCGCAGCACATCGAAATAGTTCCGCTCCACCCTGTGTATGAGCCTCGCGCCTATCGGAGCCTTTTTTATGACGAGCGTATCGTCGGGTCCGAAGTCGTACTGCTCCTGGCCGTCTATAATGACGAGCGACTCCTTTTCGGGTGTCTTTATCTCTATCTCGAAGTCGGCGGGAATCACGAGCGGTCTCTGTGTCAGGGAGTGGGGGCAGATCGGCGTCAGAATGAAGGCATCCGTCAGGGGGAACGTAACCGGACCGCCGGCGGCGAGGTTGTAGGCGGTGGAGCCGGTGGGGGTCGATACGATCAGCCCGTCACCGTAGTAGGTGTTGAACCACTTCTTGTCTATGTAGGCGTCCACCTTCACCATCTTCGATATCGATGGACGGCTTATGACGATATCGTTGAAGGAGTGGAGACTCTTTTGCGCCCTCGGGCTCGAAAGCACCCCCTCTATCATCATCCTCTCGTCTATCCTGAACTCCCCGGTATAGAGTTTGTCTATGAACGACTCGGTCTCGGAGGGGTTTATATCGGCCAGGAAGCCGAGCGTTCCGGCGTTTATGCCGAGGATCGGCTTGTGGTAGCTGTAGCTGCGCCTCGCAAGTGAAATCAGAGTTCCGTCGCCCCCTATGCATACCAGTATGTCGCTCTTTTCGCATATGACGGAGAACTCCTGCCCGAGAATGCCAATCATTCCGGCGCTGATGGAGTCCACCAAAACCTCCGCGCCGTGCTTCTCGAAAGCGCTCTTGACCTGGTAGAAGAGGGCCTTAAGCTCCGGCGTGGAGGGCCGAAGGACGATACCTACGCGCTCTATTTCAAGATCGGTTCGCACAATACACCTTTACACTCCGGCCCAAACAGCTCCTGCATCGCTGCAGCCGGCAAGTTTTCGAAACAGGAAGATTCGATATCGAAAGATTCTAACAAAAAATAAGTTTGGTTTTGATATAATCGCGCCATTATTGACTCGCCGGCAGACGAAACCGATGCGGCGACAAACTCAAAAGGGTGTCTGAACGCACCAGAAACTGGAGATCCGATTTGCGAACACACTACTGTACCGATCTTGACGAAAAGAGCGTCGGCGAAGAGGTCACGCTGGCGGGCTGGGTAAACAGCTACCGCGACCATGGCGGTGTAATATTCATAGACCTCAGGGACAAGAGCGGCCTCGTGCAGCTCGTATGCGACCCGGCAGACAATGCCGACGCCCACAAGAAGGCCTCCCAGGTCAGGGATGAATACGTTCTGATAGCCAGGGGAAAGGTGCGCATGCGCGGCGAAGGTCTCGAAAACCCCCGCCTCAAAACCGGAAAGATAGAGGTGGTCATAGAGGAGCTGACCATCGAGAACAGGAGCGAGCCTATGCCGTTCACGATGGGCGACCCCAACGTTGGCGAAGATATACGCCTCAAGTACCGCTACCTCGACCTTCGCCGTAAAGAGATGTTCGAGACTTTCAAGCTCCGCTCCAAAGCCGCGATAGCCGCAAGGAACCTGCTGGACTCGCTTGGGTTCCTTGAGGTGGAGACCCCGATTTTGACGAAATCGACACCAGAAGGAGCGAGAGACTACCTCGTGCCGAGCCGCGTACACAACGGAGAATTCTACGCACTGCCGCAGTCGCCGCAGCTCTTCAAGCAGCTTCTGATGGTAAGCGGTTTCGACAGGTACTTTCAGATAGCAAAATGTTTCAGGGATGAAGATCTGCGGGCCGACCGCCAGCCCGAATTCACCCAGATAGACGTAGAGATGAGCTTCTGCACCCAGGAGGATGTGATGGGTGTGGCGGAAGAGCTTCTAAAAGCCGTCTTCTCCGCCTGCGGCCACGAGGTAAAGACCCCCTTCAACCGCATAACATATCGCGAATCGATGGAGAAGTACGGAAACGACAGGCCCGACCTCCGCTACGGCCTCGAACTGGTGGAGGTGATAGACCTCTTCGAAGATTGCGACTCGCCCATCTTCGCCGAGATCGCGCAGTACAAAAAGCTCAACCGGATAAAGGCGCTCAAGGTTCCGGGAGGCGACAACGCCTTTTCGAGAAAGATCATCAAGGAGCTCGAGAGCTTCGTGTCGCAGTTCGGCGCGAAGGGCCTTGCCTACATCCAGGTAAAAGAGGAGGGTCTCAAAGGGCCTATACTCAAGTTCCTCTCCGAAGAGTCGATAGAGACGATGAAATCGAGGCTCCAACTGCAGGTCGGAGACATAGTCTTCTTCGGCGCCGGAGACCGCAAAACGGTATGGGACTACATGGGACGGCTCCGCGCAGAAGTGGCGCAGAGGCTGGGGCTTATAGATGAAGAGCGCTTCGAGTTCGTCTGGGTTGTCGACTTCCCGATGTTCGAACTCGAAGAGGGAGAGCTCCATCTAAAAGCGCTGCACCACCCCTTCACGATGCCCAAAAACATAGACGAAGAGGATGTCGAGGCGATCGAGTCGGTAGCATACGACATCGTACTAAACGGCATAGAGCTCGGCGGGGGGAGCATACGTATACATAAATTGGATATTCAGCAAAAAGTCTTTAAAATGCTCGGAATAGGCGAAGAGGAGGCGAACGAGAAGTTCGGCTTCCTGCTCGACGCCCTCAAGTTCGGAGCGCCCCCGCACGGAGGCTTCGCCCTCGGCTTCGACAGGCTAATGATGCTCATAGGCAAAAAAGAGAGCATACGCGACGTAATAGCGTTTCCCAAAACGCAGAGCGCCACGTGCCTCTTGACTCACGCGCCGAGCCCGGTGGGCGAAGATCAGCTCAAAGAGCTCGGAATCCGCATCAGGAAGCAGCCGAAAGCCGATGCGCCTAAGTGACGCCAAACCGGGCGATATCGTAAAGATAAAGGGGTTCGAGCGCGACTGCGACCGCTTCAAGTGCCGGCTCGACGCCCTCGGAATCAGGGTCGGCGACATAGTCGAAATAAAGAGCAAAGCCTTCCTCGGCCCCATAGAGATCAAAAACGACGAAGTCGATATAGCTCTCTGCCGCGGACAGGCCGAAAAGATCATAGTAAAACCAATCAACCTCAGGAGAATCTCATGAAAAAACTCTTTCTAATAATCGGAGCGCCGGGAAGCGGCAAGACAACGGATGCGGAGCTTATCGCCGCCAACAACCCCGACACGATCGCACACTACTCCACAGGCGACCTGCTTCGCGCCGAAGTGGCCAGCGGCTCTATGCTCGGCGCCACGATAGAGCGCTACATCAGCAAGGGCAACCTCGTGCCCCTCGATATCGTCATAGACACGATCGTAAGCGCCATCAAAAAGAGCGACAAGCCGGTCATACTCATAGACGGTTTCCCCAGAAGCGTAGAGCAGATGGAGGCCCTCGACAAGATACTTTCGAACGAACCGGATGTTAAACTCGAAGCCGTCATAGAGGTGGATGTGAGCGAAGATGTCGCACGTGAGCGCGTTTTGGGCCGCGCACGCGGTGCGGACGACAATGAAGAGGTTTTCAAAAACCGCATGAAAGTCTACCTGGAGCCGATAGAGGCGATCAGGGAGTTCTACAGGAAAAAAGGGCTGCTGCACGTCATCGACGGCGAGCGCTCCATAGAAGAGATCGTCGACGAGATGGAAGCGTTCATAAAAAGCAGAATCTGATGCACATCTATCAGGTCATCATCGGATCTGAGATACTCAACCGCCGAAGGGCCGACCGCCACTTCGATTTCCTCTCTTCGAAGCTTCTGGAGCGCGGAGAGAGGCTCTACGCCTCTTTCGTCATAGCGGACGAGATGAGCCTCATCAAAAAGATATTCACCCTCATAAAGAACGATCCCCAAAGCTATATGTTCAGTTTCGGCGGCATCGGCTCCACCCCCGATGACCTCACCAGGGAAGCGGCCGCCGAAGTCTTTACCCAAAAGCCTCCAAAAACGCACGAAGGGGCGAAAAGGCTCATACTGGAGCAGTTCGGAAAAGAGGCCTACCCGCATAGAATCGGGATGGCGGAGCTGCCCGAAGGCGCGGCCCTGCTCGACAATCCGGTAAACAGGGTACCCGGCTTCAGCCTTCAGGGGCGCTTCTTTTTCGTGCCGGGATTTCCGAAGATGGCACACCCGATGGTACTTCAGGCTCTCGATGAGATTTTGCCGAAACCGAAGCGGATATACAGAACGACATTCACGGCCCTTACGAGCGAAAACGACCTGATAGAGATGATGAGAAGGGTGCCGAAAGAGATCGAGCTCTCATCCCTGCCGGCATTTTGCGGCAAGAGACGCATAGCCGTCATAAGCCTCGCCGGCGAAGAGGAGGAGTCGGTCCGAGAGTGCCTTGAAGAGTTCATCTCTTTCATGGAGTCGAAAAATATAGAGTGGCTCGAAGGGGACAGGCACGATGACCCTGACATTTGCGACCCTGACGATTGACCTTCCGTTTGCGGAGTCCAAAAAAGGGAGGCGCGCCGTCGTGAATTCGATCAAAGAGCATCTTTCTCGAATGAACTGTTCGGTGCTCGATATCTCTGGCGAATACCCGAAAGAGGCGCAAATAGCCATCGCTTTCCTGAGCCGGAGCGAACAGGAGGCGAACCTGAAGATCGGGAAAATCGAGACTATGCTCGAGAGCAGGTATCCCGATATCCATTCGGAGCTGGCCTTCGACCTGCTATAACCCCTCTATCGAAGAAGCTCCTTCTCAAGATACCTCGCCACACCCTCTTCGTCGTTCGTCCACGGCAGCACTATGTCGGCAAGCTCCCTGATCTCCTCTATCGCGTTGGCTACGGCCACTCTACGCCCCGCCGCTTCGAACAGACCCAGATCGTTGTGGCTGTCTCCGAATACAGTGGTGTGGACCCTGTCGACCCCTTCTATCTTCTCCAGCCGTGTGAGGGCGTGCGCCTTGTCGCCCTCCGCATGCAGTACCGTCATGAACCAGCAATCCATATAGGGATCTTTCGAACGTTTGATCTCGATCCGGCCTCCGAAAAGCTCCCTGAATGCCGCTTCGAGCCCTGCGGTCACCTCTTCGCTCTCCATGTAGACTATCTTGAGATTTCTCTCCATCGCCCTGAGAGGGTCGGCGTCGAGTAGCCTCCTGTCGTTGTGGTAGGTCTCGAGAAGCTCCTGCTGGTACCTGTTCCTCCTTTTCGGATATACGAAGCGCTCGTTTCCGTTTTCGTCGAGCCCTACAAGAAGGGGCTCGAAACCGGCCTCTTTACGGCCCGCCTCTATCACGGCGTCGGCCGTATCTCTCGACAGAGAGGCTATATGAAGCGGCTCTCCGTCGCCAGATGCTATCATCACACCGTCAAGCAGTATGAGCGGCTCCTTCAGCCTTATGCCGTCGAGCAGCTTGCGGACACCGGTATAGCTTCTGGCGGTCGCTACCGATAGTTTCACCCCCTCATCCGCGAGCCTGTTCCATACACTTTTGCTGTAATCGCCGACACTCAGATCACTTCTTAGAAAGGTTTTATCGAGATCGGTAAGGTAGAGAGGGCGCATTGTAGACTCCGTATGGCTGCTGCAGTTTGGTTTTGCGGAATTTTACCACATAAACACTCTACTGCTTGATTTGATTTTCAAACACATTGCGATAAAATTGCGCATCAACTACATTAGGAGAGCAATTATGGATATTTCCAAAATCGGCAGCGGCGAGTGCCCGGACAAGGTCCATGCGCTGATCGAGATCCCTTACGGATCGAACATCAAATATGAAATCGAAAAAGAGAGCGGCGCCATATTCGTAGACCGCATACTCTACTCGGCCATGTTCTACCCCGCCAACTACGGATTCGTTCCAAACACTCTGGCGGACGACGGAGACCCGATAGACATTCTTGTCCTGAACGACTGCCCCGTTCAGGCCGGCTCGGTAATAAAGTGCCGCCTTATCGGCGTTCTTCTTATGGAGGACGAAGCGGGAATGGACGAGAAGCTCCTTGCGGTACCGGTAAGCAAAATCGACCCCTCCTACGACGCTATAGAGAGCTACGAAGATCTCCCCAAGGCGCTGCTCAACAAGGTGAAGAACTTTTTCGAAACATACAAGATGCTCGAACCGAACAAGTGGGTAAAGGTAAAAGAGTTCCGAGGAAAAGAGGAGGCCGCAAAACTGCTCGAAGCGGCTATAAAAAACTACAGATAAAAAGACCTCGCCCGCAAGGGCGGTGGCCAAACCCAAAACCAAAAACCAAAAACCAAAAACCCATCAACCAACGACCAACGACCATCGACCATCAACTATCGACTATGATAAATATAACTCTCGATCCCGTTGGCGATACCTTCGGCCAAAAGGTTCTGGTAGTTTGGGTTGAAGAGCCTCGGCCCCTCGGTGGGGTGGGTGATGTAGCCTATCTCTATCAAAACTGCCGGCATCTGGGCACCCACAAGGACCCAAAACGGTCCGTCACGTACACCATTTTCCACAACACCTCTATATTTTTTTTTCAAGGAAGCCAATATCTGTCTCTGCAAATCTATGGCAAGCTTATTAGATTCAATAATCTTTTCCCTGTTCAGACTGTTTAGGTAGGTATTTTTTGTATAGAAATTTTTATTGCTAAAATCGGCTCTATTCTCCAGTTCGGCCACTCTCTTTGCTCGCCCGCTTCGTGACCATGAAAGAAAATATGTCTCGATTCCTTTGCTCTTATATCTGCTTCCTCCCTTCGGTGCCGCGTTAGCATGGATAGATATGAAAAAGTCCGCATTCTTCCGGTTTGCGAATTTGGTCCTCTTTTTCAACGGTACAAAAACATCCCTGCTGCGCGTCAGGTATACCCGGAAGCCCCTTTTCTCCAACACCCTCTTCAGGCGTTTCGCGACAGCCAGTACCGCATCTTTCTCTCTCCTCTTTTTGTATCCTATTGCTCCTGCATCCTTGCCGCCGTGACCCGGGTCGATAACCACCGTATAGCTGTTTTTTCCAAACGAGGCACCGTAAGCAGCCTGAACCGCGGCTGTGGACGGGCTTTTGGAAGATGCTTTTTTCGCACCTCCTCCCTTAACTTTTTTCGAATATCCGGGCAGGGTTACCGTCACGGTTTTATCCGCTGTGGTCAGCTTCGGTTTGTACGCTTTGAGAGTCTCTATAACGACCCTGACCCTCTTCGGATCGAACTGTGCGATCCTGATCTCTTTGAAGCTTTCGCCCCTGTAGCGTTTTATAGAGAAGGGGATTGCGGCATTTTTGAAGTCGAATACATAAAGGATCCTCCCTTTACGCTCGAGTATGAAGTGTTTTATCGACCCTCTCTCTACCCGCCTGTCGAACTGCAGAACCAGCCTTCCCTTTTCGACCTTCGATTTCAAAAGTTTCGCTCTTTTCGAAACTTTTGAGGCGGGCGGGCGCCTCTCTACGGAAGCGGAAGGTTTCGTGGAAGATTTCGTACCTTTTTCGGAGACTTTTTTCGCTGTTTGCCGCGGGGTTACAGCCTTTAGGGCGTTTTCGTACCTGGCGGGATCGAGTCCGAGTACCCCGGAAGCTTTTATCAGACCCTTCAGCGCCTCTATCTGCACTCTCTTGTTCCGTTCGAGCAGCGCCTTCATATAGATCGACTGATATTCGTGGTAACCCTTCCAGACAACCGATTTGGAGTCGGAAGAGATCGCTTCGGAGGCGCTTTTCAGACGCTCGGAGATCTCCGAAGCCGAAAGGGATACGACAAAGAGGAAGAGAGCAAGAAAGAGAGCTATGCGGCTTATGGTTACTCTCCGTGGACAAGTTTGTGCATCAACTCTTTGACGGATATGATCTCTTCTATCCTGTACCCGTTAGAACCGCTGAAAAAGAGGCCGAGCTCTTTGTCGCCCATATAGGCGTCGCTGAGTCTGTCGGCGATGCAGTAGCCCACCTCTTTCGCCTCCACCCCGCGTTTGCACGGAGCGACACAGTTGCTTATACACTTGATCGCCGGCCCCTCTCTCTTTTGCACAAGATCTATCAGGTTGGTCTTTACTCCTCTCGCCGGATAGCCCACGGGAGATTTGAGCAGGAGTATATCCTCCTTTTTCGCTTTTAAAAGGATCTCTTTGAAGTTGCTGTGCGCGTCGCACTCGTGCGTCCCGATGAAACGTGTACCCATCTGTACGCCGCTCGCACCCAGCTCTATGCACCTCTCTATATCTCTCTTATCCCAGATTCCTCCCGCCGCGAAGACCGGAATACCGCCCCACTCGGCCGCCTCTTCCACTACCGGGCCTATCAGGTTCTCGAGCTGGTACTCCTCCATCATGCACTGCTCGTAGGTAAACCCCTGGTGCCCGCCGCTAAGCGGCCCTTCGAGTATCACCGCATCGGGAACTTTGCCGTACCGCTTCTCCCAGCGGCGGCAGATCAGGCGCAGGGCTTTCGGTGAAGAGACTATGGGAACGAGTGCCACATCCGGGAAATCGGCGGTGAACTCCGGCATATTGGTAGGGAGCCCGGCACCCGTTATGATGATGTTCGCACCCGCCTCGCACGAATCCTCCACGACCCGCCCGTAGTCGTTGATCGCATAGAGAACATTGCTCGCCAGCGGTGCGTCGCCGCAGATTTTGCGCGCATTTTCGAAGATCTTCTCGAGAGCTCTTTTGGAGTAGAAGTTTTCAACCTCGAGCGGCCGCTGCGCCACCAGCTTTTCGGCATACGCCCTGTTTTCGTAATAGCCGGTACCGACGCTGCTAATGACACCGAGCCCCCCTTCGAGGCTCACATGGCCGGCCAACCGGTCCCAGCTTATACCTACCCCCATGCCGCCCTGGATGATCGGATATTTAAGTGTATACTTTCCGATTTTTACAGGTTTCAACTCCACTACTTCACCTTCACTCTTGCAAATTTTTTCTTTCCTACCTGAAGTATATACTCTCCCGCTTCCAAATGCAAGTCTTTGTCACTCACCTTCTGCCGGTCGATCCTTACCGCACCCGCCTGCAGATCGCGTCTGGCCTGGGATGTGGAGGGCTCGAGCTTCGCCTCTACAAGCGCCTTCGCTATCCATACCGGACCCTCCATTTCGTACTCGGGCATTTCGGTAGGAATATCTTTCTGCCTGAAGACCTTGTTGAACTCTTCGCAGGCCGAAAGCGCGGACTCCCTGTCGTGAAAACGCTCCACTATCTCTTCGGCCAGCATCTCTTTGGCCCTTTTCGGGTGCAGTTTTCCGCTTGCCGTATCCTCCTTCATCCGCGCGATCTCGGTGAGCGGACGGGAGCTAAGGAGCTCGTAGTAGCGCCACATCAGGTCGTCGCTTATGCTCATCAGCTTCGCGAACATCACGTTCGGCTCCTCCGCTACGCCTATGAAGTTGCCCAGCGACTTGCTCATCTTCTGTACGCCGTCGAGCCCTTCGAGTATCGGCATCATCAGCACCACCTGCTCTTTTCCCACACCGTAGGCGCGCTGCAGGTGGCGCCCCATGAGCAGATTGAACTTCTGGTCCGTCCCGCCAATCTCGATATCGCTCTTTAAAACCACGCTGTCGTACCCCTGAAAGAGCGGGTAGAAAAACTCGTAAAGGGAGATATCCTGCCCGCTCTTGAATCGCTTTTCGAAGTCGTCGCGCTCGAGCATTCTGGCAACGGTTCTCTTCGACGCGAGCTCGATCATCTCGTAACTGGTGAGCCTGCCCAGCCACTCACTGTTGAAGACGACGACGGTCCTTTCCGGATCCAGAATCTTGAAAACCTGCTCTTCGTAGCTTTTGGCATTCTCTTTGACCTCTTCACGGCTCAGCTTCTTTCTCGTCTGACTCTTGCCGGTAGGGTCCCCTATCATTCCGGTGAAGTCGCCTATCAGAAACTGTACTATCGCCCCGTACTTCTGGAAAGTGGCCAGCTTCTGAAGCAGTACCGTATGGCCCAGGTGCAGGTCGGGCGCGGTCGGGTCGAAACCGGCCTTCACGTAGTACGGTTCGCCCTTTTCGTAATAGCCGCGAACCAGCGACTCGATCTGATCTTCCGTAATAATCTCGGCGGCTCCGCGCCTTATCTCATTCAAAGCCTCTTCAACCATGTCTGCCGTATCCTCTATCTTAGTTATATTTTACGTAGCGGGCGCAGGGGCCGGCTTTTATGCGTAACCCGCAAACGCTGCCGCCCTCTCACTGTTTGTACGCATCCGTCACACTCACAAGCTCTATCACCTTGAACTTCCTCTCGAGAAGCTCCTTGAGGTGTACCTGGTCGTGATCTTTGCTCTCGAAGATCACTTCGCAGAGGTTGCTCTGCGAAGTCCCCTCTCCGAGCTTTATGGAGATTATGTTGCACTCTATCTTCGCAAGATAGGCCAGAAGCTTGGCCAGTGCCCCCTTTTCGTCTTTGAGGGTGACCAGCAGGCGGTACCTCTGAAGCCTCCTCTCCCTCCACTCCACGAAGAGCATCGGAGCGCCCTTCTCTATCAGGGCGTTCGCCTTTTCGCAGAATTTGTGGTGTACCACCGCCTTGCTGCCCATTTTGAAAGCGGCTATCGGGTCTCCGCGCTTCGGGTGGCAGCAGTAGTCGAACTCCACACTCGACACACTATCCGTAGAGTAGACCGTGAAGTTTTCGAAGTTGTAGAGCTTCAGCTTTCTTTGCGGCCGCTGAAGTATAGACGGAAGGATCGACCTCTTGCGCTTGTCCGCCACATACCTGTGCAGAACCTCTTTGTAGAAGCTCAGATCCCTCGGAATCCTGTATAACTGGTCTGCGAAAGATTGGGCCGAAATCCACTCCCTAACCTCCTGCGTTCCTATTCCGAGTGTCGCAGAGAGTATGTTTATGGCGCTCATACTGTCGATCTCTTTGCGCTTCTTGTTGCAGCGCGTCCTCATGTGGCTCTTGGCCCTCGATGTCTTCACCGCATCTATCCATGTGCAGTGGTATATCGGCTCCTCTGCGGTGATGATCCGTACCAGGTCCCCGTTTTTGAGTTCGCTCAGCAGCGAAGCGGGCCGCTTGTTTACCAGGGCTGCCTTCGCACGCTCTCCGACCTGCGAGTGTACGGCATACGCGAAATCGAGCACCGTTGCGCCGCGCGGAAGGGTTATCTGGTCCCCGCCCGGGGTAAAGACGCTAATATCCTCGCTGTAGAGGTCGTTTTTGACGAGTTCGTAGAACTCCTCTATCGATTCGTTCTGATACTGCAGGTTCTTGAGCCACTCCATATTTATCGTAGTGTCGCCCTGCTTGTACTTCCAGTGGGCGGCTATCCCGTACTCGGCCGTTTTGTGCATCTCGAACGTCCTGACCTGCGCCTCTATGATCGACGTATCGTCGAATACCGTCGTGTGAAGGGTCTGGTAGCCGTTCTCCTTCGGAAGCGCCACATAATCTTTGAAACGCGCTATCAGCGGCTTGAAGTTCAGGTGCAGAATACCGAGGGAGCGGTAGCACTCTATGGGCTCTCTGACGAGTATCCTGATCGCCAGCAGGTCGAGTATCTCGTCGATGGAGATCCCTTTTCTCTGCATCTTGAGATATATGGAGTAGTAGTGTTTGACCCGGCCGAAGATTTCGAAACTGTCCGATTTGAAGCCGTTGTGCAGCATCAGGGTCTTGACTTTCGAGATGAATGTATTGAGCCTTATCTGGAAGTCCTGGCTGTGCGACGTGATGTAATCGTCTATCTTCTCGTACTCTTTCGGAAAGAGGTAGTAGAAGCTCAGATCTTCGAGCTTGTTTTTGAGTGCCGCTATCCCCAGCCTATGCGCTATCGGAGCGTAGACCACCAGCGTCTCTTCCGCTATGCGGTGGCGCTTTGCCGGGGAGAGGGCGTCGAGCGTGAGCATATTGTGCAGGCGGTCGCACAGCTTTATGACGAGTACGCGCACATCCTCTATCGAACATATAAGCATCTTTCGGAAACTGAGCGCGGATGTCACCAGCTTTTCGTCCGACGTCGAAGGGACCAGCTCGCTGTCTCTGATCTCCACGATCTTCGTCAACCCTTCGACCAGGTGGGCCACATCCTCCCCGAAACGGCTCTTGATATCATCTATGCCGTAAGATGTATCTTCGACCACATCGTGCAGGATCGCGGCCAGTACCATCGTCTCGTCGGAGCTTATCGAAGCGGTTATCGCCGCTACGAGTATCGGATGGACGATATATGGGTCACCGCTCTTTCTGAGCTGCCCCTCGTGCGCCTCTTTGGCGAATGCGAGCGCATCTGTTATCTTCTGGGTAGGGGATATCGTCTCGAAAAGGAGCGACTGCGCCTCGGAGACCGTCCGGATCGAACGGATCTTCTGAAGCAGCGGCTCTATTGACGGCTGCACATAAAGGCCTTAACTCTTTTCCACACCCTCGATTTTAAGATACCCCTCCGCAATCTCTGTGATGGCGATATCGGAAAACTTATGCTTTTTGAGGTCCATATCTACAAGCGGCTCCGCGCCGGCCGCAAGTTCGTTCGCCCTCTTCGAGACGGCGGCCGAAAGGAGGTATCTGTTGAAGTTTGCTCTCTCCAAAGCTTTCGCTGCTCTCTTTTCAAGTCTCATCTTTCTCTCCTCTTATAAATTTTTTCCTGCTATTTGACTATCGAACACTTTTCGTAATCGCCGTGGATTATGGCCATAAGGTTCCCCTTCTGGAACATGTCGCACACCAGTATCGGCAGCCTGTTCTCCTTCGCGAGCGCTATCGAAGTGTCGTCCATCACCTTTATGTTGTCGGCAAGGGCTTCGTCGTAGCTGAGCACCGGAAGCTTTTTCGCATCGGGGTACCTGTTCGGATCTTTGTCGTAGACCCCGTCGACCTTGGTAGCTTTGATGATCATGTCGGCACCGATCTCTATGGCTCGCAGGGTGGCAGCGGTATCGGTGGTGAAAAAGGGGTTTCCGGTACCCGCCGCGAATATGACGATTCGCCCCTTCTCGAGATGGCGTATCGCGCGGCGCACGATGAACGTTTCGCATATCTGCTCCATCTTGATCGCACTCTGGACCCTAACCCTCATGCCCAGATACTCCAGCGCCTCCTGCATGGCTACAGCGTTTATCACGGTCGCGAGCATCCCCATATAGTCTCCGCTCGTACGCTTGATAATACCGTCCTTGGCGGCCGTCACTCCGCGGATTATGTTTCCTCCCCCTATGACGACCCCCACTTCGACGCCGTTGTCTACAAGCTGCTTGATCTCCTCGGCGATGAACTTCAGTATGGAGGTATCCACCCCGTATCCGCTATCTCCGGCCAGAGCCTCACCGGAAAACTTAACCAGAACACGCTGTTTCGCCATGAACTCTCCTGCCTTGAAATTGTGGGATTTTATCCAAATGATGCTTTAAAACAGATATATGTTAAACGCTAATCGCCGCAAGAGGTTTGAAAGCCGCTCTCAACGCTTCAGGGTGATTAGGTCGAGCGGGTTTATATGGCGCTCTTTCTGCGTCACTTCGAACATCAGCTCCTTGTCGACCCTGCCTATGACATACCCCTTTTTTATCTTCTTCCCCTCTTTGACGGTCGGGGCTATCTTGTCCATCTTGGCATAAATTGTATGCAGGTCGTTTTTGTGCTCTATAATCACCACCTTGCCGAGCAGCTTCGTATCTTTGACAAAGACCACGCGGCCGTTCAGCACATTTTTCACCTTCGCATTCTTTCTGTACGGCTGGAGGGTGACCGATTCGTTGAAGATTCTAATCTTGTAGACCGGATCGATGTAGGATCCGAACTTTTTGACCACTTTCGCCCTTCCTACTGGAGAGATCGTCTTTTTGCCCCTGTATCGTCCAACCGCATGGCGCTGGTATGATGAACCGATGGTTCGCACGTTGAGTTTGTCGCCAGACGCGATCGCCTCTCGGATCCGTTTGTCCGGCTTCGGAGCTCTTTTTCTGCTCTCCCTCTCTCTTTTGAGAATATTCAGCCTCGCAAGAGTCTTTCTAAGATCCCTCTCCTCGTTTTGAAGTTTCTGCAGCCTGGCCTGGTACTCCCTCTTCTCCTTTTCGAATCTCGCCTGAAGCTCCTTCCTTCTGCTCTTCTCCTTCGCCGCTTTGGCCTTTCTCGCCTCGAGCTCGTCTATCATCGCCTTTATCTTTTCGGCTTCGGCCACAAGCTTTTCACTCCGCAAAAGCGTACTCCTGTACTCCTTTTGCATCCTCTTCAGCCGCTCGCTGTCGGCCTCTATAAGCACCTTGAGAGTCTCGTTCTCCACCACATCTTCGGGCGACTCCAGGCCCTTCTGCCTCTTTATCTCTCCGAGCACGTAGCGGTTGGCCATAAGATCTATCAGCTCCTTCTCCTGCCTCTTTTTCGTAAGCTCGAGCTTTTTGAGCTGCTTCTTTATCTCTCTGAGTCTCGCTTCACCCTCCGCGTAGCGTTTGGCGCCGCCCGCTATCTCCGCATCGAGTTTCGCAATGGTCTTGTCGAGCTCGCGCAGCTTTTTTCTGTTGGCCGTTATCTGCCTGGCGATCTTCGCCAGCTTCTTGTCCATACTGCTGTAAGCGCTTTTCGTGCTCGCCAGCCTCTGTTTAGACTTTTTTATCTTCGTGTCGATAGAGGCCCCGAACGACGGGAGCAGAAGAAGGGCCGGTATCAGCAGCAGCAGTCTCAGAACCATTCCAGCTACTGCTCCTCTTTGAAACGCAGTACCACCCATCCGGCACTGAAAACGGCAATGGCGAAAGAGACACCGGCCAGCACGGTGATATCGTCGAATCTAAAAAGTCTCTCCGGCGTCGCACCTACAGCATCAAGAAGCTTGACCACACCGGGGTCGTTGACAAGGTAAAGCAGCGCCGAAACGACGAAGAGAAGGGCGAGCAGCGCATCGACTACAGCCAGCCTGAATAGAACTCCGCTGCGCAGCCATACGGGAGCCCCGAAGAGTGACATGATCTGCATCCTCTCCCTATGTTCGAACTGCCATATCGTCATCTGTTTCACCAGCAGCAGAAGAGATATGGCGCCTATCAGTACGCTGAAAACTGTAAAGCTTATCTTCATGAACAGCAGCATCGCATAGAGCCTGTCGTGCACCTTCTCGAATATGTGCACATCCCGCACCCCCGGTATCGAGATGAGCTCGGACCTCAGCCTTTCGATCCTCTCGCCGTCGGCATATCTTTTCAGTTTTATAGAGAAGAATAGGGGCATGATGGACCTTATCTTTTCTGCACTTTCCGGGTTCATGTCGGCCTTGATCCTGCGAAGCACGTTTTCGGCATCTATCTTCTCTACCCTCTCTATCAGGGTGTCGCGGTGGGAGATGTCGGAGAGCTTGGCCGATCTATCCGCCACCAGAATGATGGAGTAGCTCTCTTTGAGGCTCTTCTCGTGACTCTCCGTTATACGGTCGAAGACCATTAGGTACTCTATACAGAAGAGGATGGCGAAAAGCGGAAGAATCAGGGAGAGATGGTGTCTAATGGATCTCATAGACAACTCCGTTTTCGATCATCAGGTGGCGGTAGTGCGCGCTGAACATCTCCGGAATATGGTGCGTCACAACCAGAATGGTGGTCTCGAGCTCCTCGTTCGCACGCTCCAGAAGGTTCCACACCACCTGGGAGGAGTAGTCGTCGAGGTTTCCGGTCGGCTCGTCGGCCAGGATCAAAAAGGGGTTGTGCGCGAGAGCCCTGGCCATGGCGACCCTCTGCTGCTCTCCGCCGCTTAGCTCGGGGGGATATTTGTCGCTTTTGTGCGAAAGCTTCACGTGCGTAAGGAGCTTCTGCGCCTGTGCGCGGCAGACATCTTTGGGAAAACCCGCGATTATGAGCGGCAGCATCACGTTCTTTTCGACGCTCCACTCCCTTATCAGTTTGTAGTCCTGAAATATTATCCCTATATGCCTGCGCAGCTTGTAGAGTTTGGAGCCCGATATCGAGTCCATGTCGATACCGCCCACCTGAAGCTCACCGCCCGAAAGAGGCATGGAGCCGTACATCGATTTCAGCAGTGTCGACTTTCCGCTTCCGCTTGCGCCCGTCACAAATACGAACTCTCCGGTCCGAACCTCGAACGTAGCGCTCTTGATTACGGGCTCGTGTCTCGGATAGGCGAGTTTCAGTGCGCTGGCCTCTATCACGTTGCGCATTCCAGCCACTCCCTTATCTTATTGTGCGCCCTGTAGTTCGTCGCGGTTTTGACCGGCGGGCGCGGATAGTATGCGGCCCTGCCCTCTTCTATCAGGATGAACTTGTGCTCCGGTCTGTCGAAACTGCCGAAAGAGAGCCTCACGAGTCCGTCTCTTTCGTTTATGGCGTAAAAACGCTCCAGATGGACGAAATGGTCCCTCTCTATCCACGCTTTTTCAGGTTTTTTTTCGAAAAGCTCGTTCAACGGCAGCACCCTTTTAAAAGAGAAGTCATACTCCGAGAGGCGCGGTTTCGACTCTTCGAGCGACTCCACATCTATCTGGTAGATGTTCTTGTCCATCCGCCGCCAGCGATCCTCGTACTTGCTGCGAACCGCCGCTTCGAGATTTTTCGAAAGGGTCAGCTTCACCTCTTTCGGGCGCGTAAAGAGCTCCATCGCATACCTGAAGTAGTTTTCGCTGTCGGTGCGCAGTTCGAGCGTTCCCCCTTTTTCGAGAACGCGCAAAGACTCCCGCAAAAACGGCTCCGATATTACCCTGCGGTGCGGCTTTTTGTCCCACGGAACCGGAAAGTGGACAAATATCCTCTCGACCCTGTTGCTCGGGAGAAGCTCCATGAAAAGGCGCGCATCGTAGTCTATTACCCAGAGGTTTTCGATCCCGTCGAGCTCTATGCGCCTCAGGACCTGTTCGAGCGACGGCCTGTGTATCTCGAGCCCGACAAGATGGACGTCCGGGTTCTCCTTCGCCTGATGCACCAGGTGGCGGCCGCTCCCGAATCCGATCTCCACCCATAGCGGTTTGTCGGGCAGCGAGGAGGGGTCGAAACCGGAGATATCTTTCAGTGAGCCCGGCGGTTTGAGCAGCTTTGCACGCTCCGGGTCAGAAAGGTTGTCGAAGAGCACACGCGGCTCCGCTTTGTCGACATAGGCTTTCAGCGCCCTCTTCAAAAGGGTGCTCGGAGAGGGTCTCGTTATCTTCTCCCCTTTCAGGAGGAGACTCCCCCCTTTGGGCTTCAAGTTCAGCAGAAACGGGACCCCGTCGCACTCTATGCCTATCAGCCCCTCCTCCGGATGTTCGATATTCCTCGCGAACCATTCGAACCTCACCCCCTCCGCCTCGAACGGCAGAAGGGACTCGTCGAAACTCTCGATCTTGATATGGGGCATCCGCTTCTCTACCGCCCCGCTTCTATATAGAGTTCCACAGCTTCGGAGGGGTCGGAACGGAGTCCGTTTCTATCTATCTCCACGACTCTGTAGCTATATTTGACTCCCGGTTTCATGAACTTGTCGACAAACTTGTTGCCGTATATGTTGGTGAAGGTGCGCTCCTGCTTCGTCAACCCCTCCCAGTGGGTGCGGATCACATCGTATCTGTCCGCACGATCGTCTCCCGGCTCCCAGAAGATAATCCCCTGGTTGAAAGCCGTTTTCGCCGCGGTGATCGTCGGAGCCGCCGGCTTAGGAAGCGTACTGCCCATGACGGGGACCTCGGGTATAGGGCTCTCGAGGCCGTCTTTGTCTACCGCCGTCACCTTGTAGTAGTATATCTTTCCGTCATCGTCGACCTTGTCGTCATAGTATGTGACGTCGGTCTTGGCTCTATAGCTGTAAAAGGCGTTTGCGAAAGGGCTTCTGTAGACCTTGTAGTAGACTACGTCCGGGCTTTGGCTCGGCTGCCACTGCAGGTGGATCTTCCTGGGCAGGTCCTGCGTGGCGGTCAGGCCGAGAGGAGGCTTGGGCAGCGGCTTGGTTACCGCCTTCACTTCGGTACTCGGACCCGATACAAGGCCGTTGCAGAGCTTCACTCTGACCCTGTAGACGTAGACCTCCTCTATCTCGATATCTTTGTCGATATACTCCGCGCTAAGACGGTTTTTTACCTCGGCCACCCTCTTCCACTCTCCCGGTTTGGAAACGGTGGAGCGCTCCACGACATACCCCTTTACGCGAAGATCCTGGTGGGGGCGCCAGATCACCTTTATCCTCTTCGGGAGGTTCGCTATGGCACGCACGAAACTGACCGAAGGGACCATAGGGGCTGTCTTCACACGCACCGGCTTCGACTGCAGAGACTCGAAGCCTTCGGCGTCGTAGGTCGACATCTGATAAAGATAGAGAGAGCCGGGCTGCAGGTTCTCGTCCACATAGTGGGAGCTGTACCTGTCCGCGATGGTGGCTACGCGCTTCAGCCTGCCGCCGGTGCTTCCGGGGTCGAGCCTGTAGAGCATATACCCCTCTATTTTTGCCGAGGGAATCATCTTCCACTCGAAACCGACGCTCGTCATATCGCTCAATGTCTTGATCGACTCCACTTTCGGCAGGTCGGCTCTTATTTTGGGCTTTTCAGGCGTTACGCTCTTCGTTGCGCATCCCCCGGCAAACATCACCAAAGCGCCGAAGCAGACTGCACGGATCCAGTACTTCATCTAATCTCTCCTTTTCGAAATAGCTCTCTATAACTCTCTTCATGTTATCGGGAATATCTGCGGTAAACTGCATCTGTTCACCCGTTGCCGGGTGCTTCAGATAGAGCACGAAAGCGTGCAGTAAAATACGTTCCATTTTACCTTTGCCGCTCTTAAAACCGTATAAACCGTCGCCGACTATATGGCGCCCGAGCGAAGCCAGATGGACCCTGATCTGATGCGTCCTGCCGGTATGGAGCTTCGCCGCTATCAGTTCGTAGGCCCCTTTTTGCGAAGAGATCAGCTTTTCGAATCTTGTCTTTGCCGGCTTTCCGCCGCGCACTATGCCCATCTTCAGCCTGTTGGCCGGGTTCCTGCCTATGGGCCCCTCCACTTCGCCGGAGCTCTTTAGGGGGTAGTCGATTACGGCCAGGTAGTAGCGCCCCATGCTTCTTACCTGCAGCTGTTTCGAAAGCTCCCCGTGGGCGCGGTTGTTCTTGGCCACCACCATCGCGCCGCTTGTCTCTTTGTCCAGCCGGTGCACTATGCCGTGCCTCTCCTCTCCGCTTATCGTGGAGAGCGAAACCCCTTTGGCCTTCAGCCAGTCGACAAGCGTAGCCTCTTTGACGCTCGGAGCCGGATGCACAACGATCCCGGAGGGTTTGTTGATGACAAGCATATCCTCGTCTTCGTAGATTACCGGTATCTCGAAATCTACCGCCGCGGCTTCACGCTCCGGCTCCTGCGGTATCGTATACTCCACCTCTTCGCCGCCGCTGAGCCTGTAGCCGGCTTTGGTTACCTTTTTGCCCCCCGCTCTGACATACCCCTTTTTTATGAGCCGCTCCACCTGGTTTCTGGAACCTCCTATATGGGAGTGGAGGAACCTGTCGAGCCTCTCGGCTCTTTGGGCGACGAGGTGCCTTGTTAAACTCTCTCTATTCATTTGTTCGATACAATTTCCTGAAACAAGTTTGGCAGATAGGATACCATGAAACACCTCTTGATGTTCGACAGGCGCATTTTAACACATTTCGATTTTTTTCTCATTCTGCTCATCCTGCCCCTGATCATTACCTCGCTATACCTCGTAAGCGAGATCAGCCCGGCACTCTTTCGCAAACAGCTTCTCTACACCGCGATAGGATTCGCCATCTTCTTTATCTTCTTCCTGATCCCCTGGAGATCGATTAGATGGCTGATTCCTCTTTTCTACTGGCTCACCATACTCCTGCTGCTTAGCGTCGATATATTCGGTGTCACGAAGCTGGGGGCGCAGCGCTGGCTCGAGATCCCTTTCGTAGGGTTGACCATACAGCCTTCGGAGCTTTTCAAACCGGCATTCATACTTATGCTCGGATACCTGATTCAGGAAAACCCGCCCCGGCCCGAGGGATACGGCCTGAAAGATTTCGCGAAATTCTCCTTCTACATACTCCTGCCGTTTATCCTGATAGCGAAAGAGCCGGACCTGGGCACCGCGCTCGTACTTCTCATCATCGGCTACGGGGTGCTGTTCCTGGTGGGTGTGAAGTGGAAGATATGGGCGGGCATAGCGTTTACCCTCGCGGTTGCGGCACCTTTTTTGTACGGGA
The DNA here is from genome assembly GCA_027081015.1 of Campylobacterales bacterium. Taxonomy (GTDB): domain Bacteria; phylum Campylobacterota; class Campylobacteria; order Campylobacterales; family Hydrogenimonadaceae; genus Hydrogenimonas. Next base: position 19,388 of record JALWMA010000090.1, on the reverse strand, counting down.
ATCTTCACGACTACCAGAAGAAGAGGATCCACGACTTTCTGGCCGAAAAGCCGAGCTACCACGTACAGCAGTCGATCATCGCCATCGGCTCAGGCGGTATGAGCGGAAAACCGAAAGAGGAGGCGACTCAGACGCAGCTGAAGTTTCTGCCGATAGCATCCAGCGACTTCATATTCGCCTACTTCGTAGAGCGTTTCGGGTTTATAGGCGCGGCCGCGCTGATACTTCTCTACGCGCTTCTGATACTTCACATTCTGAGCCTCGGAATCCATGCGAAAGAGGACTACTTCATAAAGGTGACGGCATACGGCATCGCCTTCCTGCTTTTCGTCTATATGAGCGTGAACATCCTGATGACCATCGGGCTCGCTCCGGTCGTCGGGGTCCCCCTTCCGCTGCTGAGCCACGGAGGGAGCAATTTCATAAATTTCATGCTGCTTTTCGGAATTTTGGAAAACTTTATTGCATTTCGGTTCAATTTTTTGTATAATTCCGGCTCTAAAGTTAATTTTCTTTAGAGAAACCCTTTCAAAAGGGCCAATAGCTCAGTTGGTTAGAGCATCCGGCTCATAACCGGATGGTCCCAGGTTCGAGTCCTGGTTGGCCCACCACTTCATAAATTAGATACTACAAACACCCCTCCAGAAATAAATCTCACTCTAAAACGCTAAAATATCGCAAACGGCTTGAGAGTTGAAAAATCGTGTCGATATATATCGCGATCATAAAGAGCCGCCTTCGACGACGATGAAGGAAGGCTGAAGAGGTAGAAGATGAAGATGATTATACCTACCGCTGCGGCAGCGGGTGCCCTGAGCCTCTGTATGGTGCTCCATGCGGCAGGGACGAAGGGCATGGCAGCCGAAACAGCTCTGTCAAAGCAAGATATCAAAAGAGCCGACTCTCCGGTCGGTATGCTTGCCGAAGGAGAGTTCCGTGGGCGCCTGAGGATCAATACGTTCAGATGGAACTGGAGGGAGGAGAGCCCTGCAAAACGGGACAACTGGGCCGCTGCCGTCGGCGGAAGCCTCCTTTACGACTCGGCTGAGTTCAGGGGTTTGAGCTCTATGGCGGGTCTCTACACATCGCAGAACCCGTGGCATATGGAGAACGGTGACGTAGGCTTTTTGAAAGCGGGCAAAGATACGACCGACCGCTACAACGTAAAAAAAACCGGCGACTGGGGAATGACGGTTCTTGCACAAGCCTATCTGCAGTACCGCTTCAGCGAAACGAAAGTCCGTTTCGGACGCCAGATTTTCGAAAGTCTGCTCACAAGCGCAAACGATACGAAGATGATCCCCAACACCTTCTACGGCCTATCGCTCATATCGAACGATCTCTACGAAACCACGGTCAAAGCGGCCGTTTTCTCGCGGCAGAAGCTGCGCGGCCACACCCGTTTTCACGACGTATTGACATACAGAAACGCCGAAGGAGACAGCTGGGCCAACAACGACGATTCGGCAGTAAACAGATCGCTTACATACCAAAAATTCGTTTCGGCCGGGCTCGATCCGAACCACGATCTCGTTGTCCTCGAAGCTTCGGCAAGCCCTACGGCCAGCCTGAAACTGAAAACGAACTATACGGCGGTACCGGGAGTCGTCTCTTCCGCGACGCTCGAAGCGCACTACACAGTCAGGGTAGACGGTTACAAAATAGCACCGGGAGTCCGCTATATGAAACAGTACGACGGTCTCGACGGCCGCCTCGGCGCCGTAGCGAACCTCAAAGGGGACACGACCGGCTACGCCGCTCCCGAGAGCCTCGACGGCCGGCTTTTCGCAGCCCGTATAGACATAGAGGGCGACTCTGCATGGAAGTTGCGGCTGGGCTACTCGAAGGTCGCCGATGAAGCCGACATAGTGGCTCCGTGGCGCGGATTTCCGACCGGCGGATTTACCCGTGCGATGGGGCAGTACAACTGGTATGCCGGTACGGAGACATACATGGTCCGCGGCGACTACAGTTTTGACAAGGCGGGTCTCGTTCCCGGCCTGAGCGTAATGTTTCGCTACGCGATCCAGAATTTCGACGACACCAAACCGGGCGTACAGGCCGACACTGCCGTTTTGCACCTCGATGCCACAGAGAGGTTCAGATCGTTTCCGGGCCTTGAAACGCGTCTGCGAATAGCGTTTGCCGACGGCGATGCGCAGAGTGCACCGATACCCAAAGAGAACCCTTCATACAGCGAGTATCGACTTGAACTCAACTACTTCTTCTAAAAGTTTTTATAAAAAGTACGAGGACCTGGCGCACCGCCTCATAGGCTCTGCTGCCGCTTCACACCGATTAACAATCCCGAAGCCCCCCGGTTTGAAAAGCGCTGTTTCCGAATCTCCGGTGCCGAGTCTGTAGATGAGCGAAATTCGGGGTAAGTGCAGATTTAGCAACTTTTTCGCATAATCTTCAATACAGAAACGCTGTCTACGGTAAAAATTTCGCAGGCACAACGGCCGATACTTATATCCTTACCGGAGTTTGATAGTGGACGAGAAGAAGAGAGTTTTTATAGCGGAAGACGACCTGCTTTCAGCCGAATATCTCAAAAAGATGCTTCAAAAAGCCGGTTATGAGATTTCGGGAGTGGCCGACAACGCCGAAGATACTGTCAGGGAGTGCAGAAAGAGCAAACCGGATGCGATACTCATGGACATTATGCTGAAAGGGAAGATCACCGGAACCGAGGCCGCACTCGAAATAAGCCGTATTCTCCCCTCCTGCAAGATCATTTTCCTGACCGCCTATGCGGAAAAAGAGATGATAGAGTATGCGGAGATGTCGAAGGCCTATGCCTACCTGATGAAGCCCTATCGGGAGAAAGAGATACTCGCCACGCTGAAAGTGGCCCTCACGCACAACGGTGAAAGCAGGGAGGAGAAGGCGGCGGATCTAATAGAGCTGAAAAACGGCTTCTTTTTCGACACCTCCAACCGTCGTCTAATAAAAAATGGAAAAGAGGTGCCGCTCACATCGAAAAAGCTGAGGCTCATCGAACTCCTCGCGAAAAACAAAAACAGCACCGTCTCGAACGAACGGATCTGCCTCGAAGTCTGGAGCGAGATAAAGAGCGACAACACCCTCAGGTCCCTCATCCACCGTTTACGCAACGCGATAGGAGACGACATAATCACAAATGTGAACGGGGTCGGCTACACGGTTTCCGCCTGAACCTACGGAACGCTTCTTCTTGCACTGCCGATATAACGCTGCCTCGGCCTGTATATCTTCTGCCTGGGATCTTTTTTCTGCTCTATCAGGTGCGCGATCCATCCGACCGTACGCCCTATGACAAAGATCGGCGTAAACATCTTCTTGCGGATACCGAGCGCTTCAAGAATCGTACCCGAGTAGAAATCTATGTTCGGGTAGAGGTTCCTCTTTACGAAGTACTCGTCACTAAGCGCTATCTGCTCTACCCTGTCGGCGATCTCTATGAGCCTCGAGCTTATGCCTATGGTGTCCCTGAGTTCGTCCCTGAGGCTCTTTAAAACCTTCGCACGCGGATCGAAGTTTTTGTAGACCCTGTGGCCGAACCCCATAAGACGGAACGGATCGTCTGGATCTTTCGCCCGCTTTATGAAACTGTCTACGTTATCGACGCTTCCTATCATCTCGAGCTGGGCTATCACCGACTCGTTGGCGCCGCCGTGCGCCCTGCCCCAGAGTGCGTTAATTCCGGCCACTACGGCCGCATAGGGGTGGGCCCCTGTGGAGCCTACGGCCCTCACGGTGGTGGTGGAGGCGTTCTGCTCATGGTCGGCATGGAGCATGAATATCTTGTCGAGCGCGCGCACCTCCACATCTTTTACCTCCGTTTTGCCGGTGGGAAACGCCCTCAGCATATAGAGAAAGTTTTCGGTGAAGTACCTCTCCATATCTGGGTAGATAAGCGGGTAGCCCATCGAGTGGCGGTATGTAAAGGCGGCCAGCGTAGGCATTTTGGCGATGATCCTTCTGGCCATCTCCATAAACTCCTCATCCCCGCTCACATTGAGGTGCTGGTGGTGAAACGCGCTCAGGGCCGAAACCGCCGAAGAGAGTATCGCCATCGGGTGGCCGTTGTCCGGAAAGGCGTTGAATAGGTGCTTTATCCCCTCGTGCGGATAACTCTTGGTTCGGATATCCTTTTCGAACCTCTCGTACTGATCGCCGTCGGGCAGTTCGCCGTGCAGGATCAGATAACAGACTTCTATATAGTTCTTCTTCTCCGCCAGCTCCTCTATCGGGTAGCCCCTGTAAAGAAGCTCGCCCTTCGCACCGTCTATATATGTTATGGCCGACTGGCAGGTGGCCGTCTCTCCCAGCCCGTTGTCGTATGTGTACGCACCGAGCTTCGAACGCAGCCCCGCAATGTTCACTACCGGGGCACCTATGGTGGATTCGAGTACTTCGAACTCACCCACCTCTCCCGTCTGACCGTTTTTTATCGTAAATGTAGCCATATCTCCTCCTTTCTCCAATCAGCTCGCCGAAACGGCATACCCGGGCACGATATTTAGCCGCTCGGTGCCAACCTCTTCGTCTACGAGATCCCTCTGCAGCCTTTTCCTGTCGAACCCGCACCCGAGATACTCAGCTATAAGCTCCACATCTTTCAGGGCGTTTCCGAGGCAGCTCGTCGCGCCGGGGGAGGGTGTCATGTTGAAGACTATACCCTCTTTCGTATCTATTTTGGCTTCACCGAGCAGCAGCCTCTTCTCCTTTTTGTCGATTATCTGCGGCCTGAGCCCGCCTACATGCTCGGCGAACTCTATATCGCCCTCCGTCAGTGTAGGTATTATCTTTTGCGCCTCCTTCAAAAAGAGCCCCTTGCGGATTCCCGGTACCTCGTACATCATGTTCTTGAATATATACTCCCTTATGTCGCTGTCGGCCAAAAGATCGTAGAAGACCTTCATTACCGACTTGTCGGGCCGCAACGACTCGAAAAACTCCACATAGGTATTTTCGGTGTAGCGCTCCAGCTTCGGAAGCGCCAGTGCCGTCGGGCCGAACCTGGTCTTCCCTTTCACAAGGATATCCGGGTCTCCGTGTATGGCGGCAAACGGAAGCTTGTCGTTTTGGACCGTGTAGACTTTCGAACCCAGAATCGAGGCGGGGGCGTAGTAGAAGCTCCCCCCTATGGGAAGGCAGGCGTAATCTTTTCCGTAACCCATCTTGTGTGCCAGAAGCAGGGAGTGGGCCCCGGCATCCACGACAACATAGTCGGCGAAGTACTTCCCTTTTGGTGTCAGAAGCTGGAACTTGTCGCCCATCTTCTCTATCCCGTAAACCTCCGACCCCAGGTGGACGTCACAGAGACCTTTGGACCTCTTTCTGGCATTCTGCACGAAGCTCTCGGCAATGGCTCCGAAATCTACCGCACAGTATTCGTCGAGTGCGCCCATCGCCGCTATATCCTCACTCCGCCCCTCTGTCAGCTTCGGCTCTATTGCGGCCAGATCCTCTTTCGTATAGAGTTCGAGGTAGGGGTAGAGCTCCCTGAAACTCTCGTAACGCCTCCTGATAAACTCCACCTCCTCGTCTCCGACACCTATGACCATCTTCGGAAATTTGAATATATGCTTTTCGGCGTACCCGTGCCCGAGGGCGTAGTTTAGAAGCATCCCGGCCGTCCTTTTGACCTTTTTGGCCTTCTCGAAGGTGTAGTTGGTCTCTATATCGCCGCAGTGCAGAGTCTGGGAATTGTTTCTTCCGTTGCTGTTGATCTGCGCGATGGAGGGGTACTTCTCGAAAAGAGCCACGCTTTCGATATCCGTATACTCGGCAAGCTCATAAAGAAGTGCGGTACCGGAAATTCCTCCCCCGACGATAATGACGTTATAGTAGTGCTGCATCGTTTCTCCTCTATCAGATGTGTAGTTTTTGGTGAAAGTAGTTGTCTATATCGAAAAATATCTCCCCGGAGCGGTTTTTGAACGTAAGGTGCTTTTTATCGAGCTCGTCCAACCTCTTTACACCCATCACCGCCAGGAGCGTCTTTATCCCTTTTAGCAGATTGGTATGGTAGTTTGCGATCTCCCCCCCTTTGCGAACGACGAGATACGAAGCCCTCTTTTTTGGATCCTGTGTCGCCATGCCTACGGGGCATACATGCCCCTGCGTTCCCGAGCACTTCCTGGCGCGTATGCATCCGCCGCTCATCATGAACCCCCTGGCGATTCCCACCGCGTCGGCACCGAGGCTGAGGGCTATGACCACATCGTCGGGTGCGAGTATCTTTCCGCTGGCGATTATGCTCACATCTTCCCGCAGGTTGTACCTGCGAAGCATCGTATCCATCACATAGAGGGCGTTCGGTGTCGTAAGCCCCACAGACTCCATAAGCTCCAACGGAGCGGTCGCACTGCCCCCGTCTCCGCTGTCTACGCTTATGAAATCGACTATCGCCCTCCCTTCTGCTTTGCGTCTCTTCATCGTCTCTGCGAGCTCTTCGACGCTCTTTGCGTCCGAAATCACGATCTTGATGCCGACCGGCTTTTTGGAGATCTCCTGGAGCCTGCCCACGAAATCGAGCAGCTCGTCGGTGGTGCCGGCATAGGGGAAGCGGTTTGGAGATATCAGATCTTTGCCCTCCTCCACTCCGCGGTAGTAGGCTATGTCGGCGGTAACTTTCGATCCGGCCAGCTTGCCGCCGGTCTGCTTCGCGCCCTGGGCTATCTTTATCTCGGTCATTCGGCAAAAGCGCATCGCCTTTTCGTACCGCTCCTCGTCGAAGTTGCCGTTCTCGTCCCGCACTCCGTAGAGCCCCGATCCTATCTGCAAAATCAGATCCGGCATATCTTCGGGTACCTCTTCGGGAAACGCCGAAAGCGGCGCTTTCCAGTCGACCCTGAATAGCGAATGCGATACCGGGTCGTATATGTATGTGTTTTCCGTCTTCTTGTTTAGAAGCAGTTTTCTGTATGTCTTTATCGCCAGCGACCGGTTGAAAAAGAGGGTGACAAGCTTGAACACGAGCTCCGCAGCGGGCGTACTCTTCACGATCTCGAGGTAACGCGCGTTTTTCGGATCGGGCCTATGGGTGAAGAAGTAGTTGGAGGTGAGCCCCCCTTCGCCCGTATTTATCGTAAAACCCGAAAGCGTGGCTCCGAGTGTAAAGGCGCGCACCGACTCCGGGCTCAGGGCCCCGTCGCTCATAGCTGAACGGATTATCGGGCTTTTTGTGCGAAACGGTATCGGGCGGTTCTTTCCGAAAAGTACGCCGAAGTCGGAGTCTACTTCGCTGTCGTTGAGGACATGCGGTGAGTGCTTTATGACGAAACGCGAGCCGGAAAATGGCTGCGAAACCGAAAAGGACATGAAGTTGGGCACATTTTTGGCCGCCTTGTAGACCCACTCCACCTTGTCCCTCGACTCGTAAAAGGTCTCTTCGGCAAAATACTGCCTAAGCGGCTCCCTCAACGTTTCGAAAAGGTAGCGGAAGCGCCCTATGATAGGGTAGTTGATCAGAAGCTGGTGCTTCCGCTGCACATACCTGTCGTAGATGTAAAGATTTATCAGCCCGAAAACGGTCAACAAGAGCAGAACCTCTATGAACTCTATGAAATACGAGAAAAAGTGGTCCAAAAACAGATCGAAACTCTCCAGCATTCTCTTCTCCGAAATTTGGTTTTTTGCGTCAAAACAGTCTCTTTTTCCGCCAACCTTAGATATCGGCCCAAATTCTCAAAATATTAGAGAAAAATATAAAAAGAGGGCTCTCGGGTGTTATAATATGGAAGCTGGAAAAGGAGCGCACGCCTTTTTACAGTGCTTTTACAAAAAAAGAGTATAAATGTAAGATAGTTCATTTGGAGAGAAGGGGGATTTGATGCTGAAAAAGATTTTACCGATTTTCATAACGATCGGATTCGCATATGCACAGATGGATCTGACGGAGAGGGGAAAGCAGATATTTATGAAATACAACTGCAACATCTGCCATGCACCCACGGACGATGCTGCGAGCGTGGGACCCTCTCTTGAGACGATAGCCGTCCACTACCTTGGAAACGAAAGAAAGCTGGTAGATTTCCTCAAGGGGGATGCGCCCCCGATAATCGATCCGCAGAGATTCATGATCATGAAACCGCAACTATACAAAACGAAACATATGTTCGAAGAGGACTACAGGGCACTGGCATATTATCTAACAAGCGTACATAAGAATCAATGATGATTCTATTTTTTAAGAGTACCTAAAGAAGGGATTTTGATGAATTTTTGTCTTGACACGCCAAAAATTTTGTACTATCATTCGTCGGCCGAGGAGTATAATTTTTTCATATATATTCCCGATATCGGCGAGAAGATAAAAAGCACTTATCAAAGGGGGATTTAGATGAGAGTTTCCAGATGGAGAGTATCCGTTTTATCGACGGTTTTTGCCGTACTGTTGCTGACCGGGTGTACGACTCCGACAAAAGAGAAGGCACCTGAAGAGAACGTTACAGCAAAAACCGAAACGGTCCAACCCGGAAAAGAGACACTACCGGAAGCCGCGGAGCCGGCGGCTGCAGCGCCCGTGGCGGAAGCCGCTCCGGCACCCGTTGAAGCGCCTGCTGTAGAGGAGGTCCCAAAACCGGAAAATGGGGGTGAAACGCCCTTTTTCGAACCGAACCTCCTCTCTGAAAAAGAGGTGGTTCACCCGCCTTTCGAGTGGGGCGACTGTACAGTCTGCCACAAAGACAAACATCCCGACAAGAGCAAAAACTACTCTCTTGTCATGGACACACCCGACCTCTGCTACCAGTGTCACGACAAAGATCTCAAAGAGGGAAAAAAGTTCATCCACGGACCTGTCGCGGCCGGCGCCTGTACAGCATGCCACAACCCGCACAAGTCTCCGAACAAAAGGCTTCTCGTGGCATCGAACATAAACGAACTCTGCACATCCTGCCACACCGCCAAGGGGGAGTTCCTGCATAAGACCGACAATATCCACCCGCCGGTCAAAGACCAGTGCATCAACTGCCACGATCCGCATACCGAAGATTACAGGTTCCAGCTCAAGGCCGACGGCAAAAAGGATCTCTGCCTTATGTGCCACGCCGATAAAAAAGAGTGGACCGAAAAGGCCAAAAACAAGCACGGTGCGCTGAGCAGACCAAACGGCTGCCAGGAGTGTCACGATCCGCACGGAACCGGCCAGCCCAGAATGATCAAGGCCGACAGCATCATGAATATGTGCCTGAAGTGCCACAACCAGCCCCTTAAAAGGGATGAAGACGGAGTCAAGCTCGTAAACATGGCCAAACACCTCGAAGAGAATCCAGACTGGCACGGCCCGATACAGTGGGGAGACTGCGCAATGTGCCACAACCCGCACGGAAGCCCCAACTTCAGAATGCTTAAAAAACCGTTCCCGTCGACATTCTACGCGAGCTTCGACGTAAACAACTATATCTGCTTCGAGTGTCATGAATCGAAGAAGATAACCGAAGAGAAGACGACGGAGTACACCAACTTCAGAAACGGTACCCAAAACCTGCACTTCGTACACGTCGACCAGAAAAAGGGCCGTACCTGCCGTGCCTGCCACGACTTCCACGGAACGAAAGACTACCCTCACCACCTGAGGAAAAAGACGAAGTTCGGAAAGATCAACTTCCCGATCAGGTACATAGAGACACCGACAGGCGGGTCGTGCGCGCCGGCATGTCACGCAAGACGCTACTACGACAGGGAGAAGCCTATTGTCAATACGAAATAGGACGGTTGCATGAGGAGAAACCGTATAACGGCCATTCTCCTCTTCGGTTTTCTGTTTTTGACCGGGGGGAGAGCCGATTCAGGCATACTTGAGATCGAGTCGCCTCAAAACGGGGCAATATATGACGACGCCTACGCGTCACTTGTGGTCAAGACCCCACCCGGTAAAATCAGAAGGCTCGAGATAGAGACGGGGGAGGGAAAGCTCTACATATACAAGCATAGCCCGAAAACCGGCTACTACTGTAAAAGCGTCAAGCTTAAGCTCGGAGACAACAACATCACAGTCACAGCATATACCGACGACAACGAAACTGTAAAAAAGAGCGTAGAGGTTTTTTACCGCTCCGAAGTCTATGAAACAGCCGACGAGGCTCCTTACAGATTCAAAAAATATTTTTTCCACAGCGACAAAAATGAAAAAAAGTGCTCCAGGTGCCACAAGATGGAGCCCGATTTCAAAAAGGCGCCCAAAAAGACCGTAAAGGCCAAAGGGGGGCTTACCGAAGATATTCAGGTTCTTGAAAATCCGCAGGACTCCAACTGCTACTCATGCCACGAGGTCCTCACCTCGAGAAAAAACGGCCATGCGCCCTCGGTAAACTTCATGTGCACGGTCTGCCATACGGGAAAGGCGGGAGAGAACAACCTTCCCGACGAAGGAAAAAGCAAATATTTACAACCAGACCCGATCGCACCTGACTGCTTCAAGTGCCACGAAAGGGTCGAAGAAATCATGAAGCACAACCGCTCCGACCACGGCCCGACAAAGCTCGGCCGGTGCAACAAGTGCCACAACCCGCACTCTTCGCCGAACCCTTTCTTTCTGAGAAAACCGATATGGGAACTCTGTACCACTTGCCACGCCGAAATGGCATCGGGCAAGCATATCATAAACGCTTTCGTCTTCTCGAGGAACAAAGGGGGGCACCCCACACGAGGCAGACCCGACCCGTCCAGACCTGGCCGCGAACTGGTATGTTCGAGCTGCCACAACCCCCACGGCTCCAAAGGACCTTTCCTGCTTCGCACAACCGGATCGACACCCTTCAAAGTCTGCAAAAGGTGCCATAAAAAGTAACTCAATATAGATACTCCGCCCTCCCCCTTCGGTTAGGGGCGGGAGTTCGCTCAACGTCAGGTATTAAAAAAAATCGCAAAAAGCCGTTTTATACTTGTTAACGGTACGGCGTCGGCTCTTAGAGGTACACTTTATATAATTCGTTGTATAATAAAAACGTTTTAACAAACAGATCAGCAAAGCAGAATGAACCTTTAAATGAAAAAGATCTTTATTGCCATAACAGTCGCCCTGGCGATCGCCATTGTTCTTCTAATCGTAAACCTCGACAAGAAGAGAGAGGTAAGCAAGATGAACATGGCGTACGACAACATAAACAAATTTCTCCTGCACACGATCAACTCCGAAAAGATCCAGTCGCTCTCGCTGGCTCTCGCGATGAGCAAAAACAGGGCCATAGCCGATGCGATTCTGGAGAACGACAGGGCCAAGGGCTACAGGATACTCCACGACACCACCGACTCTTTCATCAAGCACCTGAACCGAAAATATATCTACACCCAGATATTCGGAAGGGGCCTTTCCGTATTCGCAAGGAGCTGGGAGGCCAACTCCTCCGAAACGGCTATGGTATCCGGCCGCCGGGATCTGCTCGAGATCGTCGATACCAGAAGCCCCAAAGCCACGATAGAAGACACCCCTCCCGCCGGCATAAAAGCCTCCGCACCCATAATCTACGGCGGCCACATAATAGGCATACTGGAGGTTACGACACTCTTTGATCGTGTGGTATCGAAACTCAGGGAGTACCGCATAGAGACGATCCCGATACTGAAAACGAATCTCCCGGAGCGTCTCGATATCGCCTCTGGCAATCCGAAAATATCCGGTTACACGATCGCCGCGAACAACTACAGCCGCCACCTCGCCGACACCCTCGCCTCGCTCGACAATGAGGAGTTCGAAGAGCTGATACATACCGACTACCTCAAAAAAGCGGGCCTCTTCTTTGCCGCATACCCTATAAACAACGACTACGGCAAACATCTCGGATACTTCATAACCGTCGTATCGAAAGAGAACTTCGACAACTTCTCCGGAAAACAGCAGTCGCTCATAAAGAGCATCTTCACGATGGAGAGTACGAAAGAGGACATATACCACTACGTCAATTCAAACAGTGAGAACATTTTCAGGCAGATGAGCCCGGAGCAGATTCTCCATCTCAGCTCGAGCATAGAGGAGAAAGACAGGCTGCTCTTCGACGAGGCCGCCAAAGAGAGGCTCAGGGCACTTTCGAAAGAGGAGCTCATCGACCTGATAGTACACAACTTTCACAAAAACAGGAAACAGGGGAGAATAAAATGAAGATCCTACTGCTCGAAGACGAATATATGCTGAGAAAATCGATAAAAGAGCTGCTCGAAGAGAACGGCTACATAGTCGAAGAGTTCTCCGACGGAAAGTCTGTTCTCGATGCTACGTTCGAGGGCTCTTACGACCTTCTGCTCGTAGATGTGAACGTTCCCGGGATCAACGGCTTCGAACTTCTGGAGCAGCTGCGCAAAAACGGTATTCAGACCCCGACCATCTTCATAACCTCCCTGACCGAAATAGACAGCATGGAGCGCGGCTACGACCTCGGTTGCTGCGACTACATAAAAAAACCGTTCGATATGAAAGAGCTCAAGCTGCGCGTAGCGACCGCCCTGAAACTCGCCTCTTTACGCTCGAACGAAGAGACCATAAAGCTTCCGGGAGGGTACGAATACCACACCGACTCCTTTACCCTTACCAAAGACGAAGAGGAGGTGAGCCTCTCGAAAACGGAGAAGATGATCCTCGATCTTTTTATAAAATACAAAAACCGGGTAGTCACCCCCGAGATGATTACCGAATATGTCTGGGAAGACTATGTAGATCCCGCAAACGTAAGGGTACAGATAAACAACCTCAGAAAGAAGCTGAACAAAGATCTCATAACCAATATCCGCGGCGTAGGGTACAAACTTGAAACTTGACATAAACGAATCGAGATTTTCACTCAGATACTCCATACTCTACACACTGATAGTAATGGCCATTCTGCTCGTCCCATTCGCTATCTACGACAACTACACCTACAACCTCGAAGAGGTAAAAACGGAGATGGCGCTCAAAAAAAAGAGCATCCAGATTATAAACGAGATGGAGAAGTTCGACAGCAGGTTCCAGAGCACTTTCACGTTTCCGAGGTTCAAATCTTACCAGGCAGGCCTCTACGACAGAAACGGCAACGCAATTTTCACCCTGATAAAAGAGCCCATCTCGGCGCTGAACCTGAAACAGGGCTACCACAAGCAGGGAAACTACAGATACTACGTAACCGAATTTCCCGACGAGTACTACTTCGGCGCCAAATACCTCGTGACGGGTACGGAGTTCAATATCTACACGATTCTGTTCAACATTCTCATAATATTTCTCTCGATCCTCGCCGTTACGTTCCTCTTTTCATTCATGATACTCAAAAACTTCTCCAGACCCTTCAAAGAGATCAACAGGGCCCTCGACGACTTCATAAAAGACTCGATGCACGAGATAAACACCCCGCTATCGATCATAAACATAAATATAGATATGTTTACCGAGAAGTTTGGAAAGAACCGCCACCTCTCGCGCATAAAGTCGGCCGCCAAGATCCTCTCGTCGCTCTATGACGACATGAACTACCTTATCAAAGAGCACACGATCAACAAGAGCGACAAAAAACGTATAAACTTCAGCAAATTCCTGAAAAAATCGGCCGACTACTTCAAAGATATAGCGGAGCTGAAAGATATCACCCTCCACCTGGAGATAGAAGACGACATATATATCGATTTCGTTCCGACCAAACTCCAAAAGATCGTAGACAACAACCTCTCAAACGCCATCAAGTACTCCTACGAGGGCGGAGAGGTGATTTTGTCTCTAAAACGCGACGGCGACAAGATAGTGCTGGGCTTCAAAGATTACGGAATAGGCATAAAAGATACCCAGAGAATCTTTTCGCGCTACTACAGGGAAGACCACACCAAAGGGGGCTTCGGCATCGGCCTCAACATAGTCGGAAAGATCGTGAACGAAGAGAACATAGGAGTAAAGATAGTCTCCGAACCCGAAAAAGGGAGCTACTTCGAATACACCTTCACCGAAAAGAGCGAAAAATAGCCGCCCTCTAACGACCGCCCCTTTATCTGCCCGGCCCGTCCAAAGAGCCGCATCGCGCAAACCTTTGCGGACTCCGCCGCCGAAGCGACCATATGAATATAACATTTTTTAAAAATGCGTCTACGCAGGTAAATAAATAGAGATTATTTTATATGGATTTTTTGATAACTTTTTTTGTTGTTTATAGCTCTTTATTGACATGCAACACCATTAAATGCTACACTTTTTCCGTTCCAAATAAACAGAAGGAGGCAATTATGGGCAAAAGATTTTTGACGGCGGCATCGCTGCTGCTTTTGGTTACTGCAGGCTCTTTGCAGGCACAGACGATCGAAGAGAGGCTATCGGCGCTGGAAGCGCGCATGGACTCCATAGAGCAGAGGGTAACGAGACTCGAATCTTTCCACCCGCAAAGGGAGTTCACGATTAGTCAGGGCAACTTCACACTCGACGAGTTCAACGCCTATATAACGGCGCTCGACGTCAAAGACGGCGACTGGGTCTATGCCAAATCGACAGGCGATATTGACGGTGACGGAAGAGAGGACAGCATGGAGATCTGCACATCCGGCCCGCGCTTTATCTCTCTCTTCGGCTACTACCTGAACGGAAATCCCGACGATCCGTTTGGACGTAACTACTACTTCAACGGAGACCCGCAAAATGATCTGACATACACACAGATGAATTTTACAAGAGGAATTTCACGAGAATGGGGGGTCGCAAGAGGCATAATTGCCGAATCCGCAAAACACGAACGGCTTAAACTAAGAGCTTACGGTGACGGAGGTGATTTCATTGCTGATATTTGGCCGAGAAGCTCAAATATTCATTTTTTCTCAGACGGTCCTGACCATAAGGTCATATTTAAAGCCGGCTCAACAAGAGCGGAGGCGTGCGGTTTTTAAAACTTTGCTCCCGCTTTCGAAGCGGGAGAGAAATTTCCCCTCTCAAATACTTAAATAACACCAAATTTTCTCTTTCCAACCATTTTTTATCATATTCAATCAGTTATTTCAGATTATTTTACACTGCTTTTACACTATTATGCAATAATATTCAAGTCAAAAACTGAAACATCGAAGGAGGGGGATAATGAGAAAGAAACTACTGCTATGTATCGGGCTTGCATCTTTTATGGGTACAAGTCTTTTTGCTACCATGGTGGGCTCACTACATGACTTGAGCACTGGACAAGTAGGCGACAATGATGAGATTTGTGTCTACTGTCACACTCCGCATGGAAGCAACATAGAGTTCGACGCTCCGCTATGGAACAAGCCTACGACAGGGACATCATTCACCATGTATGGTGCTACAGCAGAAGGAGTTGCGGGAAAAACCATCGCCGGAACAGAAACCGATCCTTCTCCTTCTGGCGCCTCCTTGGCATGCCTGAGTTGTCATGACGGAGTCAGTGCCGCAAATACCGTAATTAATGCTCCAGGTTCCGGTAATTACAATACCAATGGAGCACTAATAGGACGGAGCACTCCTAAAATATTAAGATCCGATCCGTCACTCGCAATAGGTCTTTATGGGGATTTGACAAACGACCACCCTATTTCAATACCTTATGTTGAAGGAGCAGCCAGCCTAAAGCCAAAAGATACTGCCATTACCGGATGGAACCGCGCTACAACGATCAACGATCTTCTTAGAAACGGTAAAGTTCAGTGTGTAAGCTGCCATGACCCACACTCTGTCACAAATAACACTTTCCTTAGACACAGGAACACAGGCAGCGAACTCTGCAAAACCTGCCACGACAAGTAGACACTCTCCAAGCATCCGGCTCTTTTCAGAGGGCCGGATATCTCACTCTTTTATCTTCATCGATACATTCAATATTTAAAACGGCACTAACATAATTATACAAAATCAATAGGTTTCATCAAGATAGATGCAGATATGCCGCTCGACGGTTCATATTGTCGGCACCAATACTACGTAAACTCTATCGATATACTTGACATTAACTCTTTTTTCCATTACAATTACACAAATCACAAATTGTAAAGGACAGAAAAGATGAGAGAACAGACACTCGCACTACACTACGGTTACGACAAAGACGACTACAAAACCATGGCCGTTCCTATCTACCAGACGACAGCCTACGACTTCGAGACCGCGGAGCGTGCCGCAAACCTCTTTGCGCTCAAAGAGCTCGGGCCCATATATACCAGGCTCAACAACCCGACGACCGAGGTGCTCGAAAATCGAATCGCGGCACTCGAAAAGGGCGCTGCGGCGATCGCCACATCGAGCGGACAGGCGGCCATCTTCTACTCTGTAGCGAACCTCGCCGAAGCGGGCGACAACATAATCGTCGCAAAAAAGATATACGGCGGAGCCACAACACTCCTTACACATACCGTAAAACGCTTCGGCATAGAGGCCAGAGTGTTCGACAGCGACACCGCTTCGGACCTCGAAGATCTTATAGACGAAAAGACCAAAGCGATCTTTTTCGAATCGCTCTCGAATCCTCACATCAGCGTTGCCGATGTCGACAGGATCGTCGAGATCGCATCGAATTACAATGTAGTGACCATCTGCGACAACACCGTCGCCACACCCGTCATATTCAACCCGCTCGAACACGGCGTCGATGTCGTCGTACACAGTGCGAGCAAATATATAAACGGACAGGGCACGGCCATAGGCGGTCTTATAGTGGAGAGCAAAGATCTCAACTCCAAACTGATCGGAAACGCAAAGTATCCGCACTTCAACGAACCCGACGAAAGCTACCACGGCCTCGTCTACGCCGATCTTCCGTTTCCGATCTTTACCCTGAGGATCAGGCTCTCGCTCATTCGCGACATCGGTGCCGCTCCCGCACCTTTCAACTCCTGGCTGCATATACAGGGTCTCGAGACCCTCGCGGTGAGGGTCAGGGAGCACTCCAAAAACGCGCTTAAGGTCGCCGAGTTCCTGAAGGGCCACCCGAAGGTTCTCAAGGTCAACTACCCCGCCCTTGCAGACGATGCGAACCGCGAAAAGGTGGATCGCTACTTCAGGGACGGTATGGCTTCGGGACTCGTGAGCTTCGATGTCGGAGACCTGGAGTATGCGAAAAAGATTCTGGACAACACCAAGCTCTTCAGCGTCGTCGTGAACATCGGGGACTCGAAATCGATCATCACCCATCCGGCGAGTACGACACATCAGCAGCTAAGTGAGGAAGAACTCAAAAAAACCGGTGTCACGCCTGGCCTTGTCAGGCTCAGCGTGGGGCTCGAGGCTTACGAGGATCTCATAGAAGATCTAAAACAGGCGATGGAGAGCTGACATGACCCTCCTCTCCTCCAAGGGCACATACGGCCTGCTGGCCATGTATGAGCTCTCGAAAGAGTATCAGTTCAAAAAACCGGTAAAGATACGCGATATCGCCGAAAGGGCGGCGATACCGCAAAACTACCTCGAACAGCTGCTCAACACGCTAAAAAAAGACGGTTTCGTCAAAAGCGTAAGGGGGGCCTACGGAGGGTACATGCTGGCGTCGGACCCTTCGGAGATAAGGGTGTTAGAACTCCTGAAGTCTCTCGAGGGCGGGTTTCGGATAACCGAAACGGTCACCAGAAACAGCGTTCTGGAGCTCTTTTTCAAAGATGCCGAAAAGAAGCTGGAGGAGATATTCGACATCTCGCTCGACGACTTCAGGCTGTACGAGCAGAAGCTCTCCAAGCAGCTCTGCTATACGATATAGCGCCAAAAAGAAAGGATATTTCATGAACTATGCCGAAGATGTAACGGGACTCATTGGAAACACCCCGCTGGTAAAGCTTGGAGAGGTTTCCGACAGATGCGGGGCTTTGGTGCTTGGAAAGTGCGAGTTTATGAACCCGACCGGCTCCGTAAAGGACCGCATAGGCGCGAATATGATAAAAGATGCCATCGAGAGCGGGAGAATAACCGAAGATACCGTTCTCATAGAGCCCACCAGCGGCAACACGGGCATCGCGCTCGCTTCGGTAGCCGCCGCCAAGGGGATCAGGCTCATCCTCACGATGCCGTCTTCCATGAGCATCGAGAGGCGGAAACTGCTTGCGGCCCTCGGCGCCGAACTGGTTCTGACCGAACCGGCGAAAGGCATGGCCGGAGCGGTGCAGAAGGCGCATGAACTTGCCGGGGAGCTGGAGAGTGCCGTAATCTTGCAGCAGTTCGAAAACCCGGCAAACCCGCAGATACACATAGAGACTACGGCACGCGAAATCCTCAGAGACACCGACGGAAAAGTCGACATTTTCGTAGCGGGGGTCGGTACCGGGGGTACGATTACGGGGGTCGGGAAGGTGCTCAAAGAGCACAATCCCGACATTCGCATAGTGGCGGTAGAGCCGAAAAACTCTCCGGTTCTCGGAGGAGGCGGCCCGGCTCCACACAAAATCCAGGGGATCGGCGCGGGCTTCGTTCCTAAAATCCTCGATACGGGGATCTATGACGAAATATACACCGTGTCGGACGAAGCTGCGATGTCGACTGCCAGGGAGCTGGCAAAAGAGGAGGGACTGCTGGTAGGAATCTCTTCGGGTGCCAACGTATTTGCAGCCGCATCGATCGCCGGCAGGGAGGAGAACAGGGGCAAGACGGTGGTGACGATGCTCAACGACACGGGCGAGCGTTATCTTAGCGGCGGACTATACGAGTAGACCGCCGGAGAGAATTTTTTTTGAGAGTATTCTTGACTAATTCGATAGACTTTATTTAGTAGAGGAAACATGCCATGCATGAGAAGCCGTATAGAAGCGTAGTGAAGACCGTTTCATGGAGAGCGCTCGGCACTCTCGATACGATCATAATATCTTACATCATTACGGGGAGCCTGGGTATGGCCGCATCGATCGGAAGTATCGAACTGGTCACGAAGATGGTTCTCTACTATCTTCACGAACGGGCCTGGAACAAAATTCCCCTCGGCAGGGTAAAGAAAGAGCCGGAATACCAGATTTGAAAGGAGTATTATGCAGACAACGATAGAAGAGACAAAAAGATACGAAAATTTATACGACGACACCGCTCCAGAAGCTATTTTGAGAGAGTTTCTAAGGGAGTATAAAGGGAAAATCGTCCTCGCCACGAGTTTCGGGGCCGAAGACCAGGTGCTGACCCACATGGTCCTCTCCATAGATCCCGAAACGGAGATTTTCACGCTCGATACGGGAAGGCTTCCCGAAGAGACCTACAGCGTCTGGGAGCGGACCGAACAGCTCTACAAAACGAAGATAAGGCCCTATTTCCCCGACCGCACCGAGGTGGAGCGGCTGGTGCTCGAGCAGGGGATAAACGGATTTTACGAGAGCATAGAGAATAGAAAGAGGTGCTGCAGGGTCAGAAAGATAGAGCCGCTCAAGCGCGCACTCGAAAAGAGGGAGGTCTGGATAACGGGTCTTAGAAGGGAGCAGTCTGTCACCAGGCAGGGTCTGAGTGTCGTGGAGCGCGACGAGACCTTCGGGCTCATCAAGCT
>JALWMA010000089.1 GCA_027081015.1 Campylobacterales bacterium | reverse complement strand
TTCGCTCTTCGCTCCCGAGTTCAGCACTTTCGAAGAGGACAGCGTCTACAACCAGAAAGATGCCGAAGGTTTCATCCGTCTGAACGCTCTGAGATTCATAATCGAAGGCCACGCAAGAAAAAAGTAGACTTAAAGCGCCCGACGGCGCTGCGGCGGGAGAGTTGAATGGGTACCATACTTTGGGAGATATTCTCGGTAGTCTTCGTGGTGGCCGTCGTATCTCTTCTAACACTCTACTACCAGAAGAGGATGCGGTAGATCTACTTCAGAACCTCTTCGGCTCTTCGGCGCAGATCGGGGGGCGAAAACTTGATTACCGCATCTTCGAGACCTATGAGTCCAGGAATGATCTCCAGAAGTATATAGAAGAGGTATAACATCGGCATGAATGCCGTCATCTCGCGCCTGAAACTCTTTAGGGTATAGCGGCCTCTGAGCCACTCCACCGCCTCCGGACGCCCATGCAGAAGCAGAAGCGCCTGTACGGCGAAAACGAACCCCCAGCATATGTATGTGAGGATGGAGCCGATCAGAAAAAAGTACTCCCAGAACTCGAGGTCGTTCAATGCCGGTCCGTCAAATCGTAGAGTCTTATGAGCGCTTCGGGGTCCGGATCTCTTCCGAGCCATCGGCGATAGAGCTCATCCATCGGCCTGCTGCCGCCCATCTCCAAAATGTTGCGCCTGTAACCGTCTGCCAACCCCCTCTTTATTTCACCTTTTTCGAAACATGCGAAAAAGGCGTCGGCACTGAGAACTTCGGCCCACTTGTAGCTGAAGTACCCCGCCGCATAACCGCCGGCGAATATGTGGGCGAAGCCCCACTGGAAGCGGTTGTAGGAGGGAGGCTTCACAAGGGAGAGCCTCTCTCTGAGAGAGTCGAGCAGGTTTTGAACCTCGTCGCCCTGATAGAGCTTCCGGTGGAGCATGAAGTCGAAGAGTGCAAACTCTATCTGCCTGAGCATACCTGTGGCCGCCATGAAGTTTTTGCTTCTTCTGATCTTCTCCATCAGCTCTTCAGGCATCGGCTCGCCGCTTTCGTAGTGAAATGCGAATCTCTTCAAGATACTCTTTTCATACGCAAAATTCTCAAGAAACTGCGAAGGGAACTCCACGACATCCCACGCAACACCGTGAATGCCGCTAACGAAGCGCTCCTTTACGCGGCTGAAGAGGTGGTGGATGGCGTGTCCCATCTCGTGAAATAGCGTCACTACGTCGTCGTGTCTCAGCAGTGAAGGTGTCTGCTCGGTAGATGGGGGGAAGTTGCATACCACAAACGCCGAAGCTGGGTGTTCTCTGCCTTCGGGGTCTTCGTGGCGGGTCTGCCAGTCGTTCATCCAGGCCCCTCCCCTTTTGCTGCTCCTCGCCTCGAGGTCGAAATATATTCGTGAGAAGGTTTCACCCTCTCTTTTCAGATCGTAGACAGCCACCTTTTCGTTCCATACCGGGACATCCACCTTATCAAACTCGATTCCGAAGAGCTCCGAGACGAAATCGAGCATCCCTTCGAGTACCCTCTTCTGCTCGAAATATGGACGTGTCTGCTCATCGTCGAAGTCGAGTTCGATCTTTTTAAGCTTCTCGCTGTAGAAGGCGACATCGTAACTCTGAATTTCGTCTATCCCATCCCTCTTCGCAAGCTCCCTGAGCTTCTGTACCTCCTTTTCGGCATACGGCAGCGAAGCGTCGGCGAGTCTGTTCAAAAAGTCGAGAACGGCATCGTCGGACGGGGCCGTCTTCGTCTGCAGAGAGAGTTCGGTGTAGCGGTCGAAACCGAGAATCTTAGCCTTCTCGTCCCTCAGACGCAAAATCTCGTCTATCACTTCGCCGTTTTGCGGCGCCCTCGTCACATAGGCCCTGTAGAGCTCTTCTCTAAGGCTTCTGTTGGGTCCGTATGTCATATAGGCCATATAGCTCGGTATCTGCAGCGTGAAGCGCCAGACCTTTTTCCCATCCTTTTCGGTCTCCGCAAGTTCGAGGTCGCTCGGCGGGATCCCCTCCACATCCTCTCTCTTCTCTACGATAAGTTCGTATGCGTTGGTGGCGTCGAGGATGTTTTGTGAAAAACGGTTGTTGAGCTCGCTGAGGCGGAGGTTTATCTCTTCAAGCCTCTTTTTTCTCTCTTCAGGCAGTTCCACACCGGAGAGCCTGAAGTCGCGTATCTCCTGCTTCAAAACCTCTTTTTGCGCATCGTCGTCCGTCTCTACTCTCAAAAACGCTTCATAGATATCCCTATTTTGCGAAAGTTTCGTATGGTAGTGCGAGAGCAGCGGCAGGGACTCTTCATACGCCTTTTGGGTCTGTTTCGAGTTCTCCACGCTGTTCAGGTGCGAAAGGGGTGTAAAGAAGATATCGAGATTCTCGAAGGTCTCCATATATGGACGCACGAAAGAGGTGTAGTCACTGCCGCTTTTACGCACGAGTGACTCGATCTGCTTTAAATTTCGATCGAGAGTCTCTTTCAGCCTATTTGCAAAATTGTCATAGTCCGGTGTTTTGAAATCGGCAAACATAATGTTCTTGGCTCTCCCGTAATCAAATTGATGCAATTATATCCCAATTTACGCTATTTTCGATATAATCACCGAGATAAAGAAGGTTCCTCGTGAAGCTTCAAAACAGACAAGAGAACAAAGGGAACTGTAAAAATGAGAGTACTGCTTGTAAAAGATGTAAAGAACCTCGGTAAAGCCGGAGAGATAAAAGAGGTAAAAGACGGCTACGGCAAAAACTTCCTGGTAGCGAAAGGTTTCGCCAAAGTGGCCACCGACGAAGTGATAAGGGAGTGGGAGAGTGAGCAGGCAAAAAAGGCTGAGATGGAGGCGGCCGAGATAGAACGCCTCGAGAAGCTCAAAAGAGAGCTCGAGAGCAAAAGTCTCGTCATAAAAAAGAAGCTTGGAGCCAACGGTTCACTCTTCGGGGCTATAACGAACCACGACCTTGCCGATGCACTCAAAGCCGAAGGGATAGAGATAGACAAAAAGCTGATCCATCTCGACGGTGCCATAAAAGCCACCGGCCTCTACGAAGCGGATGTGAAGCTCGGCCACGGCATACACGCCAGGCTGAAGTTCGAAGTGGCCGGGGAGTAGCGAATGTTCGAAGCGACCACGATTCTTGCCTACAGGTCCGACGACTGTGCGGTCATAGG
>JALWMA010000088.1 GCA_027081015.1 Campylobacterales bacterium | reverse complement strand
CCGAAAAGATCTTCTATGGCCGACTCTATTTTCATGTAGGCCTCATCGTTCTGCATAGATAGCAAAACCGTGATTTTGCCGTTTTCGGCAATGACATCTTTTACCACTTTCATCTGTACGATCGATTTGTCGAGCCCCGGATACTCTATCTTTTCGAGCTCTTTAATAACGGATTCCCTATTCATACGGATTGCTCCTCATTTCGCGCTGCAGCAGTAGGATGGTGGAGTTTGCCTTATGTATCCACTCTCCGACAAGGTCGGACGCCTCGGGAAAACTTTCTGCCAGCTCCCGATAGGCCGCTATCCTCTTTTTTAGAAGGGCGATGAAGCCTTTTAGCATCCTGGGGGTTTCACCGTTGTCGTGGGCGTGGCGCATGAGATGCTTCAAAAGGGCGGTGCGATCCTTCATCGGCAGGTCGAGCCCCAGCTCTTTTCCTATCTCTACGATTTCGGTATTTGTAATGTATACACCCGAATAGAAGAGCGCCAGAAGTCGGCTCTCTACGCTCTCGTAGGCGGGAGGGAGGGTATCGGGATTCTGTTTCAAGCTTCACCTCTTCGTTTGATATTTGCCTCGGCGGCCTTCGCTACATTCTCATCGCCGTCTTTCAGGAGCTTTTTAAGAACCTCTTCGGGTGTTGACGGGTTCTCCGCCACTCTCATGCGCACCATTTTGTCGGAGTCGTCTGCGAGCACGGCAAGGATTTTGGCCGGTACCGACGGATTGCCGGAGAGGCCGTCTCTTACGATCTTTTCGTCGGAGAAGAGCTCCTGGAGCGTGGCGACAGGCGTATTCGGATTTGTCGCGGCCAGCGCCCTTACGAGGTTGACGCTGTCATGCGCCAGTTTTTGCAGTATATGTGCGGGCGTATGCGGGTTTTTCGCTACCGCCCAGCGGCTGCCCATATCTTCCGTCTCGCTCAGCTTGATCAGAAGCTCCTCCATCAGGGGATCTTTGCGTCCGTCTCTGTCGTATACCGAAGTGCGCATACTCAGATTCATCGCAACCTGGCCGACGATCTCCATGTCGTCGGCAAACGTTTCGAAGATCTCCTTCACCCTCGTCAGCGGCAACTCTCTGTTTTTCAGCTCTTCGAGCGAACTCTCTCTATCCATAATATATAGTACTTTCATAGGGGATTGAAGCCGAAGTCTGCACCGGGAGGATGCCCGTGTGCATTAGGGGCTGAAATTATGGTAGCAAAAAGGGTAGCGGGAGTCAACACCGCGGCGTGCAGTTTGAGGGCGAAAGGGTTTAGCCCGGCTTTGGACCGCTGTTTTGAACTACATGATCAGTTTAACTGCCTAAACTATTCATGATAATTGGATATAGGCCGATATAGTTGGGATAAAGTCAGGCTTTAGAGGATTAAACGGAGCGATTCGACACTTTTCAAGCTGACTTAAGAAATTAGTTTCTATAATGAATTGTTGTCGGTGAAACCCGAAAAATCGGTGCATTAGGCACTTTGAACAAATACATAAGGAGTTATGATGAAGCAGTGGTTCAGGACGCTATGCTTTGCGGCTCTCTTTTTCGCATCGGCGTTGCCGGCAGCGGAAAAGATTACGATTCAGCCCGAAGAGGCCATAAAGCTGATCGGGAAACCGGGCTACGTTTTCGTTAGCGGTGACAGTGAGACGGCGTTTGAAGGCGGCCACATAAAAGGGTCGCGAAATATGTACGCGCACCACTTGCACCATGCGGATCTGATGGGAAATCTGGAGTGCGAGCCGCTCTACCAGTGCCCTGAGCATGCCGAACACTACATAAGCAGCAAAGGGATCAAGAAGAGCGATACGATAATCGCCTACGACAACTGGAGAGGGCCGAACGCTACCGGAGTCTACAGCTTTTTCAAGTCTTACGGGCACAAAAAGGTCTATATTCTCGACGGCGGACAGGACGGCATAAAGGCACTCGATCCGAACCAGAAGATATACGACAGGCTCAAAAAGGAGAAAAGGGCCGTAAAAAAGGCGTATAGAAAGGCGAAAAAAGCGGGTGACAAGGCCAAGATGGCAGAGCTGAAAGCCAAACAGAAAGAGATCGCCGCCCAGATGAAGCAGGTCTCCAAAAAGCTTCTCGTTCAGCGCGGCAAGGAGAAACAGTTCAAGCATACACACTACAAAATCAGCGAGAGCGACATAGATACGAGCGCCATCGCGGGAACCAAAGAGGTCTACGAAGCGATGCAGGATATTCTGAAAAACGGTAAAAACAGCAAGTTCGTTATCGTTGACTCCAGGAGTATGATAGAGATCATCGGCGAAAGAAAGATGGATAATGTCGCGAGGGGCGGCCATATTCCCGGCTCTACCTTCATCGAGTGGAAAAAGGTGACCGACTTTAAAAGAAAGAAGAGCTTCCGTCCGCTCAAAGAGCTGGAGGAGACATTCAAAAAATACGGCATCACAAAAGATAAGACGATCTACGCCTACTGCCAGGTCGGCGCCGGTCGCGGCTCGGACATCGTGACCGCACTGCAGATGCTCGGATACAAAAACGTGAAAGTCTATACAGGGGCGTGGGATACCTGGGGCAACAATATGAATCTGCCGATTCGACGATAAGGGAGAGTTAAAATGACGCAAAACATGAAACGTAGGGACTTTTTGAAATTTTCCGGCGTGACCGCCGCTTTGGTGGCGTCACAGGGAAGCTTGTTCGCGAAGACGGGTGTCATGAAGGTCGAGAACGGGAAAGAGAACTACCCCAACACGACATACACCGAAGAGATGTATCGCAACGAGTTCGACTTTACTCGCGGAAAGAAAGAGGAGACCGGGTTTGCCTACCACTGTGTAAACTGCCAGGGCAACTGTGCGTGGGAAGTATGGTCTCACAACGGAGTGGTGACGCGTGAAAACCAGTCGGCGCGCTATCCCTCCATCAACGCGAAGATTCCGGATTTCAACCCGAGAGGCTGCAACAAAGGTGTTCAGCACTCTCAGATAATGTATGAAAAGGATAGGATTCTCTACCCCATGAAGCGTGTCGGAGAGCGCGGAGAGGGCAAGTGGAAGAGAGTCAGCTGGGACGAGGCCGCGACGGAGGTGGCCGAAAAGATTTTCGATGTAATGACCGATCCTCAGCGCGGACCCGACAAGCTCATGGTTCATGCCGGTACGGGACTTTTGACCGAGGGGCGCCGCGGAGCCCCGCTGCGCTTCTCTACGCAGCTGGGTGCCGTAAGGATATACCCGGCTTCATATCTGGGCGATATGTTCTCCGGTGCGGCGATAGCGTACGGTGAGGGTAACGTCGGCGGAACATACGACTTTATGTACAACGTCGATACTTCGATATTCTGGGGAGGGAACCCCTCCGTCTCCAGGATTCCGGATGCCCACTTCGTATGGGAGGGCAAATACAACGGCGCGAAGGTCATCATAATAACCCCGGAGTTCAACGCATCCGCAAAGTCGGCCGATCTCTGGATCCCGATAAAAGCGGGCAGCGACAACATACTGGCGATGAGCGTCATAAACGTAATTTTGAACGAAAAGCTCTACAAGCCGGGCTTCATGAAGATATTTACCGACCTGCCGTTCCTTGTGCGGCTCGACAACCGGAAGCTTCTGAGACGATCGGATATGGAGCACGCCAAAAACGAAGAGGAGGAGGAGAAGTTCCACGAGCAGTTCTACGCCATGAACTCCAGGACGGGAGAGCCGGCCCTGATGCCCGGAACCGAGGGGAGTGAGCACCATACGCTCAGGCTGGAGGAGTTCGGCATAGATCCGGAGCTCGAAGGCGAGTGGAGCGTGAAGACCCTCGACGGGGAGGTGAAGGTGACGACGGTCTTCGAAATGCTCAAAAGATCGGCCGCGAACTTCGCCCCCGAGAAGACCAAAGATATTACCGGCGTGCATCCAGACGTGGTCCGGGAGCTGGCGTACGATATAGCGAAACCGAAGGTCGTGGCGATAACTACAGGATTTTCGCTCAACAAATACTTCAACGGCGTCATGACCATCTGGAACATAGCTTCGATATGCGGTCTGACAGGTCGTATGGGGCCGTACGGAGGGCTGAATACCGAAAACGAGTTCAGCCTGAGCGGCCTTGGAGCCCTAAGCGGATTCAGCGGGAAATATGCGCCGCGATTCGGCTCCGGATTTGTCGGTGAGTTCGTCTTCGGTGACGGAATGAAGACATTCGACAAATATTTTAGTGATGAAGATGTGCGCCGTGCCCAGAACGGCATGAGCAAAAAAGATTATATGGAGATCGTGCAGAAGCTGCTCGAAGAGGGTAAAAACGGCAAGGCCAACAACGAGTCCCACCACGGCAATGTGGTCAAACCGTGGTGGCAGCCCGATACGGCCATTATAGTTGCAGACTCGAAATTCAGGCGCAACAAGGGGAGCGAGTATCGTGAAGCCTTTTTGAAGAAGACGAAGTTCTTCTGCTATGTCGATTTCAGGATGAGTGAAGCCGCCGTCTATGCCGATCTGCTCCTGCCGGCGAAGTCGCACTACGAGGTTTACGAC
This sequence comes from Campylobacterales bacterium, assembly GCA_027081015.1. Taxonomy (GTDB): domain Bacteria; phylum Campylobacterota; class Campylobacteria; order Campylobacterales; family Hydrogenimonadaceae; genus Hydrogenimonas. Next base: position 8,553 of record JALWMA010000088.1, on the reverse strand, counting down.
ATAAGGACAAGCCCGGGCTACCACAGGTTCACCAACCTTGCCAAACCGATCGCAAATATGAAGCCCGTCGGAGAGGCCATGGATGAGTGGAGTATGTTCGCCCTTATCGCCAAAAAGCTCGAAGAGGTGGCGAACCGTCCCGAAAATATCTCGAAGGCCAAGGTGAAAGATCTTAAAAAGTATGCGAGGGAGGGCTACCACGACCTGGCCAACTTCTACAAAGAGTTCACAAATACCGACGAGGAGTCTGAAGCCGCCGCGGAGCCCTATCTGGGAACTGACAAGATGGCAGTTGAAGCGGCTCTGGAGAAGTGTGAGCAGTATGCGCCGTGGACGATGGAGAAGATGTACAAGGCGGGTGGATTCCTGCAGCTCAACGAGAAGGCCGGAAAGACTTCACCCCTCTATTCGGACAGGCCGTTCTTCACTTTCGAAGACCATCTCTACAAGTTCGAGAGGCTCGAGACGCTGAGCGGACGGCAGACGTTCTATGTCGACCATCCCATGTTCATAAAGCTGGGTGCCGCGACAAACACCGGAATGGAAGGGATAAGGCCGCAGGGCAACAGATATCCGTTCGTCTTGATGACTCCCCATGCACGCTGGTCGATCCACTCCAACTATAAGCAGAGCCGCATACTTCAGCGTCTGCAGAGGGGGGTGCCATATGTGCAGGTCAATAGAATGGTAGCCAAGAAGAAGGGAATAGAGGACGGCGATACGATTCGCATCTTCAACAGTCTCGGGGAGTTCTACGCCATGGCCAAAGTCTCGAGCTCCTGTCCGCCCGACGGACTCGTGATGGAGCATGGATGGGAGCCCTATATGTACAAATTCAAAAAGGGCCACAACGAGGTGGTTCCGACCGCACTGAACCTGCTTGAGATGGCCGACGGCTGGGGGCACCTGAAGTTCGGCGGTCTCTGGGACGGCAACCAGTACGCTTACGACGGTGCGATCGACTTCGAAAAGGCCGACGTATGAGAGCTTTTGAGAGAAATAGCGGTACCGGTCGCCGCGGAGCCGAAAGCCCGTCTGCAGCCGGATGCACCCATTTAGAATATGCGATCGATGCGAGAGAAGGAGAATAACCGATGTCCAAAAGACAATTAGCGATGGTAATGGATTTGAACAAGTGTATCGGATGTCAGACCTGTACCGTGGCGTGTAAAACGCAGTGGACCAACCGTAACGGCCGCGAGTATATGTACTGGAACAATGTCGAGACCTATCCCGGTACCGGCTACCCGAAAAACTGGATGGAGCTCGGCGGCGGGTTTGACGAGTCCGGCGATCTTCAGGCGGGAGTGGTTCCCAACATAGAGGCTGACTACGGCGTTCCCTGGGACTACAACCATGATCAGCTCCAGTTCGGCGCCCAGCTCAAGCCCGATGTCGAGCCCACATGGGGGCCAAACTGGGACGAGGACGAAGGTGCGGGAGATTTCCCGAACGACAACTACTTCTTCTATATTCCGAGGATCTGCAACCACTGCTCGAATCCGGGCTGCCTGAGTGCGTGTCCGAGGGATGCGATCTTCAAGCGTGATCAGGACGGCGTAGTTCTTGTGGACCTCGACCGATGTCAGGGATACCGCTACTGCATAGCCGGCTGTCCATACAAAAAGATCTACTTCAACCCAAAGATCAGCAAGAGCGAAAAGTGTATCCTCTGCTTCCCGAGGGTCGAAAAGGGGCTTCCCCCGGCATGTGCGCAGCAGTGTGTCGGACGAATCCGATTCGTAGGTTTCCTCGACGACGAGGAGGGACAGGTGCACAAGCTCGTGCACAAATACAAGGTCGCTCTACCGCTTCGCAGCGACTACGGCACGCAGCCCAACGTATACTATGTGCCGCCTACCGAAGCGCCGCCGAAGTTCGACGCCGAAGGGCGCATAATAGAGGGGAGCAACCGTGTTCCCGTGGAGGAGCTGGAGCTGCTGTTCGGTCCGCAGGTACACGATGCGATGAAGACGCTTCGTGCCGAGATGAAGAAGCGGAAAGAGACAGGAAAGAGTGAGCTGATGGATATTCTGATCGCCTACAAGCACTCCGATATGTTCCGGCTCGACCAGGAGTATTACCAGAGTATCGCGAAGAGAGAGGGTCTTTCGCTTGCGCCGATAGACAACCGCTATATGCAGGGTAAAAACAGCCCCAACAAATTCAAGTTCAAGGTGGTGGAATATGACTAAGAGAACTACTGCACTGCTGGCGACGTCGCTTGCCGCTTCGGCCCTTCTTGCTGACGGTGTCGTGCTGGTCCAGAAGAGCGAAAGGGATGTGACCAAGCTGACACCGACATCGAAAGCGTGGGAGTATGTAAAGGCGACTACGATCCACCTCTACCCCCAGACCGCCCTTGTGATGAACGACAAGAGAGCGAATGAACTAAACAGGAACGCCAAGGCGAAGGAGGCCCGTGTCAAGGCGATCCACGACGATAAAAACATAGCTTTTCTGCTGGAGTGGCCGGACGGTACCCGTTCGATTCAGAGGGGCTACAAGTCGGATCAGTACGCCGACGGATTCGCCGTTCAGCTTCCGGTAAACTATGAAGATCCGAAAAAACTTCCGTATATCGGGATGGGAAGCGACGGAAGGCCTGTCGTAATCCATCTTCAAAAGGCTGTCGAAAAGATATATGAGCCCAACGGCAACGGCGACGTATCTATGCAGCAGAACGTTTTGAGCAAAAACGCTTTCGGAGATAGCGCGGAAGAGTTCGCGCTGAAGGTAGGGGCTCTGGCGGTTAAAGATTATCAGCGCTCTTTCGTATCCGAAGGGTTCCGCTCCATGACCGAAATAAAAGACGGCAGCGAAAAGTTCGACGCCGATATGAGCTACTCCGAGAACGTATGGAGAGGGACGCTTACAAGGCCGCTGAAAGATAGCTATCTGAACCTGAAAGGGGCCTTTCCCGTAGCGTTTGCCGTATGGGACGGAGCGAGGTTGAACCGTGACGGACAGAAGCTTCTTTCCGGATGGATCGCCGTCAAACTTGTAGACAGTAACGGCGGCGAGAAGCTCGTAGCCGAGCTTACCGCTGCCGTCAAGGGGGATGCGGAGCACGGAAAAGAGCTGATAGAGCAGAACGGCTGTACCGGGTGCCACCATATAAGCGGCCTGAGCGGAGCGAACTATATGGCACCCGGCCTCGACAATGTGGGCGGCTACTCCACATCCGCCTATCTCAGGGAGTCTCTTGTGGATCCGAGTGCCGTGGTCGTTCCCGGGTATAACAGAAACGCCCACCCGAGTGCCGTATGGTACAACCTCGATCACGGAAAGCGTGTCTCCACGATGCCCCCGTATCCGTTGGACGATAAGAGCCTCGATGATATGGTCGCATATCTGAAAACCCTCAAATCGGAGGTGAAATGATGAAAAAGGTTTTAATGTTCGCACTCTCTGCCGCTTTCGCCGCCGCACTCTTCGGCTCGAGCGAAGAGATCGAGAAGAAGGGGTTCCTGACAACCAAATGGTGTGCCGAGAACGATATGTTCAAAGACTGCAGGCTCGAAACAGCGGTCTGCGGATACGGCGGGTGCTTCAAGAACTGGGAGTTCGGCGATCCTATAAAAGAGGAGCTCGTTCTTTATGTCCACGATGACGGGAAGTACTACAGGGTCAGCCTCGACAAGATAAGCCGAAGCGAACTCGATGAGGCGATAAACAGGAATGAGGTGACTATAATAGGATCGTTCGACGAGAAGGAGAATACGATCCATGCGATAGAGTTCAAAGCTCCTCCTCCGCCCAAAAAGTCGTTCTTCAAAGGGTGCCTCTGATACCGCCTCCCGCCTCCTCGGCGGAGATGTCAGCACGACAACACGGATGCCGCGGCCAAACCTTCTTTGGCCGAGGTTTTCGCTATCATACTCTTCTAGCAAGTTTCAGGGGATTTAATAATGGATGATAGAACGAGACTCTACATATACGCGTTTTTGTCGCGGGTCTTTACGGAAGAGCTTGACGACAAGGCGATCGCCGACCTTGCCTCTAACGATGAGCTGTTGAAGACGATAGGCGAAGAGACGTTCGAGTGGTTTTCGAAAAGAGACAAGGAGACTATCAGGGAGGAGCTCAATATCGACTACAACTCCCTGTTCGTGGTTCACAACCACCCTATAGAGTCGTCGGTTATGGATAGCAAAAACGAAATTCTCGTGGGCTTGCAAAACCCTGTGATGCAGTTTTACTTCAGCCGCGGGTACGACTTGAACCTCGAGAGTTCGAAGCTATATGTTCCCGACCATGCAGGCATAGAGTTCGGCTTCATGCAGAGTATGATAAGTCAGAACGACATTATGGCCCAGGCGGAGTTCCTTCATGACCATCTTGTTAGATGGATAGTGCCTTTCCTGTTGGCGGTCAAGCCTATGGCGACGACCCCTTTTTACAGGGATCTGTGCGACTTTACGGTAGAGTTTCTGCTCTCTGACTACACTCTGCTCAAAGAGCGTACGGGGGATGCGGATGCGCGGTGAATCCACGACCCTCTCCGACCTCTTCGGCTTCGACTACTTCAGCTGCCTCAGAAGCGACTATGCGAAAAGCGAATGTTCGATATGTATCGATCTGTGCCCCGAAGATGCGATGGTGTTTGACAGGAGCAGGCTAACCCTCGATACCCAAAAGTGTACCGGATGTACGGCGTGCGTAGGAGGGTGTCCGACCGAAGCGCTTTCGAGCGAACTCTTCGACCCGAACCGTTTCGCCGTGGAGTTTCCCGGCAGAAGCGGGAGTATGATCTCCTGTAAAGAGAATGTTCCGTGCCTGGGGGCGCTGTCGGTGGAGCATCTGATAACCATAGCGATAAGAAGCGGGAGCGAGATCGTTTGCGATCTCTCCCACTGCAAAGAGTGCCCGGTAAACTCCAATACGCTTGTTCTAAAGAGCATAGAAAGCGCCATAGAGGAGGCGCAGAAGTTTCTTGATGCAGCCGGCATAAAGAGGAGGGTTTCGGCTCTGAGCGAAGCTTCACGGAGCGAGGCTGACATCGGCAGGAGAGGGCTGTTCAAAAAGCTTGCGGGCATAGCTTCACAGATCGGCGAAGAGCGGACTCTCGGCGAGATCGCATCGGGAGAGAGGGAGAGGGTGCCGCTGAAGAGAGTGCTGCTTAAAAATGCCCTGAAAGCGGCGGCCGAAGAGATCGACGGCGCTTCAATATCCGGCTCCGGCTTTTCGTTTGCGGCCGCCAAAAAGATAGATGAGCAGAGCTGCACCAACTGTCAGGAGTGCGCGATGTTCTGCCCTACCGGAGCCCTGTCGCTCCTGCGGGACAACAGCGGGATCATCTTTCAGTCGGGCAAGTGCATAGCATGCGGAATATGCGACGATATCTGCCGGCCCGGCTCCATCGGCACCGGGGCGGAGATAAACCTCGTCGATTTCGCTTTCGACAGAATGCAGCTGCTCGTAAAGCATAAACTGGAGATATGCGAAGAGTGCAAAGTGGCCTTCCCCTACAGGGGCGGAGAGATGCTCTGCGACCGCTGCCGGGACTTTAGAGAGAACTTCTCCGACATCTTTACACTGGCAAAGGATATGCAGTAGATAGAGCGGTACGTAAATACAGGGATCCTATGCTCTATCGCTTTTTGCCTTTGTAGGCTTCGGCCATCTCAAGGGCCTTTTTCCACGCTTTCTCTCCAAGTCTTTTCGCTTCGCTCGTCAGCTGCTCTTTAATTTCCGCCCCTCTGATGGCAGCCCCTTTGGCAAGTGCCGAGAGCCTCTTTTTGGCGATTTCGATAGTTTCGTTGCTGATTCTCTTAAGCTCCGCGAACTGGTCACCTATCACATCCGAACATCCCAGCAGAATATCTTTTACAAAAGAGGAGTTCCTGGATGCGACATCGTTTATGATCTCCTTGTAGAGCTCGTCGCTGCGTGAAAGCATACGCATCAGCTCGTCCCAGTTTTGATGCCCCGCCTCCTGTTCGTCTGGTGCGAAGTTCAGCTGGTTTTTAAGCTGTTTCACCGTGGATATGAGGGCGTCGTTGATTCCGTAAACGGCACCGTGGATTATCTCTTTTGCGAGATTCGGCGTCGCTTCGGCAAGTTCCGAGGCCTTCATCAGAATCGTCGTGAGTATGGCGCGTATTCTTGCGGCACTCAGAATGCCCTCTCCCAGCGCTTTGTGTGTAATCTGTCTTATCACCTCCCTGACGGAGGTCTCTATATCTTCGGCCTCTTCAAGCGCCGCTACCAGGGCCGCTTCGGTCGTTTCGGTAAGTATTCCGAGCCCCTCTACATGTCCGAGCTCCGTATTTTCGAGGGCCTCTTTCCATATATCCCTTCTCTGCGGCTCTATCTTCTCCCCGGCGGCCTCTATGCCTACGAAGAGTTCACGCAGCCTTCTTTGGAGCTCCTCCTCTTCGGTGTTGAGGTGGCGCCGAAGCCTGTCTATCTCTACGATGAGCCGCTCTATCTCCTTCTCTTTCGGCTTTTGGACACTCTCTATGAGCCGCTCGAAGGCGTACTGCAAAATCTCTTCGTCGACATCTGCGATCTGCGAGAGCTCTCTCTCCAGGGATTCGCAAAGGGATTCGCTCAAGTTTCTGGCGGAGGCGCCGCCGTAGCGGTGTACCGCCGCCTCTATGCTCTTTTCGATCGCATCTTCGAGCGCTTCGTTTCCGCCCAGCCCATTTTGTAGAGCCCTTTCGTAGTAGCTTTTTAGTTCGAGATCCATATATATCCTTAAAGTACCATCTTCAGACGGTCGTTCTGTTTGAGTTGCCGAAAAATCTCCGTACGGTCATCTTCGTTGTGGACAAGAGTGCAGAGTTCATAGCTGTGGTAGTTCCCTTTTCCCGAGCTTTTGGAGAACTTGAGGGTGTGGGGCCGATCGCCCATGACCGATTTTACTACATCCTCGATATCCTCTCTCTTTTCGCCTATAACCCTGTATTTCCATTCGCACGGATAGGCGATTTCTGCTTTTTTGTCACTCTCGTTTATAAGAACCACTCTTTCCTCCTTCTTTCGATTCGAGCCTGACGCTGCCGATCTCCATCCCTTTGTCGATCGCCTTGAGCATGTCGTAAATCGTCAAAAGGCCGATGCTGACACCGGTGAGCGCCTCCATCTCCACCCCGGTTTTTCCGTTCAGTCTGGCCGTCACTTTCAGTCTGAAACCGGGCAGGTCCGGAAGCTCCTCTATATCGCAGTCTATTCCGCTCAGCAGAAGCGGATGGCACATGGGGATCAGTTCGGGTGTCTTTTTCGTGCCCATGATGGCGGCTACTACAGCCGTTTGAAGCACGGGCCCCTTTTTTGCCCTGTTTTGAATGACCGCATCGTAGGCTTCGCGGCTCATGCTTATGGTCCCGCTTGCCGTCGCCACCCGTTTCGTGGGGCTCTTTTCGCCTACATCCACCATCTTCGGGCGATCGTTTTCATCCAGGTGTGTAAGGTTCACTCAGGCTCCTTGGTCTCTAATATCTCTATATTTTAGCATAATAGCCGATGACGGACCAGTGTGACGATATATCCAACTAATATGGCGATTTAATCTTTATATAATTGACTTTTATCGTCATTATAGTATAGAATTATGAAAAATATTGAGGAGGCTTATTGACTTACGCTTACTTGCGGCAGGTTCCCGGGTGCAAGAGTCTGCTCTCTCAGCAGCGCTCCATAGTGAGTTTCGCTCTTGGACGCGGCTTGGAGATCGACAAGGAGGTGGTCGAGTACTCCGGTATGAACAGGCCCATCGAGGAGAGGAGACAGTTCGAAGAGTTCATCCACTCGATGGGGGAGGGGGACAATCTTGTCGTCGACGAGATCTGGACGTTGAGCAGCCGCGTCGAAGAGCTGGTGAAGATCATCGGTTGTACGATTAGCCGGAAAATCGCCCTCTATATAGCCGATAAAGGCGTTCTGATAACGAAAGAGACCCCCCTGGAGCATGTCGTGCCGATGATCAACGAAGTGCGTGAGAGCGGCCGAAAGAGGAGGGGAGGGGTCGGCAGGCCCAAAGGGAGCAAGTCTCACTCGAAGTTCGATGCGATGCAGCCCGATATCCTCAAAGGGCTGAAAGAGGGCAGGAGTGTCAGCTCCATCGCAAGGGAGCTCGGGGTGAGCAGAAGCTCCCTCAAAGACTATATCGAGTCGCGCGACCTGAAGTCGCTTGCGCAGAACAGGTTTCTGCAAATAGGCAGACCGATAGGAGGAGAGAGCGGAGCGGAAAACGGGCTCCTGATCTGTCCGTTCGAGCGCGAAGAGAGAAAAACAGACAACTGATGTTACGCAAGTTCCGGGAAAAGCCCGCGATTTGGCAGGGGTGAGCGGCCCTGCAATCCCCTGAAGCTTCGAAATCTCAGATTTCGAGACGACTTTACGCATTCTGCGCAAAAGCAGTAAAAATAAAGGAGAGAACCGATGCAAGCTACAGCCGGCGCGAGCGCGCCGAAAAAGAGAAAGAGCGCCAAAGAGTACCTGAAGGGGTGGGTGCCGTACCGATACAAACGCTACTGGCTGTTCGGGATAGTGACGGTGGTGGCACTGGTGCTGCCGTTTATAAAGATAAACGGTAACCACTTCTTC
>JALWMA010000087.1 GCA_027081015.1 Campylobacterales bacterium | reverse complement strand
AAAACAGCGCCGAAACGGCCGAAATCTCTCATAGTCACTCCTTGTTTGCAATAATATATATTCACAATGGAAAGATTCGAAACAGTTCATAAAATTTTATGATTCTGTATAGCTCGAAATATCTTTCTATCGGAATTTACATGGTAAAATCGTCGAAAATAAATTTAATTAAAGGGGTGACATGAGAAGAAGTCTAATTGTTTCAGTTTGTGCAGCGGCAGCACTGGCTACTGGGGCCCAAGCCGAGAGCTCGCTTGCGGATGCCGTGAAAAACGGCAAGGTAAAAGGGAACATAAAGTACTACTATATAAATACGCATAAAGAGAAGAGCAGCGGCAACTCTACCTCATTTGCCAACTCGATAGGCGGTAAGCTCTCATATACTACAGGCAAATGGAACGGGCTCGATGCGACCGTTACGTTCATGACCACTCAGCCGTTCGCGCTGCCCAACAATGTAGACACATCGATTATAGGACGTGACAACGCCGTTAAAGCGGGCCAGGCTCCCGGCGGTGTAGCGGGGCAGAAGGGCTTTTCAGTACTGGGCGAAGCCTATCTCGCCTATAGCCGCGACAACTTCAGCTTCTGGGGAGGACGCAAGGTTATAAAGACTCCATTGATAAGCGCGAAAGAGGTCAGGATGCTCCCCTCCGCGGTAAAGGGAGCACATGCAAGTATGAACTTTGAAGACGGATTCAGAGTGGGAGTGGCATACCTGGACGCTTTCAAACAGAGAACATCTTCTGAATTCGATAACATTGTAAAACACGCGCTGGGTGATAAAACGAAAGAGATTACGGGAAATGAAAGCGGTGTAGTGGTTCCGGTGTGTATCTCCTGGAAAGGGCAGAAAAATGCGATAAAGGTGATAGACTACTACTCCCCGGACTTCATGAACTCCATATATGCAGACTGGAACTACCGTCACAAGCATAGCAACGAGCTCTCCTACGCCTTCGCTCTACAGACCATAATACAGGACTCCGTAGGCAATGCCGACGACAACCTGGCGAAGGCGGGCTCTGTAACGGGCGGCAAAGCGATAAAGACGCGTGCGGGTGCCGCTAAGCTGACTGTAAATTATATGAGTATGGCGTTCACTACCGCATACTCGAAGGTTCTGAAAGATGACGGCTATCACGACTCGCTGGTGCTGCCCTGGGACGGAACGCCTCTTTATACCAACATGATCACGGCGAACAACCTCTTCCTCTCTAACTACGGTAAGGCTCTCGGGGCCGATTCGGCATATATAGGCGGTACGGACGGCATAAAGATCGCCTACAGGCAGGATTTCGGTGCATTCGGCTTCAGCGGCTACAGCATGACACTAAGTTCCGCATGGTTCGACAACGACCGCTTTGCGAAGACTCAAAACGATCTTAACGCTGTACTTGCATATGCGGATGCCGGATTTTCGATAGCGCTGAAAGGGATATGGGTAAGAAACAGTGCCGGTGCCGAGGCAGACGGTACGATCTCTCAGACTCCGATTCTGCATCAGTACAGAATCATAGCGAACTACAAGTTCTAAAAGAGCTCCCCCTAAGCGGGGGATAGGCGTTTACTGAACCGGTTCTACGGTATCGTCGTAGCCGTCGAGTCTCATCTTCTCTTCCAGAACTACCTTCTGAAAAACCTTTTCCCGTCCCGGAAGCTCCTGCCTGACTATGTAGAGCTCTCCAAAGACCTGCCGGGTGCGCAGAAGATGCTCGTCGAGTTCGAGCTTCTCATCGTTGTAGTACGCATCTTCGGGAACGACAAGGTCGCAAAGGAAGTCGTAGTAGCTCTCTCTTAAAACTTCGTACTGATCGTGCGACTCCGTGCAGTCGAGGTACCCCAGCTTCACGTTTTGGATAGCGAACGACTCTTCTCCCTCTCCGCTAAGATCCCAGTAAGCCTCGCCGATCTCTGTACGTACGAAGAATATATCGCCTATTTTCGACTTTTCCAGAAGCTCCAGCTTTCTATCGACATTGATATTTTGAAGCGTCATGTCGTCCAGAGAGATCTCTACCTCTTCCAGTCCGTCGGCATCGAGGGTTATAGATGCACTCTCGGGATCCAAAACGGTAAGAGTCTGTGAAGAGTCGAGTTCGTCCAGCTCCCCGCTTTCGATGTAGGCGTTTATGTTTTCAAAAAGCTCTTCTATATTCTCCCGGTCGAAATCTGTATCGGCGTCTATCTCCAGACCCTCTATCTCGAGACGGTTCAGTCTGTAGAGTCCGGTCTTCCTTCCTTCACCTTCGATATGGAGTTTGAATGCCATTCGCATCTCCTTCTTCTGTTTGAATTATTGACAATTATATCGCATATAAGCAACTGATTTTACGCAGAATGCGTAAAATCGTCTCGAAATCTCTGATTTCGAAGCTTCAGGGGGTTGTAGGGCCGCTCACCCCCTGCCGAATTGCGGGCTTGGCCCGGAATTTGCGTAAGACCAGTAAGCAAAGCAAATGTGACTTATGTCATGGAAAAGTGTCGGGAATCTTGTTGTAGAGTCAGGAGAGCCCTCAAAGAGGGCACGGGGTCTCAGACGTTGAATCTGAAGTGCATCACATCGCCGTCGCTGACGACATAGTCTTTCCCTTCGAGGCGCATCTTTCCGGCCTCTTTCGCACCCTGTTCGCCGCCGTATTTGATGAAATCTTCATAGGCGATCACTTCGGCGCGGATAAACCCCTTTTCGAAATCGTTGTGGATGACACCGGCGGCTTTCGGCGCTTTCCAACCTTTGTGGATCGTCCAAGCGCGTACCTCTTTTACTCCTGCGGTGAAGTAGCTTATGAGACCGAGCCTCTCGAAAGCGGTGCGGATGATCTTGTCGAGGCCCGACTCTTCGATTCCGAGCTCTTGGAGGAACTCCGCAGCCTCTTCCTCTTCCAGCTGCACCAGCTCCTCTTCGATCTTCGCACATAGCTTTATGACATCCGCCCCGACCTCCGCCGCATGTTTCTTGACGGCTTTTACATATTTATTATCTTCCAGGAGTCCTTCTTCATCTACATTGGCCCCGTAGATTACGGGTTTGTTGCTCAGGAACCTGAGCTCCCTGTCGAGCTGAATGAAGTTTTCATCATCACGCTTATCGAAGGTGCTTACAGGTTTTATCTCCTCAAGATGCTTCATGAGCTCTTCGGCGACCCCAAGCTGCGCACGTACCTTTTTGTCACCCGTTTTGGCCTGGCGTGAGAGACGCTCCATCTTTCTCTCGAGCTGCTGTATGTCGGCGAATATGAGCTCGCTCTCTATGATCTCGATGTCGCGGAGCGGGTCTATGCTCCCCTCGACGTGGGTGATGTTGCCGTCTTCGAAGCAGCGCACCATATGCAGAATAAGTTCGGTCTCGCGGATGTTGCTCAGAAACTGGTTGCCCAGCCCTTCGCCTTTGCTTGCGCCCTTCACCAGACCGGCTATATCTACAAAATCGATGGTACTGTGCTGAATGCGCTCCGGGTTCACGATTTTCGCCAGCTCGTCGAGTCTGTAGTCGGGTACCGGGACTACCGCCTTGTTCGGTTCGATCGTACAGAAAGGGTAGTTTGCGGACTCGGCGTTTTGCGCTTTCGTAAGCGCGTTGAATGTGGTCGATTTGCCTACATTCGGCAAACCGACGATCCCTACGGGAAGACCCATTTTCGGACTCCTTTTCGAATCACTGCCGTCGGTTTACGGCATGGCTAATTTGAATCGGAGTATATCAGGATAGCGGGATAAAATCAACAACCGGCTGTCACCTTTTTCGGCTTTCGGAAAAGAGAGGGAGATGATATAATCATTTAAGATCGACCGTTTTACAGGAGTGACCGTTTGAAAAAGAGGGAGAAATCGAAGATAGACCCAAAAAACCTAATGGCGGTAGAGCGGGCTACTACCGCTTTGATAGGGACCGCCATCTCATTGATAGTTCTGGGCTTCGTAGTGGAGAAGTTCGAACTATTTTTGAACATAGTCGCTCTTGAACTCGAGGGCAAAGTTCACGAAAAAGTGCCGCAGCTTGCACACATATCTTTCTACAACTATCTTGGAATCGCCATTGTCGGTGCGGGGATCGTTCTGGCCCTCTTTACATACAGGTACTATACCGGATGGATCGAACATCTCGAGCGCGGAGAGCTCGATACCGACAAGAGGATCTATTTTCTCCTCTCTCTTTTTGTGGCGGTTGTCGGTTTTCTTCTTCTGGTAAGTATGGTGATGCTCTGAGATGGCCGGGTTCTGAGCCGCATCGCAGGTTGCTTCCGCTATACAGCCTGAAAAAAGCGCTTCCGCAGCTCTTTTTGGAACTCCCGTGCCGCTTTTTGAAGGGCTTTGGTGCCGCTCTCTTCGGACTCGCCCCGTACTATGTAGCTCTGTATCGAGAGGGGAGCTCTGTACCGTTTATGGAGTGCCAGCTCCACTCTCCCTTCGAATATATGTTTTTGCGCCCTTCTTTTATGTACAAGCTCGCCTTTGAGTGTGATACAGAGCGTGCTGCCGTCTGTTCGCGAACCGTTGAGGTGTAACACTCTCTTGTTTCGAAGCACATTTTCGACCGCATCGGCAAAAAACTTCATTGCGGGTGTCGATACCGGCTCTATACAGAACTTCAACCCTCTTTTAAGCCTGGCGGCCGTTCTTTCGAAGTAGGGGGTGCCTCTCTCCACCCTTTCGGCTATCGGGGCCGGAAAAGGTGTTATGTAGTCGGCAAAGAGGTACTCCGGAAGCATATCTACCATCTTTACGAAAGAGTCTTTGGCGACCAAATAGCGCTCTACCGGACTCTTTTTGCGTGAATAGTGCCACCTCTCTTCGATCGGTACGAGTCTGCGCAACAGATCTCTTTTAAACCGCTTCGAGAGCTCGGCGCGTCTTAACTCTACGAGCACTACGACCGTCCCCTCTTTACGGGTATGGGATTTAAAAACGGTATATTCGGAAAGAGGGATACTCCTTAAAACTCTTTTGGCCTTTTCGATCCTATTTTTTGTGACATATCTATATATCGGTTTTCTGTTTGTGTCGGAGTCGATCCCGGCCGTAAATTCGGACCAAACCCTTCCGTTGAGATCCCGGATCGCCCTCTCTTTCGCCTCACGCTCATCGCTACCCTCTCCGATTCCGTAAAGTGCGTTTTCGTCATTTTCGGGGAGTTCGACAGTGTCGCTGCCTGCCGCCGTCTCAGAGAGCGTATGTTCCGTGTTTGGCGCAGGCTGCGGCTCGGGTATGGCCCCGTTGTGCGTACATCCGACGAAAAACAGCATGAATATCAATAGGGTAGATACCGCTCTAAATCCAATCATCTCGATCCCGATAAAATTCGATACCCGGCAGAGGGTGGTCAGAGCCGGGCTGCTTCGCTTGTAAAACTATCGGCAATAAATCTTTTTTTGAAAGCGTTTCTGCGCTCTTTACGATACAATTGGGGTAAAAACGGTTACGGGAGAGATCTATGGATGATGAGTGGATTAGAATGGGGCTTCTGCTGGCGGTCGTTATAGTCATGATCGTTGTGCTGAAGTCTCCGAAAAATAGAAAAAAAGGGGAGTAGGAGGGGGAGGGAGAGCCCCTCTGTGGACTCTTAAGACTCCCTATCTTTCAGACTCTGTTTTATCGTCTGTTCGAACCACTTTACGGTCATGCGTACGCCCGCACCGCTGGCGCCTGCCGGGTTGTAACCCCACGCCTTCTCGACATATGCGGGACCGGCTATGTCGAGGTGCAGCCACTTGTGCTTGTACTCTTTCTCTATGAAGTGGTCGAGGAACAGAGCGGCGGTCAGAGCGCCGCCGTAGCGAGTGGAGGAGATGTTGCAGACATCGGCTATCTCGCTCTTTATAAGCTTTTTGAGATAGCGGTTGAACGGAAGAGTGCCTGTAAGCTCTCCGGCGTTCGATGCCGCTTTGGAGAAGCTGTGTTTAAGAGCCCTGTCGTGCCCCATCAGGCCGGTCGTGTACTCTCCGAGGGCCACGACGCACGCACCCGTAAGGGTCGCGAAGTCGAACAGGTAGTCGGGCTCCACCTTCTCCTGGGCGTAGCAGAGGCAGTCGGCTAGAACCAGGCGGCCCTCCGCATCGGTGTTGCGAATCTCTATCGTCTTGCCGTTTTTTGCCCTCAATACGTCGTCGGGTTTGTATGCGTTCCCGCCTATCATATTTTCGGTCGCGCCGACTATGCCGTGCACCTCTATCGGAAGCTTCAGCTCGCTTACAGCCTTCATAATGCCGAGCACGGCGCATGCACCGGCCTTGTCCGATTTCATAGTCACCATATACTCCGCCGGCTTCAGGCTCAATCCGCCGCTGTCGTAGGTAAGACCCTTGCCGACAAGCGCTACTTTGAAAAGCGGATTCTGCGGTCTGTACGATAGGTGGACCAGTCGCGGCGGGTGGTCGCTTGCGCGGCTGACGGCCAGAAACGCTCCCATGTTTTCGGCTTCTATACCCTTTTCGTCCAGCACTATGCAGTCAAGAGCGTTCTCTTCGGCCAGCGATACCGCCTTGAGCGCAAGCATCTCCGGTGTCATATCGTCCGGCGGGGTATTTACCAGGTTTCTTACGTAGTTTGTGGCTCTTGCGACGGTGACGGCCGACTCGACATATCCTGCCGCCTTTTCGGCATCGATGCTCTTGGAGTTGAAATCTTCCAAGCAAATCGTCACCCTCTTGACGGGATGCTTCGCCTTTTCGGTTTTGTATTCGTCGTACTCGTAATCTCCAAAGACCATCCCCTCGGCCATCGCTTTTACATTCTGCGCCGAACACTTTCCGAGGTAGAGACCGGTTTTTAGATGCTCCGCCTTCGTCTTTCTGGCCGCTCGGAGCGCCGCCGCGAAAGCGCTGCGTATATCGTCGTGGTGGAGTGAATCGGAACCTACATAGAGCCTTTTTTTCTCCGGCAGCAGGCATATTTCGTCCTGCGTACCTTCAAACCCGGCCGACTTCAGCAGATCTCTATCTTCGATCCAGCCGTGGTCGAAATTTTTGGCGACTACACATAAAATCTCAAGATCCGCGGATATTTCACCTCTCGCCTTTTTCGATATTTCTATTTGCATTTCTAATCTCCCTCTTTTTGATTATACTGTTCTCGAAGCTCTTGAAGGCGTATGTGACGCCCAAAAAGAGCAGCACGGCCATCGGCAGGGCGAAGTACCAGTGCTCTTTCGAGTACTCCACGATTTTTAGTATCTCCTCTCCGAAGATATAGGCGAGCACAATGGTTATGGCAGCCCATACCTGCGCACTGATAAAGTTTATAAGTGCGAACTTCCTCGCATCGTAGCGTGTTAGGCCGATGCTCATGGGAATTATCGTTCTCAGCCCGTAGAGGTATCTCTGTATGAATATGATGGGCCAGCCGTACTTCTTCAGCAGAAGGTGCGCTATCGCGAACTTTCTGCGATGTCTGTGCATATATCTGTGGATGAACCTTTTGTTATAGCGCCCTATGTAGAAGTATATCTGATCACCGGTAAAGCCTCCCAGACCCGCAATTAGTATGGCCAGAGCCATATTCATGTCGCCTGTATGTACCATGGTTCCGGCCATGATGAGCCCCAGCTCCCCTTCCATGACGCTCCACAGGAAGAGAATTATATACCCGTACTCTTTCAGGGCATCAATCAGAAACTGTTCCATTCGCCCTCTCTAATCGAAGTGTAAAAGATCTTTGGCCTGAATCATATCTTTGTCGCCGCGGCCGGAGAGGTTTACGATTACAAGCGAGTTTTTCAGTTTTGCGGGATCCATCTTCTTGAGATAGGCTATGGCGTGTGAGCTCTCGAACGCAGGGATAATACCCTCTTTACGGCTCAGCCATACGAAAGCGTCGAGCGCTTCCTTGTCGGTGACGGTGTCGTACTCGGCCGCCCCTATATCTTTGAGATAGGCGTGTTCAGGACCAATACCAGGGTAGTCGAGACCCGCCGAAATGGAGTGGGCTTCGAGTATCTGGCCGTCCTCGTCCTGGAGAAGATAGCTCATCTGACCGTGGAGTACCCCCGGGCTCCCCTTCGCCAGGCTTGCACCGTGTTTGTCGGTGTCGAGCCCGAGGCCGCCCGCTTCTATGCCAATGCAGGTAGTTTCGCTCTCTTCGAGAAAGTGGGCGAATATCCCCATAGCGTTGCTACCGCCGCCTATGCAGGCGATGACGTAGTCTGGAAGGCGGTTCTGCGCCTTCAGTATCTGCGCCTTCGCTTCGTAGCCTATGATCGCCTGGAAGTCCCGTACCATCATAGGGTAGGGGTGGGGGCCGGCCACCGTGCCGATGATGTAGAATGTGTCGCGCGCGTTCGTGACCCAGTGGCGTATAGCATCGTTCATCGCGTCTTTGAGGGTTTTGCTTCCGCTCTCGACCGCGTGGACCTTCGCACCCAGCAGCTTCATGCGAAAGACGTTGAGCTCCTGTCTCTCGACATCTTTGGCCCCCATGAATATTTCACACTCGAGCCCCAGAAGCGCCGCTATCGTCGCGGTAGCGACACCGTGCTGGCCCGCGCCGGTTTCGGCTATCACCTTTCTCTTGCCGAGACGTTTGGCTATAAGCCCCTGAAGGATCGTGTTGTTCACCTTGTGCGCGCCTGTGTGGTTTAGATCTTCGCGCTTCAGGTATACGGTGGCCCCTACCTCGTCGGATATGTTCTTTGCGTAGTATAGAGGACTGGGCCTGCCTACGTAGTGCTCCAGATAGTAGTGCGCCTCTTCCCAGAAGGTTTCGTCGAAACGTATTTTGGCGTACGCTTCGTCGAGCTCTTTGAGAATCGGCATCAGCGTTTCGGGAACGTAGCGTCCGCCGAACTTGCCGAAGTGTCCCAGACTGTCGGGATCGAACTTCAGCGGCTTGGGTATGTACATCACTCGACCTCCAGAACGGAGTAGTGGGGTGTTATCCCCTCCAGCTTTTTCGTACCTCCCAGAAACGCGAGGTTGATTACGAAGCAGGCCTCTACACACTCGGCCCCCGCATCTCTGATCAGTTTCGCAGCCGCCGCGGCGGTCCCGCCGGTAGCGATCAGGTCATCTATAAGAAGGACCTTCGCCCCCTCTTTGCCGCCGAACGCGTCTATGTGGATCTCGACTTCATCGAAGCCGTACTCGAGTGCGTACTTCTCGGCTATCGTAGCCGACGGGAGTTTGCCCTTTTTGCGTACCGGGACGAAGCCGATGCCGAGTTTGGCGGCAAGAGCCGCACCGAATATGAAACCGCGGCTCTCTATTCCTGCGATGTAGTCGAGATCGTATCCGCCGTACCTCGCCTCGAGGTGCCCCATCAGCAGGGAGTATGCCTCCGCGTTGTTCAGCAGGGTAGTGATATCTTTAAAGAGTATTCCCGGTTTCGGAAAGTCGGGGACATCACGGATGGAGTCCATCAGAAAGCTCTTTTGAATATTCGTCAAACTATCCATTCTCTCTTCTTCCTTCTTTTACAGCAGCGCCTCGATGCGCGATTCGAGATCCTTGATTCTGCTCCTGAGCTTCTCGTTTTCTATGCGGTACTGGCTGTTGCGCTGCTTTACCGTCTTTATCTCCCTCCGGAGCTTCATCATCTGCTCGTTTAGGATGTCGATATTGCCGAGGGCACGCTGAAGCTGTATCTGGTATTTTCTTATCAGAACCTCCGCCTCTTTGAGCGTCAGCTTCATAACGTCGTTGTTCTTCTGCTCCTTGATGGTGAGGTTCTGGAAGTAGAACATCTTTATGAGCAGAACCACCACCAGAACCAGTGAAACCGTTACTATCGACCACTCGAGGAGCATCAGTGACTCTTCTGGAGCGCCATTATCTTTTCGACCCGGCCTTTATGGCGTCCCCCTTCAAAGCCGGTCGTCGTGAAGGCCTCTATCATCGACTCTATCACACCCGGTCCCGAAACCCGCTCGCCGAAGCAGAGGATGTTGGCGTCGTTGTGTGCCCGCGCCATCTGCGCGGTATAGTAGTCGTTGCAGTGTGCGGCCCTTATACCGTCGATCTTGTTGGCCGCTATGCTCATTCCTATACCGGTACCGCAGATAAGTATGCCGAAGGAGCCATCGTCCGATAGCACGGCCCGCGAGACCTTTTCGGCATAGTCGGGGTAGTCGACCCTCTCTGCGTTTTCGGGGCCCAAATCTACGACATCGTGGCCTCCCGATTTCAGCATCTCTACAACCAGCCCCTTTACGGCGAATCCCGCATGGTCGCTTCCGACGTAGAACTTCATCCGAATCCCCTTTAGAAAGTTTCTTTCCGTTTTTTGTTTGCGGGAGCGCGGCTCCCGTCTCTTCCTTCACCGCACTGCACACCGCGGAAGAGAGCTCTCTTTGTAATCGGGTATATTATACAAGAAAAACACTGTAACTCAAGCTTCCGAGAAGATGCAGCCGCTGCCTTCGCCGTCTATCGCAGCAGCAGATCTATAAGCCAGGCGGCAGGCATGAAAAACCACCGGCTGAGAGGCGTGGCTATTACGATTATGAGCAGAATCATGCCGACAGGTTCGATCTTGTTGAGCAGATCGACCACGGGCTGCCACCTAAACTGCATCGAGAGGTATCGAAGGGCGTTGGCACCGTCGAGCGGCGGGAAGGGCCATAGGTTGAAGACGCCCAGCACGACGTTGTAGATGACCGTATACATCACGAAATATGCCGCGAACGCGCCGACGATCGACTGCGGCTGCTCTACGAAACCCAATAGCACAGATGCCGCCGCCGCAAGCGCGAAGTTGTACGTCACTCCGGCGAGCGCCACAGCCACCGCGGCCATATAGCCGCCGTTGTAGATGACCGTGCGTATGTTCACCGGAACGGGCTTGGCCCAGCCGAAGAGAAATGGCGCACCGCTTATGTAGAGCAGGAGCGGCACAACGATAGTCCCGACGGGATCTACATGTACGATCGGGTTGATGCTCAGACGTCCGGCATCTTTTGCGGTCGGGTCGCCGAACCTGTATGCCACGTAACCGTGCATGATCTCGTGGCCGATGATCGCGACCGTCAGCGAGAGAACGATCGCCGCTATCTTGACGACGTCAACCTCACTCCACATAGCGGGGCTGCTCTCTCTCAAGAGTCTCTACGTTGCGTCCTATCCGGTCCCACCTGATCAGGTAGTTTTCGTCCCAGCTGAAATAGATGAACCACGGTTTGCCTACGATCAGCCGGTAAGGGACGGTCCCCCAGAAGCGGCTGTCGTTGGAGTGGTCACGGTTGTCGCCCATCATGAACCAGTGGTTCGGCTCCACCCTTACGGGGCCGAACTCGAATATCTCCATAGGCTGCATACCGTCCATAACGACGTCGGGATCGTTATGGATGCCGGGAAACTCGTCACGGTAAGGATCTTTTACGAAAAGCGCCCCCTCTATCTTGACGATCTTCTCTTTGGGATAGTTTGCGACAATGTAGTCGTCTCCTTCGTGCGGACGCAGGTAGAGCGACTTTTTATGCAGAAAGAGAATGTCCCCTCCTACCGCTACGCACCGCTTGACATAGTGTATCTTTTCGTTTCTGGGGTATCTGAATATCACAATATCGCCCCTTTTGGGACCATCGGAGTCGATGATGTGGCCGTCTCCGTCACTGTCGAACCATACGGGAATCTCCAGCCACGGAATATGGGGGACAGGTACGCCGTAAGCGAACTTCTTCACGAAGAGGTGGTCGCCTATAAGAAGAGTGTTTTTCATCGAGCCGCTCGGAATGACGAACGCCTGTGCGACGAAGAAGATCACCATCAATACGATGATCACCGTTCCGGTCCATGTGTTGGAGAAGTGGTAGAGACGGACGAGCCAGTGCGGCTTTTTCTGCTCCTGCTGCGTCTTGTTGTCGATGTTTTCCACACTCATCGGCGGCGCCCTTTGGCCGCTTTGATCGTATTGTCGAGCAGCATAGCGATCGTCATCGGACCTACACCGCCGGGAACCGGTGTGATATAGCTGCATTTGGGGGCGACATTTTCATAATCCACATCTCCGGTAAGGGAGCCGTCTTCGAGCCTGTTTATGCCTATGTCTATGACAACGGCGCCATCCTTTACCATATCTTCGGTGATAAGGCCCGCTTTCCCGACGCCGACGACTAGTATGTCGGCCGCTTTTGTGTGAGAAGGCAGGTCTTTCGTATATATGTGGCATATATCGACTGTCGCGAAGGCGTTGAGCAGGAGCGCCGCCATCGGTTTTCCGACGATGTTGCTGGCTCCGACCACGCATGCGTTTTTCCCCTTGGGGTCTATGCCGTACGCTTCGAGCATCTTCATCACCCCGAGCGGGGTGCACGGAACGAAGGAGTCGAGCCCTGTCATAAGGCGGCCGAAGTTGTAGGGGTGGAAGCCGTCCACATCTTTGTCGGGATCTATCAGTTCGAGGATCTTGGTGGAGTCGATGTGCTCCGGTAGCGGAAGCTGGACCAGTATCCCGTCGATATTCGGGTTTCTGTTCATCATCAAAATCGTCTCTTCGATCTCGCTCTGGCTTATGGAGGAGGGCATCTCGTGCGTTATGGAGTATATACCGGCCTCTTTGCACGCTTTCGCCTTCATCTTCACATAGGCGTGGCTCGCCGGGTCGTCGCCGACCAGGATCACGGCGAGGCCTGGTGTTATGCCCTTGCTCTCCTTGAGGATCTCCACCTCTTTGGCAACCTGCGAGCGGATCTCCCCCGCAAGCTTTTTGCCGTCGATTATCTGCATGAATCTGTCCTTATGACAATATTGGGTAGAATATTACCCAAATATTGATTAAAAGGCGGTAAGTGAAGTATCTGTTCGCTCTTCTCGTCTGTTCGACCATACTGGGAGCGGAATCGTTCATAACCGAGGGCGAATACGGCGAGATGCTCTACAACAATCCGCGGGGTATCGGGTGTGTGCACTGCCACGGAAAAGATGGGGCGGGAGCACTGATAGCCGTATATAAAGAGGAGGGGAAGAGGGTGGAGCTCAGAGGGCCCGACATAAGGAGGGTTTCGCTGAAGAAGCTCAAAAAGAGCCTCACCAAGAGGCACAGGGTGATGCCCACCTACTTCCTGACCGACAAAGAGATAAAAGCGCTCTTCTACTACCTTCACGAAAAGGGTGAGTGATGATATATGAAAGCCTTGAGCCGATCGAAGAGATCGCGGCAAAAAACGATATCGAGGCGGTGGAGGCTCTGCGAAGGGGCCGGCCTCAGCGGGCCAGGTACGCTCCGCCCTATGTTAGAAGCGCCCTGATGCTTTCGGGACACCGCCTGCGCCACCTGAACCGTCTGGATGAGCTGGCCGCCGATATGGTCATACTGAACCTCGAAGACGGCGTGGCACCGGCGCAAAAGCCGATGGCGCTTCGCCTCATAGCGCTCTTTCT
>JALWMA010000086.1 GCA_027081015.1 Campylobacterales bacterium | reverse complement strand
GCATCGCCCTGTGGAACTTCGCGAAGCGATCGGTGTCGCTCTTTAGGGCATCGTCGAAATTTTTCACCGGCTTGTCGTTGAAGAAGAAACCGAACATGCTTCCTCTCACATCTACCTGAAGCGGTATATCGTGCGCCTCGGCGGCGGCTTTGAAACCGTTCATCAGCCTCTCTGCGCGCATCTGCAGGATCTCGTAGATCGCCACGTCGGCTTTGAGCTGCCTGATCTGCGCAAGACCGGCGGCCATCGCCACAGGGTTGCCGCTGAGTGTTCCGGCCTGATAGACCGGCCCCTCCGGGCTAAGCTGCGCCATTATATCGGCGCGTCCGCCGAAAGCTCCGACCGGCATTCCGCCCCCTATCACCTTGCCGAGGGTCACGAGATCGGGTTTTACGTCGGTTATGCCCTGCGCACCGGTCAAAGATGCCCTGAAGCCGCTCATGACCTCGTCGAAAAGCAGCAGCGTACCGTGCTCGTCGCAGAGCTCTCTAAGCTCTCTCAAAAAGTCCTCTTCGGCAGGTACCAGCCCCATGTTGCCGGCTATCGGCTCTATGACGACACAGGCTATATCGTCACTCGCATCGAAACAGGCCTTTACGCTCTCTATGTCGTTGTAGTCGGCAAGCAGTGTATGTTTGGCGAAATCGGCAGGCACTCCCGGAGAGTTGGGGGAGCCGAACGTCACCGCACCGCTTCCCGCCTGAACGAGAAGGGAGTCGCTGTGGCCGTGGTAGCACCCTTTGAACTTCACTATATCGTCGCGGCCGGTGAAGCCTCTAGCCAGCCGGATCGCACTCATAACGGCTTCGGTACCGCTGTTTACGAATCGCACCTTGTCTATCGATTCGAACAGTGTCACGATCTCTTCAGCCAGCTCCGTCTCCAAAACGGTGGGAGCGCCGAAACTAAGCCCCTTTCTGGCCGTCTCGATCACGGCCGCTTCAACTTCGGGGTCGCAGTGGCCGAATATAAGCGGCCCCCAGCTCTGGACGTAGTCGACATAGCGGTTGCCGTCTATATCTACCAGATAGGCCCCCTCACCGCAATCTATGAACGGGGGTGTGCCCCCTACACTCCCGAAAGCCCTGACCGGGGAGTCGACCCCGCCGGGAATGACCTTTTTCGCCTCTTCGTACGCCTCAATGCTTTTCGTATGTTTCATCGCAGATCCTCACATCAATTTTTTGGCCTATTATAGGCAAATACCGGTTAAGATGAAATTATAGTGCCTGCACGGTCGAATCCGACTTATGCCATAATTTCGATCTCGGTCGACATCTTTCACACCGTATGGGGAGTTCGCAGAGCGGAACTTTCCGAAACGTGGCATCGGGGTCGGCAGGGTTTCAAACAGCGGTATACTCTGGAGACGAATGAAGAGACGAAAATCTATTGCCCTTATTTTATCCATACTGCTCCATCTTGCGATACTGTCGCTGCTGTGGCTTTTTCTGCAAAGAGCCGAACAGAAGATGTTGACAGCCTCATCCGCAAAGAGGGTAGATATATCGCTATCCGATTTCATAACAGCTCCACCCGCCCCTGCCGAAGCGAAAAAGAGCACACCCCCAGCAAAACCCGGACCCCAGAACCCAAAACCTAAAACCCAAAACCCAAAACCTCAAACCCAAAACCCAAAACCTCAAACCTCAAACCCAAAACCCGCCAAAAGAGCGGCGGAGCCCGGAAAAACAGAGCGCAAAGAGATCAAAAAGAGCAGACCCTCTCCGTCGAAAGCTCCCAAAGAGGCGAAACTGGAAAAAGCGGTTTTCGAAAAGACGCGTGAAACAGAAAAAACTGAAAAAACGGAAAATGCAGAGAAAGAGACAGTGCAAAGACCGGCAGAAACAGCCTCTCCACTCTCAAAACTTGCCGAGTCACTTGCTGCACCGTCGATGCCTGCCGAGACTCCGAAGCCTCCTACGATAGACGAGATCGAAAACGCCCTTTCAAATCGTGAATTCAGGGCCCTCTACAAAGATGAGTTCGACCGCTTCACACCGGAGCAGAAGAGGTTCATAAAAGAGAACCTGTCGCGCATCCAGGGAATCACGCAGCACTATCTGACCCTAAGGGGCTACCCATATGCCGCAGCCAGGCTCGGGCAGGACGGCATGAACATCGTGGAGTTCTACCTGCACCCGAACGGCGACATAAGCGGGCTCAGGGTCATACAGGGCGCAGGGTTCGAAGAGCTCGACAAAAACTCGCTCGACACGATCAAAACGGCATACAAGGACTACCCTCGCCCCAAAGAGACGACCAAAATACGCTTCTATATCTACTACCGCCTCTATTAAAAGGTATTCGATTCGAAACCAACTTACGCATACGCAGATTCCGGGCAATGCCCGAAAAAACGGCAGGGACTGAAGCCAATACAACTATCGACGACATAAAAAAACAACGCCATTTAAAAACTAAAAACTAAAAACTAAAAACTAAAAACTAAAAACTAAAAACTAAAAACCTAATCGGAAAACTTCTCGAGCATCCCCTTCGCACTCTTGTAGATCGGTTCATCCACGAAGCCGAGCTCCTCGTCGGCAAAGCCGCTGCAGTCAGGGTCGGACTCGAAAAGCTCGACGACACGTCTTGCCCACTCCAGCTCCTCCTCGTCGGGTGAGAAAACGTGGTTCGCTATCTCGACCTGCGCGGGAGAGATGCACCCCTTCGCGTGGTACCCCATCCTCTTTTCGAGCAGGCACCAGTTTTCGAACCCTTCGGTATCGGTATAGTCCTGATAGACGAACGAAACGGGCAGAACTCCAAGCGTAGAAGCTTTGGCGAGGAATCTCGCCAGGATATAGTGCATTGTCGGATTGTGCAGCTGCACTATACGCTGCGGCAGCCCCATCGAAGCGAGCAGATCGAGCACACCGAGGTAAAATGCCTCCACCCTGCTATCGACACGCAGCGAAGAGAGCGCTTCGAACGCCTCTTTCGTCTCTATCGAGAGATGCACCTTTATCCTCCCGTCCACAAGATCGAGAGCCTCTTCTACATCGGCCGCGCTTCTTACTTTCGGCACCCTTATCGCATCCGGCAAGACGCCGTTGAGATAGGCGATCTCCTCCTTTCCGCCCCGATCAAGCGGGTTTATTCTGACGACGGTGCGGGAGCGGACGGTGCCCGCTTCGGCGAGAAAGAGCGCTATGAGGCGAAGCGCCATCGGCTTTTGCGCCGGTGCCACGCCGTCTTCGAGGTTCAGTATGACCATATCGGCGGCCAGCTCATCCAGACGGTTCAGGTGGCGCAGGCGGTGTCCCG
>JALWMA010000085.1 GCA_027081015.1 Campylobacterales bacterium | reverse complement strand
GTACCAGATACTCGACGATACCGCCTCTCGACGGATACCTCAGTGCCAGCTTCGCGAGAGAGTATCCGCTCAAAACGGCGGCAATTCCGCCGAAAAGAAACGAGAGCCATACGATGTTGCCGGCTATTGACCCCGCCTGGCCTATGACTATGAATATGCCGGCCCCCACCATCGACCCTATGCCGAGCAGCACCGCACTTACGACTCCAAACGCCTTCTTCTCACCCATTCTCAATCTCCGTAATCGTTGCGTAAAATTTGCAACATAGACTACCTAAAGTATAGCCGGTAACGGTAAACGTTCGTAAACGGACGCCAATTACGCTAAAAATAGTACCCTATTCTCAGAGCAAGATAGCTGTCGCTTGTAGAGTCGCTCAATCCACGGGCATAATTCAAGGTCACAAACCGGTGGGAGTCTACGCTGTAGAAAATATAGATCGAGATGTTTCTGATAGCCTCGACATCTCTATATATGGAGTCGGACCGGTAGTATGAGATGCTCGAGTAGAGGCTGGATGTAAAGTAGTAACCCGTACCGAAGCTGTAGGCGTACGTATTCCGGTAGCTGACAGCGGTAGTGCCGTCGTCTATATCGTCGTCTCCGATCAATGTATATCTGTATCCGGCAAAAAGATTTATTTTTTTTATGGAATAGCTTCCGTTCAGAGAGAGAGTATAGTCTGTATTGTTGTTGCCGAGATCGCTCTCGTATGTCGGCAGTATCACACCGATACCTCCGTCGATACGTAAAGATGGCAGAGGTTTGAATCTATAGTATGCCGCAATCGTCGTGTCGTTCATGCCGTTGCTGTCGTATCCGACCGAATCGCTGCTTGTATAGTAGGATGTCGAAAACTGCAGGGAGAAGTCGTCTCTGTAGTAGTCAGCCTGAAATGACATGGTATAGGTATCTGTATTCTCATTGAGTCTGTAGTTCATTTCGCTATAAGACAAACCGAGAACGATATCGAAACTCTCATCGACAATTAGTGATTTTATAGTACAGCCGTTTGCATCAACAAGATCCATAATCGGAGTATTTGGGCACTTGTCAACTACATCTTCTACACCATCCATATCACTGTCTGTAAATGCAAATAGTGTCAAAGAGCCCAAGAAGAGAGCTCCCACTGTTTTTTTCATAGGATCTCCATAAGCACCAACCAGGATTAAACAGCACCCATTATCTCTGGCCATAGAATGGAACCGTTGGTGTTTCACCCACTCCTGAGGCTCCTGTGTCGGTACCATTGCTACCTGTTTTCCTATACTGATCAACCCCATGCATCTGATACATGTGTTCCATCTCGCCTTTTTGCCGTATCTGCATATATTGCTGCCTATCTACCGTACTTTGGGTATCCTCCATTGTGCTATGACTATTTACGCTACCCTGTCCGTGCAACTGTACATCTTTTTGTGCATGCATCTTCTCTCTCAATCTCGATATTGCCTCCATGCGCTCCTCTTGATTCATTTTCGCAAGATCTTCTTTGAGTCTATTCATTAGTTCTCGTCTGTTTTCAGGAGCGGCATTTTTTATATCCTCTATTCTGGAATCTATACTCATATCCATATTGGCACCTATACCGGGATTTTCAATGTCTGTTATATCGGCAGCAAACAAAGTGATCGACAATCCCAAAATTGATAATGCTGCAAGTCTATCGATAATACCCACATGTACCTCCTTTAAACTTTCGGTATTTAACTTCCATTATTGCATATAAGCGTGAGACGGTTGTTAACAGTAGTATCATCAATTAGGCTAATATAGCACCAAGATCGAAAATAAAACGTGTTCCTTTCTCTTTTTTGCTATCGACCTCTATATCTATCGAAATCTGGTCGCACAACTTCTTTACTATATGAAGGCCTATACCCATACCTCTATCGTGCTCTTTGTAGAACCGCTCGAAGATCTTTTCCGGGTTCTTTATGCCTATTCCGTTATCTTCGATCGCCAACCTATTTGCCGCCGCATCGAGCACTACCGATACACGGCCGCCTCTTCTGTTGTATTTTGCCGCATTAGTAACTACATTGTCCACTATTCTCGTCAGAACATCTTTGCTGCTTCTTACCTCAAGCGGATCGAGGCTGGTGGTAAACTCTATCTCAGGATACCCTTTCTGAATCAGCGAAACCCTCTCCGCCAAAAGGGTGTCGAGCCTGAAGGTTTCACTCTGCAACTCATATCCGCCGAGATAGTCCCTGAGATTGGCCTGCAGCCTCAAAAGTGTCTCCACCGCCTCCTCTATCCTCGAGCTTTTGGAGCTCTTCGGGCACTCCCTCTCGAGCATCTTCACATTGAGTCTGATAATCGAAAGTGGCGTGTTGAAGTCGTGAAGGATGTCACGGACAAACTCATGTGTCAGTTTCAGGGCATGCCTTAGCGGATTTATCGAGTAGAGCGAAAAGAGGATCGAGAGCACAAGCAGAACCGCCTCGGCCAGCAAAAACTCCGCCGCTACCTCTTTGCGTATCTCTGCCGTGTCTTCACGGTAGCTCTTTGAAGGATAGACAATTTTGAGCATGTATCGGCTGCCGCCCCCTATCGGAAAGAGGGAATAGACCCCCTCGGAACCTCTTTTTATGGTGTAGAGCTCCTTGGAGCCGCTCTCTTCGAAATCTATTTTGAATTTGGGGCATTTGAGATCGAAGCTGCATATGCGCATCTGGGCGAAAATAGAAGAGTCGAGATTGGCCAGCTCCCTTTTGTAGATAGTATAAAAGAGAATGGAGAGAAGCAGGCTCAACGAACCGAAGAAGAGCACAAAACTCTTTATGAACGCCTCTCTCTCAACGCTCCTCGAGGGCATACCCGACTCCGCGCACATTTTTGAACTCCAGGCCGGTCTTTTCCCTGAGTTTATTTATGGCTACGCGTAAAGCAGAAGATCCCGGATGCTCGAAACACTCCATTAGTATCTCTTTGTCTACCACCTCTCCCTGATACTCCAAAAATAGCTTCAGAAGTGAAAACTGCACCTCTCCAAGAGGGATGATCTCTCCCTTTTTCCTAACCACTCTCGCATCGCTGTCGAGCTCTATGTCGGCAAACTTCAGAACCCCTCTTTTCGCCCCGAGCTTGGCTTTTGCCCTGATGAGCAGCTCTTCGGGGAAGAAGGGCTTTTTTATGTAGTCGTCGGCACCGGCGTCGAAACCCTTCGCGATCGCCTCTATATCGACCATGGCGCTTATGTATATGGCGGGTGTTCTATCGTCCGCCGCCCTCAGCCCCTCCAGAAGTTCATATCCGTCGAGTTCCGGTACGTTGATGTCGAAAATGTAGAGGTCGTAGTCGTTGTC
>JALWMA010000084.1 GCA_027081015.1 Campylobacterales bacterium | reverse complement strand
ATACAGATATCTATAGACTTTTCCGCCTTTTCGATCGACCCGGCTATCGCGTCGTAAACCTCCGAAGGGGAGTCGATCAGAGTGAAACCGTTGTTTCGGGTAGCGGGAGGAATGCCGTCCGTGCGCAGGAGCCTCTCTACCGGATGTCTGCTCTGCGGGGACTCCGTTTCGATAGGTTTAAGCGAGAATCTCAGCTTCTGGTATCTCTTGAGAAGTTTTCTGTTGCCGAAAAGGAAATAGAAAGGGACCGCGACATAGGGGAATACGAAGATGGCGAACATCCATGCGATCATGCTGCTTGGGGAGCGGCGGGTGGCTATCATGTGCAAAAGCGCCGTAATGGCCAGTATTTCGCCCCCAACCAGTGAAGCGTAGTAAAGGATCGGCCCGATATCCATACTCATATGTCTCGTTTTTTGGCAAATTTTGGTAAAATTATAGTGTAAATGTAGGTTAAGACTCAAATACTATAATTTGGACAAAATTTATCTTATATCAAAAGGATCGTAAAAGATGGGAATACCTCAACCGGCGTTCTATATTTTCAAGTGCGAGCAGTCTTCGCCTCCCGGCATGCCGAAGCCGAGCTGTGTAACGAACGACAATCGTGACCTTTTCCAGCATCTGGCGCAGCGCCTTATGGAGAAAGGTATCATAGGGACGGTCCAGCCCGTACGGACAGGGTGCCTGAACCGATGCAGCTACGGACCGGTTATGCTGGTGGAGCCGGGCCATGTAATGTATGCCGGCCTGACCAAAGAGAAGATCGACAGGATTATAGACGAGCATATCATAGGCGGCAAGGTGGTCGAAGAGTTCGTCATTGAGCATGAGGCGTGGGACGACCCGATATCGCCGGAACAGATGATGAAGATGACCGGAGCAAGATAGATGCGAATAGAGATGCTCTACTCGAAAATCCACCGTGCGACGGTGACGGACGCCAACTTGAACTATGTCGGCTCCATCACCATAGACGAGGATCTGCTCGACGCGGCGAAGATGCGTGTAGGGCAGAAGGTGGAGATACTCAACATCAACAACGGCGAGCGCTTCAGCACCTACATCATAAAGGGCGAGCGCGGCAAAGGCGATATCTGTCTAAACGGTGCCGCCGCCAGAAAGGCGCACCAGGGCGACAAGATCATAATCGTCGCATACGCCTCCTATGACGAAAAAGAGCTCGAGAGCTACAAACCCACGGTCGTTCTGATGAACGAGGACAGCAACACGATAGCCGCCGTTCACGAGGAGATATAGGTGTTCGAGGGCATCGACATGGGCGATCTGGGCAAGATGCTCGAAGAGGTTCAAAAAAGGGCCAAGGAGCTCGAAGAGAAGAGCGAGTCGGTCGAACTCACCGCTAAAAGCGGGGGAGGTCTCGTCAAAGTTACCGCTAACGGTAAGGGCGAGATTGTGGATATAGAGATAGACGATTCGCTTCTCGAAGACAAAGAGGCCCTCCAGATTCTTCTCATGTCGGCCGTAAACGATGTGGTAAAGATGGTGGAAGAGAACAAGAAGAGAGCCGCACTCGATATGATGGGCGGCATAAACCCGTTCGCAGGTGGGGGCGGCAGCCCGAGCTGATGCTGTCGCGCCTGCTGCTAACCGCCTCCTTTATACTGCTAAGCCCCCTTTTTGCCGGAACTAAGAGCTGTTTCTCCTTTTTCCCCGGAAGCTATATCGTGATAGATGGCCATCCCGCTTTCGCCGTCGAAAAAGATACTTTTCTATCCCTGAAGTGTCCGCCGTCGAAAAAGATTGTCGCGCACGACCCATTCAAAGGGCTCTGCCTTTTCGAGCATAAGGCTTCGAAACCTCTCCCCTTAAGCGACGCGAAACCGCCTCTTTATATATGCCCCGACAAGAGAGTGCTGGAGCGCCCGATACGCTCATATCCGGTCTCGATATTCGCCGGTGAGCTTGCCGTGCGCCCGGGCCATGAGGGGGCTCTCTTTGCAGGGTGCTGCAGGCTGGCCGGGATTTTCGATGCCGAAGGCGGCTGGTTCGATGCCGCATCGATTCGCAGGCTTATGAATGGCGATACATACCACGGTGACATAGGGGTCAGGTTCGCGACAATAGAGGGGAAAGTCGCGGCGGAGAGTGTGGACCCCTTCGCCTCTTCGGGCTTCAGGGCGGGGGATATCGTGCTGGGCATCGGAGGCGGCGGCCGGCCGGAGTTGAGAGAGGTTAGAGACCGGATCGACCGCTGCAGGGAGGGCGAGAAGCTGCCGTTTACCGTAAAAAGGGGCGGAAAGAGGCTGAAGATAGAGGCGCAATGTTTCGAGCGTACCGGGGGCGGCGCCCTCTCAGACACATTTTTGGAGCGCTTCGGCACATACTTTTCAAAATCTCTGCGGATAGAAAAGATCGACCCCTCATCCACGGCGTACAAAAGAGGGCTCAGAGTAGGCGACAGGCTGCTCATGATCGACGGCAAAAGTGTCGAAAAAGAGGAGGATGTCCGGGCTATTTTGAGCGGCTACGGAGTGCAGAAAAGCACGCCCGAAAACATGCTTTGGGAGCGGGAGGGGTTTCAGTTTTTTTTGTTCCCCGCTTCGCTATAATTCGCTAAATATATCGAGGATATCCATGCAGCGATTCGAAGCCTATCTAAGGGCGAACATTCCCAAAGCTCCAAGCTTCCACCCGACATTCGACGAAGCTCTGGGGGCGATGCTTTTGGCGGGCGGAAAGCGGTTCAGGCCGCAGCTTCTGCTGTCGGTCGTAGAGGCCTACACCCCCCTGCTTCTGGAGAGCGCCTACCCGGTGGCGATGGCCGTGGAGATGCTGCATACCTACTCGCTCGTCCACGACGATCTGCCGGTCATGGACGATGCCGATCTTCGCCGCGGAGAGCCGACGCTGCACAGACGTTTCGACGAGGTGACGGCCGTTTTGGTGGGTGACGCTCTAAATACACACTCGTTCTACCTTGTGGCCGACGCGCCGCTTCACGGCGATGTCAAGATCGCTCTGATAAAAGAGCTCGCATACAGCGGCGGAATAGGCGGTATGGTCCTCGGGCAGGCGATAGACTGCTACTTCGAGGGAGAGAGGCTGAGCGCGGAGCAGGTCGATTTTCTGCATGAGTACAAAACCGGAAGGCTGATAGCGGCCAGTCTGAAGATGGGGGCTATCATAGCCGGGCTGGATGATAAGATGCAGCAAAGGCTCTATGAGTTCGGGCTCGACCTCGGTCTGCTCTTCCAGATACAAGACGACATCATAGACGCCACCCAGAGCAGTGAAGATGCGGGCAAAACGACAGGCAACGACGAAGATAAAAACAGCTATATAAACCACTTCGGACT
>JALWMA010000083.1 GCA_027081015.1 Campylobacterales bacterium | reverse complement strand
TTCTCGGCCTATTCTTCGGAGCCATGGGGGCTCTGCTGATCTACAACATGTTCATACTCCTGTTTACACGTGATGTGACTTACTTTTGGTACTGTGCGTATCTTTTTGCCCTCATTATTCAGCAGGCATACATGACCGGAATTCTTGAAATACATATCATATATTCGCCTATAACTACAAGAACATACATGAATCTAATTCTGGCCCTTCCTTTAATTACCATTCCCATATTTACAAGATACTTTTTAAATACATACGATACAATGCCTGTTGTCGACAAAGTGTTGAAGATACTGCCATTTTATTATGTTCTCGTAGTTTTCATACAAATCCCGAAGCTTGTATTGGTACTTTTTGTAATTACTTTCCTACTACTTATTCCAATCCCAATTTTAGCCCTGATAAAAGGACTACAACAGTCAAAATATTATGCAGCAGGATGGCTCAGCGTACTGCTCTCAATGGCGCTTTTAGGTCTTATAGGCCTCGGTTTCTTCCCCTCCCTATCGGGGTTCAACTACATTCCCCAGATGGGCTTCGCCTTCGAAGCTCTGATATTCTCCATAGGTCTGGCCGACCGTATCAACACTCTAAAAGCCGAAAAGGAGGCGGCCGACAGAGAGCTGATAAACTACCACAAAGAGGAGCAGGTGAGGCTTCAGGAGATGGTGGAGAAGAGAACCGAAGAGCTCACGAGGGCTCTGGAGGAGAAGAGCCTCCTTCTCAAAGAGGTGCACCACCGCGTAAAGAACAACCTTCAGATGGTTGCATCTTTGCTTCAACTACAGAGCTCCGGGACCGAGGATAAAAAGACCAAAAACATAATTGTCTCGGCCCAGAGCAGAATAGACTCGATGGGAAAACTTCACGAACTGCTCTACAGGGGCAGCTCGATAGCGCAAGTCGATACGAAACTCTATTTCAAGCATATCGTAGAGAAGCTTGTAACGAACTACAGGCTCAAAAACATCGAAGCAGAATACGACATAACCGCCGACCTGGATGCAGACAGGGCGATCTACTGCGGCCTTATCATAAACGAGCTCGTGACAAACACCTTGAAGTATGCGTTCGGTGATGAAGGGGGATATATCTCCATCTCTTTAAAAAAAGATCTCAAAAACTATACCCTGGGTATCGAAGATAACGGTATAGGTATGGAGAAGTCCTCAAAAAACGGATCGATAGGCCTGGTACTGGTGAACGCCCTCGTTTCAAAGCAGCTCAAAGGTGCCATAAATATCTCCGTAAAAAACGGCACGCGTTTCGAGATTGTTTTTCCGGTTTAGAAGAGTTCTATTTCAGCCCCAGATCGCTCTTGAGCCTATAAAATGCCCGTTTCAGATCCCCGTCATCCGCTTTTCGGTCCAGATCTATATAGTAGCTGTAAAGTGGAGTGAGGCCCTCTCTCACCTCTATCCTCAGGTAGTTTTCAGGAAGGCCGGAGACGCCCCTTCTAAAGGCGTTATGGCTGCTGTTGCAGCAGATATCCTCTTTGTGTCTTACCAGCAGTACCGTTTTGCATGCCGGATCGAACCCGTAGAGAGAGGATAGATACTCCCGCATGTTCTCATCCATCGGGTATATATCGAGACCGAGGCACCTTATGTCGGCATGTTTCGCTTCAGGGTATATTTTAACGACAGGCTCCTGCCCGCACCCGCCGAGCAGCAGAATCGAAAATAGAATTAAAATTGTTTTGATAATGGCCACTATTCAGCT
Organism: Campylobacterales bacterium; assembly: GCA_027081015.1. GTDB lineage: Bacteria > Campylobacterota > Campylobacteria > Campylobacterales > Hydrogenimonadaceae > Hydrogenimonas. The sequence goes on along the minus strand of JALWMA010000083.1, from coordinate 11,782 downwards.
CCAAAAGGTTAAAATCTATGTTATGAAACAGTTGTGCGGCATTGACGAAGCGGGAAGAGGGCCGCTTGCCGGCCCTCTCGTAATGGCGGGGGTCATCCTATACGAACCGATAGAGGGTCTCGCAGACTCCAAACGGCTTACCGAAAAGAGAAGAGCGGAGCTTTTTGAGACCATCACCAAAGATGCCGCCTACCATATGGTCTCTTTCGATGCCGAAACTATCGACAAGATCGGCATCACCTCATGCCTTGTCAAAGGGCTCAAAGAGATAATGGGCACACTTCGGTGCGAAAGGTATCTCTTCGACGGCAATACCACATTCGGGATATCCCGGCTCGAGTGCAAAATCAAGGCGGACACCGAAATAGCTGAGGTGAGCGCCGCAAGTATCCTGGCGAAGGTGACGCGCGACAACATTATGACGGAGCTGGCGAAAAAGTATCCCGAATATGGTTTCGAAAAGCACAAGGGCTACGGAACCAAAGAGCATCTGGAGGCTATAAGGATACACGGATATTCGCCTCTGCACAGAAAAAGCTTCAGGATAAAGTCTCTTCAGCAGCCGGTACTTTTTTAGTTACCGCACCAGCCGAATACCTCAATCCTCTTCGAACATCGAATCGTCGGTGGCGTTTATATCGAAAACGGTCTCGACACTCTCGTTCGTATCGAGATCGATCACCCGAACGCGCCATACACCTTCGGCTCTTCCGGGAAGGAAGCGGTAGTCGTATACCGAGCCGTGCTGCGGCGGTATGCGAAAGTGTCGCACACGATCATCATCGGGACTCTTCGGCGATATCCAGTAAAACTCCACCTCTTTGCCGTTCTGGTTGTCGGAGCGGTCGAGAAAGTATCTGCAGTAGATCCTCTCGTTCTCTATTCTGCACTGCACATCGGCAGCCGTAAGGGGTACGAGCAAAAAGAGAGGCATAGCCGCAGCGATCCGTTTCATGGCTTGATTATACCATACGGCCGTAAACGGTCGCTACGATACGCCTGCTTCCGCCATGCTCCCTGGCCTCTACGAGGTAGATGCCCTGCCATGTTCCGAGCATCACCCTTCCTCCGCTTACAGGTATCGTAAGCTCGCACCCCAGTAGCATCGACTTTATATGCGCAGGCATATCCTCCGGCCCCTCGAGTGTGTGTCTAAATCCCGGGTATCCGTCAGGTACGAGCCTGTCGAGGAAAAAGGAGGTGTCTCTTCTTACATCGGGGTCGGCGTTTTCATTTATGGTCAGCGCCGCGCTGGTATGGCGCAAAAAGAGATGAAGGAGAGCCTTGTCGAAACCCGATACTATACCGAGCTGCGATATTATCTCCTCCGTTACGAGGTGAACTCCCCTCTTTTTGGGGGAGAGCGCTATCTCGACCTGCTCGATATCCATAATGCGCTACTTGCCGAATATGAACTTGAACACCTTCTTGATGACGCAACTCTCCTCTTCGCTCTCTTCGCGCTCGCTCTCCACCATCTTGGTCACATTGGCATAGTCATCCAGATACCCTATGCGCTCTTTCGCCTTTTTCAGCGCTTCGCTCTCGCTCGCCGCCATCGTCAGCACAACCGCCATACGTCTCCCCTCGTGGCTCTCCGGCTTTCCGAAGACCCTAATATACGAGTCCGCGGCAAAGACGGCATCTTCGGCATGAATGACCGGCGTAACACTGTGGCGCTTCGCCTTGTATGCGGCGCTGGCACCGGGAGTATGGAAGGCGAACTCCAGCGGAAGCCCCAGAACGGCACGCAGGTGCAGCGCGAATTCGCTCTGGCTCTGGGTGATGAGCGTAACCATTCCGGTATCGTGCGGGCGCGGGCTCACTTCGCTGAAGTAGACCTCATCCCCTTTTACGAAGAGCTCCACGCCGAATATCCCTCGGCCGCCGAGACCGTCGGTTATCTTTTTGGCGATCTCTTCCGCCTTCTCCCTGACACCCGGGGCCATGAAGGCGGGCTGCCAGCTGAATATGTAGTCTCCCCCCTTCTGCTCGTGGCCGATCGGCTCGCAAAAGATCGTCTCCTTCTCAGTTCTTGCCGTAAGCAGGGTTATCTCGTAGTCGAATTCGACGAACTCTTCGACGATCAGCTCGCTCGAATCGCCCCTCGCCTCCTTCGCAACCTCCCAGCACTTTTGTAGATCTTCCCTGCTGCGCGCCACGCTCTGGCCGTGTCCGGAAGAGCTCATGACCGGCTTGACGACACAAGGGTACCCTATGGAGTCCGCCGCAGCTTCGAGTGCCTCGAAACTGCCTACGAAACGGTAGGCGCTCGTCTTGAGGCCGAGCTCCTCGGCCGCGAATTTGCGGATATTCTTCCTGTTCATCGTCTTGTTCACCGCTTCGGCGTTGGGTATGACATGAAAACCCTCTTTTTCCGCATCGAAGAGCGCCTCTATGCTTATCGCCTCGATCTCGGGGAGTATGTAGTCGGGGCGCACCCTCCGTATCAGATCGAGCACGGCCTCCCTGTTTTGCATATCTATGACATGCGCCTCGTGGGCCACCTGATGCGCGGGAGCGTTCTGGTACCTGTCCACCGCGATCACTTCGATTCCGAGCCTCTGGGCCTCTATCGCCACCTCTTTTCCCAACTCTCCGCTTCCGAGCAGCATGATTTTGGTGCTGTTCGATTTTAGGGGTGCCGTAAAATGCATGAGCGATCCTTAATTGTTTTTTGGTAATATACCTAAAATCGATTTAAAGGATTCAAATATGGCATGTCGGATGGGAAGCCAAGACAGGCTCAGCAGAATAGTAGCGGGGGTGATACTCATAGGTTTCGCCCTGATCACAGGAAATGTAGTGGGATGGCTGGGAATCATACCGCTTATAACGGGAATCATAGGGTGGTGCCCGATATACAAGCCCCTTGGAATAGATACCTGCAAAACGGAGCATTCGGAACATTAGAAGAGAGTTTGAAAAGGCTCTTTGAAGGCCCCGGGAGGGGCCCCTTGCCGCTTAGAGACGAGACTCGTATCTGCGCAGCATAAAGAGACGCTTGAGCAGCTTCTTGCGCGCAGCGATCTTCTGCTTTTTGCGCTTTTCGGTCATAGGCTCATAGAAGCGTCTTGCACGAGCTTCGGTGACGATCAGGTTGCGATCGACCTGCTTTTTGAATCTGCGGTATGCTTCATCAAAAGACTCGTTTTCACGTACGACGATGCCAGGCATTCTGACATCACCCCCTTCCGGTTTGAATTTGGACGCAAATTATAGCATAGTTTTGCTATTATTTGAAACCAACACGAAAATGCCCGCAAAAGGGCTCAGACCAACAAAGGGCAACCGATGCAAATGATATTCGATGACTGCTACGCTCTGGATAGAAGATGCTACGAAAAGTTCGACCTTACCGAAGACATCCTGATGGAGCACGCGGCCATGGGGCTGAAGCGGGCCGTAGAGAGTGCCGTGGAGCCCGGGTCGCATATACTTATAGTTTCCGGGCCCGGGAACAACGGTGCCGACGGCATAGCGCTGGCCCGCCTCCTGCATGAGGATTACGAGGTCTCTCTCCATCTGCCGTACGGGGCAAGATCGGAGATGGCCAAGATTCAGCTAAACCGCGCGCAGCAGATAGGGATCGACACCGTCAAAACGCTTCCGCTCCATGCCGACGTGGTCGTAGACGCACTCTTTGGAGCCGGCTTGAGCAAGCCTCTCGATATTGCCGGAATCGATCTGATAGACACTCTAAACGGCATGGGCGGCTACAAGATAGCGTGCGACATACCGAGCGGAATAGATCCGCAGGGGGCTCCGAACCCGATAGCCTTCAGAGCGGACCTCACCGTAACGATGGGAGCGCTGAAAAAGGCCCTCTTCAGCGACTTCGCCAAACAGCATACGGGGGAGATCGAGGTCGTCGATCTGGGGGTGAGCAGAAAGCTCTACGAGCACCACACCGATATCTTCATGCTCGAAAAGAGAGACTTCAACCCGCCTACAAGAGGCAACCCCTCATCCCACAAAGGCGACTACGGCCACCTCTGTGTCGTCGCAGGCAACAAGAAGGGTGCGGCCATACTCTGCGGCTCCGCGGCGCTTCGATTCGGGGCCGGGCTGGTGACACTCCTGACGGACCGCACCATAGAGAACATCCCCTACTCCCTGATGCAGGCTGGCGAACTGCCGGAAAACACCACCGCCGTAGCGATGGGGATGGGCATGGGGCTGGAGTACGACCCGATAATCGTCAAGTCCTCCATCATACAAAACGATCTTCCCGTGCTTCTGGATGCCGATCTCTGTTACGTTCCCTGGGTCGAAACGATTCTCAAAGAGTGCGGCAAGACGGTTATAACGCCTCATCCGAAAGAGTTTTCGGCGCTCCTTAAAACCCTCGACATAGAGGATGTGAGCGTTTCGCAGATTCAGCGTGACAGATTCGGATGGGCCAGGCGCTTCAGCGACGCCTACCCCGAAACGGTTCTGCTGCTCAAAGGGGCCAACACCCTGATCGCCCACGAGGGTGCCGTCTATGTAAACCCTCTCGGCACACCGGTACTCTCACAGGCCGGCAGCGGAGATGTTCTGAGCGGCCTCATATCTTCGCTTCTTGCCCAGGGATACACCCCTCTCAATGCTGCCATAAACGGCTCGCTGGCCCTCGCAATCGCCGCATCGCGCTACAGGGGCGCAGACTACAGCGCCGTCGCCGAAGACCTGATAGAGGAGATACGTTGGCTCGCACCGTAACGGTCGCCGTACTCTTCAGCGGGAGGGGGAGCAACCTGGAGAACCTCATCAGGCGTTTCCACGATAAAGAGTTCGGCGACAAAAGAGTGGTGATCGCCCCCATCTCCAACAGGCCGGACGCCCCCGGAATAGAGCTTGCAAAGTCATACGGCATAGATACCGCGCTAATAGACCACAAAAGATTCCCGAGTCGCGGGAGCTTCGACGAGGCTCTCGTCTCCAATATCGAGGAGATATCTCCTGAGCTTGTGGTTATGGCGGGATTCATGCGCATCGTTACAGAGATCTTCACCTCCCGAGTAGATGCGATAAACCTCCACCCGTCGCTGCTTCCTCTCTTTAAAGGCGCAAACGCTATAGAGGAGAGTTTCGGCAGCGGAATGAGAGTAGGCGGAGTGACGGTACACCGGGTAGACTCCACTCTCGACGGCGGTGAGATACTGGACCAGAGGTGCGTCAGGATCGAGGAGGAGGATACGCTCGAGAGCTTCAGGGAGAAGATTCATAAAACGGAGCATGAGCTGCTGCCGCAAGTAGTCGCGAAACTGCTCAGGCTTACGGAATGAGAGGGTGGAGCTACCGCTATTTAGGCTCTTTTAAAGCGGATGGAAGCGGATCGTCGGCAGAGCCGGCGGAGTCGGCGAGCTTTTTGGGCATACTCTTCGTGGCCCGAGCACCCAGCTCGTGCAGCTCCTCGACCCTTCTTACGATATTTCCTTTTCCTTCGGTGAGTTTTCTCCAGGCTCCGTCGTAAGTTTTGCGCACCGTCTCGATCTGCTTTCCTATCTTTTCGAGATCTTCGGCGAAGCCTACGAATTTGTCATAGAGCGCTCCGGCTTTTCTGGCTATCTCCATAGCGTTTCTGTTCTGCCGCTCATGCCGCCACGTATTCTCTACCGCCCTGAGTGCCACCAGGAGGGTGGTGGGGCTCACAAGCACGATCTTTTTTGAGAACGCCCTGTCGTAAAGAGCGGGATCCGTTTGCAGAGCCAGCATCAAAGCCCCCTCGATCGGCATGAACATAAATATGAAATCGAGCGTATTCACACCTTCGAGCGACCCGTAGCTCTTCTCGCCCAGCCTCTCTATGTGGCTCTTTACCGCATCGAGATGGAGCTTCGCGTAATGCTTTTTGCGCTCCTCGTCCTCTTCGTTTACGTAGCGCTCGTAAGCGACGAGAGAGGTTTTGGCATCCACTATTATATCTCTGCCGCCCGGAAGGTGTATTATAACATCGGGGCGGAATCGGCGGTTGTCGCCGTCTTGAAGGCTCACTTCACGCTCATACTCCTCACCCTCGCGAAGACCGGATGCTTCAAGGACCCTCTCGAGCACCATCTCCCCCCAGATACCCTGCCGCTTGCTCTCGCCTTTAAGGGCTCTTGTCAGGTTTACCGCATCCTCCCCGATCTTTCTGTTCAGCTCCTTGAGCGTCTTGATCTCGTTTAGCAGCGCGGCCATCTCTCTCGTCTCCTCCGTATGTACCTGCTCTATCCGTTTCCTGAACTCGCTCACCTGCACCTGAAGTGGCTTCAGAATCTGCTCCACACCCTCTTTGGAGACGCTTCCGAAACGGCGGCTGTTCTCCTCCATGATCTGTGCGGCGAGCAGCTTGAACTCTTTTCGCATCGACTCCCGCGCCTCTTTTAGCTCCTCCATGCTCTTGACTGCCTGTTTCCGCTCACTCTCAAGAAGTGTAACGGTCTCGCTAAGCTCCTTCTCCAGGGCCAGATTGTGCGACCTGGCGCTCTCCAGCAGCCGCTCCAGTTCACCCTTTTCGGCCTCCAGATAGGCAAGGCGCTCGAGCCTCTCTTTTAAAGCCGCATTCTCTATTCTGCTCGAGCCGAGAGCCTCTTCAACCGCCTGCGCCCTCTCTCTCGCCGCCGCCAGGGAGGCTTCCAGCTCTTCGATCTTCTCCCGCGCATCTATCTTGAGTCTCTCGAGCCGCTCGCTATATCTTTTTGCAAAAGAGCGAAACAGAAGATAAGCGACCAGGGCCGTCGCCGCGGCACCTGCGGCGGCTGCGGCAAAAAGATATATCCATAGTGTCGGGATCTGCATCGTGCGGGCTCCTTCCGTTCGGACCGTCTACATATCGAGACGCAACGTCCGAATCTTCCAAATAGGTGTCTAAGAGTTTAGATCCGGTTCTACACAAAAACTTGAAATCTTCGATTTCGAAGCTTCAGGGGGTCGGCGGGGTCGGCCAAATCGCAGGCTTTGCCGGAATTTGCGCGTTTAGTTAAAAGTTTTCGGATAGGGTGCTTTGTAGATCAGCCTCTATTGTGCATACTCTGCCTGGCCAGAGCCTGCACCTCTTTGAGAATTTCTCTTTTTGTCTCCATTATGAGCTCGAGCTGCTTCTCCACGCTCTCGGCTTCGGCCGCCATCTGGGCCTCCAGCTTGGCCACCAGGGCTTCCAGCTCCGCTATCTTCTCGTTCAGATGCTTGTTGACGGTCTTCTCGTGCTCAAGCTCACGCCTGACATCGCCGATATATTTTATGCGCTCGAGGAGAGCGGCTTTCTCCACATACTCCTGGTTCAGTGTTGCTTCGAGCTCTTTGAACTTCTTCTTGAGAGGGCGAAGCTCCTGCTCCATCTCCTCGTTCGCCTGCAGCAGCTCATCCACCTCCACCTGATACATCGCCTCTTTTCTCTCGGCCTTGCTGCGCGCGAGCACGTATCCTCCGACAAAGGCTATAACCGCACCTGCTCCCATACCCAATAGCAAAAAAATCATCTCTTTGTTCATAGACTGTTTCCCGGTAAACTTTAGCTTGCGTCATATTTTATCATAATTATTTCATCCGTCGATATTAACCATACTTCCGGTTCGACAGCGCCGGATGGAACGGAAGATGCTTGGATTCGGCATGAATAGATCGCACGACTACGACAAAATTCTTACACGCCTGACCACAATTTTACAGCGCCTGTACGAGGGGGAGTCGCTGAGCGTAGCCGAACTGGCCGAAGAGTTCAACGTATCCGCAAAGACGATCCAGAGGGACTTCAACGAACGCCTCATCCGATTTCCCATACAGAAGTGCGGACGCAGATGGCGGATGCAGGATGGTTTCAGGATCGAAAAGATCAACGATCTTGAAAACAGCCTGACTCTCGAAATCCTGGAGACCATAGCCAACGGAATCGGCAGTGAGTTTGCACAGCGTTCCAGCCGGCTTCTTTCGAAACTTAAAAACGATACACACACTCCGGTCAGCTCATATGTCAGCTTCGACGACATCTCAAACCATGCAGAGCTTTTCAAGCTTCTGGAAGATGCTATTGTCTCTACATGCACGATCAGTTTCGTCTACCACTCAAAACCCAGAAAAGTTCACCCATACCGTATAGTGAACTTCGATGGCTACTGGTATCTTCTTGCAAAAGAGGAAGAGATTGTCAAGAAGTTCTATCTTCCGGAAATAGGAGCTCTTGAAGTCGCAAATGAAACATTCACTCCGGACCCAAGGCTCAAAGAGCGGCTGGAGTGGGCCCTGAACGCCTGGTTCGATCCAAATGCGCAGCCCTTTTCGCTGCACCTGCTGGCGAGAGCTTCCATCGTAAAGTATCTAAAAAGGAGGCCTCTCAGTCCGACACAGTCGATCGTTGAACAGAGTGGGACTTCCGATGCACATGTATACCTGAAAATCTCGAGCACAGAGGAGGCTCTTGCGCTTCTAAAGCCGTGGATACCGGATATTGCGGTCGTATCGCCGGCCGATGTCAAAGAGGCTTTCGAAAAGATGCTCAAAAACGGACTCGATTTTCAAACCGGACACGACGCCTTCTAACGCGTATGCGATCATGCTTCCATCTTGTTCAAGGAGATGGATATGAAAAACTCCAAGTACGGGGCACTGCTGCCGTGGCTCCTATTTGCGTCGGCCTTTTTGGTACCGCAGCTCTTTTTGCTCTTTGTCCCTTTCGCGGCGGTGACGGCGTATAGAATCTTCATCAGCGAGTATGGAGAGGTTTTCGAATATTGGAGAGCAAGGTTTCGCCGCTTTTCGCACCTCTGCGATAGAGAGTACCAGTCAAAAACAGAGCCCCCTCGTCTGAAAGCCGCAGCCGAAATGGTATAATGAAAAAACCGATGCCGCAGAGTTCAGAGTATCAAAAAAAGAGAGGCGGGGGATAGTATGGAGGAGAGATTTGTCAAACGACTCTTTGCCATAAGTTTTGCCGCAATGGTGCTGATGCTCTTTTGGCAGGCGCTTCCGTGGGTCGGAGAGTTCATCCTCTCCCAACATGCGCAGCCTCGCCCGGTCACGCCCAGGGGTGATCTTGCAGAAGACGAAAAAGCGACCATCGAGCTCTTTGAAAGGACCAAAGATTCGGTTGTATACATAGCCACCAGCCGGGCCGTAATAGACCCGTGGTCGAGAAACATCTACAACATCCCCCGCGGCACCGGCTCCGGCATCGTATGGGACGAGGCGGGCCACATAGTGACAAACTACCACGTAATAGCGGGAGCGAGCGAAGCGAGGGTGAGGCTCAGCGACGGCCGCGACTACCATGCCGTACTTATAGGCGCTTCACCCGGCCACGATCTCGCCGTGCTTCGCATAAACGTTCCGATAAGGAGGCCGCAGCCGGTGATGATAGGAACGAGCAGCGATCTGAAAGTGGGGCAGAAGACCTTCGCCATAGGGAACCCTTTCGGTCTCGACTGGACATTGACCACAGGCATAGTTTCGGCACTGGAGCGCTCCATGACCGAATCGAACGGCGCCCGCATACGAAACCTGATACAGACGGATGCGGCTATCAACCCCGGAAACTCCGGCGGGCCGCTGCTTGACAGTGCGGGCAGGCTCATAGGCGTCAACACCGCCATCTTCAGCCCGTCCGGAGCGTACGCCGGCATAGGTTTCGCGATTCCGGTAGATACCGTAAACAAAATAGTTCCAAAGCTCATCGCATACGGCAGATATCTCGAGCCCTCACTGGGGGTGGAGACCGACGATCGAATAAATCGCATAGCTCAGGCCAGACTCGGTTTCGACGGTGTAATGGTTCTTCGAACGATTCCCGGAAGTTATGCCGAGAAGGCCGGGCTGAGGGGTGTCACACTCTATCCTGACGGCTCTTTCGACCCGGGTGACATCATCATATCCGTAGACGGCAAGCCGGTCCACTCCCCCAAAGATATCGAAGAGATACTCGAAACTCACGAAGTCGGCGACGCCGTTACGGTAGAGATAAGCAGAGACGGCAGGCTGCTGAAAAAGAGATTGATACTCGAACCGGCATACGAGGAGGAGGGATGATAATATATATTCACGGTTTCGCCGGCAGCGGCAGGGGTCAAAAGGCCCTGACGGTCCGCGACTTTTTCAAAGAAAGGGTCGTAGCGCCCTCTCTATCATACATTCCCGATCTGGCGGTAGATACGCTGAAACAGATTGTAGAGAGCTTTTTGCCGAAGGAGCCCGTATCTCTCATAGGCTCATCCCTCGGGGGCTTCTACGCCGCGCACCTTTGCGAAATCTACGGCCTTAAGGCCGTTTTGATAAACCCCTCCGTGGAGCCGTACAAGACACTTTCGCACTATGCTGGCATGGTCACAAACTTCTACGACCTATCGAAGTTCGAGTGGAACGAGCGGCATATAGAGCAGCTCGAGCGGATGAAGCCCGGCGCGGGCCTAAAGCCGGAAAATTTTCTGCTGTTACTGCAGAAGGGGGACGAGCTACTCGATTACAGAGTGGCGCAGCAGAGATTTCAGGGTGCCCGTATGATCATAGAAGAGGGCGGTTCACACTCTTTCGAGAGGTTCGAAAGGCATCTGGAGAGTATAGAGAGATTTTTTGGCTCGAAAACAGAGTAAAGGATAGGGTTTGCAAAAGAGTTTGATGGATCAGATAAGGAACCTTCCGCAAAAGTACAAGGAGAGAGTGCAACTCAAGCTACGGGAAAAAGCGATAATGCGTACAAGAGCACGGCTTATCGAAAACCGCGTAGATATCGATGAGCTCAGTGACGAGGAGCTCGAAGTCATCATCAGGGACGAGGAGGACAAGCTTCTTGACGAGTACAAGACAAAAGGGCTCATAGCCCTGCTGGCACTCCTGGGAATCTCCTGGATATAGAGGGGTAGAAAGTGTACCACTACCTTAAATGGGCCGCACTCTCGCTCTTTTTTAGACGAAACCTGCGCTACCTTCTCCTGATCGTCATCTCGATCGCAGGGATCTATATTTCCGATGCGCTCTACGAAGATATGGCGCGCTTCAGCGCCTTGAGCGGCGAGAGCGCAAATATAGGCAGATACCTCCTCATGAAATGGGCGGCCGTTCTATTTTTCACAGCCGTCATAGCATGGTCGATCATGCGTCTTGGCCTGCGCGTATCGAAAAGCCCGGAGAAAAAAGATAATATAAAAACGGCTCAAAACGACCCCTATCTAAAGAGACTGGAGAAGTTCAAAACCAAAAGGAGCCTGAGGTCCGAATCGGATATCGTTATAGAGTCGCACAAAAAGGGCAAAAAAAGAGAGATATAGACTCCGGCTCTATTCCCGTGCCGATTCAAAAGATAAGTGCAATTTTTCAGAAGAGGTCATTAGCCGAAGCGAACCGTCTGCGGAGCTCTGGACAACACTGCCGGTAAAGTTGATTTCTTATGTAAGTGTGGTGCGGACGAGAGGACTTGAACCGGAAACGGCGTGAAGCGGATGCAAACTGCTTTGCATCTGTAGCCGTTTCCCCAAAGACGTTGTGAGCCGAAGCGAACCGTCTGCGGAGCTCTGGACAACACTACCGGTAAAGTTGATTTTCTTATGTAAGTGTGGTGCGGACGAGAGGACTTGAACCTCCACACCTTTCGGCACCAGATCCTAAGTCTGGCGTGTCTACCAATTCCACCACGTCCGCATGAGGTAAGCAAAGAACAGAAAGCCGACAACGGAAAAAGAGATATCCTCCGCTCTCCGTTTTCCTTATGGTACGCCCATCAGGATTCGAACCTGAGACCTACGGCTTAGAAGGCCGTTGCTCTATCCAGCTGAGCTATGGGCGCACAATCCGTAAAGCTGGCGCGCCCGGGAGGAGTCGAACCCCCAGCCTA
>JALWMA010000082.1 GCA_027081015.1 Campylobacterales bacterium | reverse complement strand
TATCAATGCTTAAGCAGAGTTGAACTAAAATTCGACTCTCACAGGCGTGTGGGGCATTAGCTCAGCTGGGAGAGCGCCTCGCTGGCAGCGAGGAGGTCAGCGGTTCGAGCCCGCTATGCTCCACCATATTATTTGTATCGTAGATACCTCTTCGGTTCTGCTATAAACTAATGTTAATAGATTTATACTTTAGCCAAAAAACTGGATAACTCGCCAAAACCTGTGATCAATAGAGTCTTTTTTGCTCGTGTCGATGCCACATAGAACAGCGATCTCTCTTTTTGCAAAAACTCTTCTTTGCTCTGAGTGTCCGAAAATATTGCTTTTGGCCAAGGAATCACACCCTTAACCGCCGAAGCGATAACCATGTGATCAAATTCCAGCCCTTTGACGCGATGCATCGTAGCGATTCTAAGACCCTCTTTTTCCAAGTTATCTTTTGAATTCTTTTCCAAAACAACAACAGAGTTCCCCATATTCTCCAAATCTTTGGCGTATTGATCCCTTAGCTTGGTCGTTCTCAACACCAGGCAAATCTTTGCATTTGGATCCGCTTGTAGCAGTTCCTTTATATACTCATGTATCGTATTCAACTCTTCTTCGTAGGATGAAAGTTGTCTTATTTCCGGTGCGGGCCCATGATAAAGGGATTTGTAATCGTTTTGTTCATCGATACCGTTATCCAAGTCATCCACTGTTTTACCCTCAAAGATCTTGACGGCCCATTTTCTAATCTCATCGGTCGTGCGATAATTTAGTTTCAATTTCCTACTTCGACCTACTATGCGAATACCGCACTGCCCAAGCACTACTTTGTGGCCATAGATTCGCTGATGAGCATCCCCGACAATGAAAAGGTCGTTTTTCCCTTCATTTACCATGGTGCGTAACAGTCTGAACGCCTGGGCACTGAAATCCTGGGCTTCGTCCACGACAATCGCATCGTAGAGGGGGCGCAGTTTCTGATCCTCGATGAGAATCTCCGCATCTCTCATCGCATCGTCCGGCTCTTTGAATCGATATTTTTGCAACAACTTTCGATACTCTTCCATCACCTCCCAGATCGCCTTGCGCTGTGCACGGCTCAGGCGCACGCCCCGTCCTACGCGGCTGGCTTTCAGGTATTCCGGAAGGCTCATGATCGATTGGGGCTGGATCACATGATCCCACTCCTCTTTGTAAAAGGTATCAGGCAGAGCCCATCCCGGGGAAGCGACAGTCAGCGCCTCTTCCCATAGCGGTTCGGTCTCCTCCCCGTAGACGATTCGATCTTGATAACCGTTTTTTCGAAGAAATTCAGAGACCCATTGATCCAGGTTTTTCACCTCGATCCGTCTCATCTCCTCCTCGTTGCAGATCGTTTTGAGATTCTCTTCGATATCGACGGCGAGGTTTTTGGTAAATGTCGTAAAGAGGATCTTTCCGTCGCCGGGCAGATGCTTCGTCAACCATCGTGCCCGGTGCATGGCGACCACCGTCTTTCCGGTCCCCGCACCGCCTAGCACCCGAACCGGACCGTTCCAATCCCGATCCACCAATGCCCGCTGGGAAGGATGCAAAAAGACTCGCCACTTTTCCAGCGGCGCGTTGAGCATGCGTATCAGCTCTTCATCGTCCTCGTCCACCACATAGAAACGGCGAAGCGAATTGGGATTTTCCAGTGCTTTGGCGAAATCTTCGGTATCGATACGTACTTCCATCTCCTGGGCCAGATACCGGAGCACCTCCTCATACTCATCCCCTGCCATGAGATAAAAGAGCCCCTCGTACGCCTCTTCGGGCAGTCGTTCCTGCAGTGCATCGAGCTCCGATTCGCTGCGTATGTTTCTCACTTTATCCAGCATTGCCACCGGTATGCCCAGCCGCAAAAGCTCCCTGTCCCGATATTTGGCGAATACCCCTTCCTTTAGAGTATGGCTTTCGCTTTCTATCCGGGGTTGGCTCGCATGTTCGGTTTGAACGATCTGCAAACTTCCCGTCTCCGGATGAATCATGCATCGATGTCTTTGCGCCCACCGGTAGGCTTCGTCGTGATGATCCACCCAAAGCAAAATATAGACATCCTCCCGTGGGGATTTGAAAAGAATAACACGATAGGTCCCGTCGACCCTGAGCGAATAGACCCTCTGGTCGGCACCCTTGCCCAATTTTTCATAGTTGAGTCCGGGAGATTCGGGATCCTGTTTGAACTTCTCTACGAGCCGAACCGTCTTTTGCATCTGCGTTTTCGGCAGTTTCGTCAGCGCCGTAAAAAAATCGGAAGATATCGCCACTTTCATTTCAACCCCTCTCTTTCAAAGCTTTGATCAGTTCATCACTTTCACCGATGGCAAAAAATTTCCAATCGGGGAGAGAAACATCGTCCTTGTTCCATACCACCGCCACTTTGACATTCGGCCACGCCAATTCCGCATCCGCGAGAACCACCCCTTTTTCATCCACGATTTCATACCCCACCTCCGGGATGGGAACACCAGCTTCCATCAACTTTTTCACCAACGGTTTCGCATCGTCCAGAGCCTCTTCGTAAACTATGGCCCACTCCTCGTGCGGTCGCTCCTCTTTATCCGCCGATAACAACAGCGCGTCATACATGCCATTCTGAAGGCCCCGTTTTGTCGTCCAAAACGACAAGGGCAGGAACTGAAAGAGATTGAACAGTCTCAAAACACCCGCCCAGGTCGCCTTTCCCACCCCTTCACGATCATCCAGGTACAAGAGGCCCGTTACGCTATCGTTTTTCGGAGCCGACCCCTCCAATACCGCCAAGGTATCCACTTCGACGGTCAAAAACTCTTTTTTGCCACCCACAAATCTCCCGTCGAGATCTTCCAGCATCTCCCGTATCTGTATCGGAACCTTTCGAAGCAGGCTTTCCCAGAAGGCATCCCCTTTGTTTACGACACCCTGCATCATCGAAAGGGCGGCAGCCGATGCCCGCTTTCGCCAAACCGCCTCATCCTCCTCCAGCAACAGCTCCATCAGCCATTCGAAACTGTTGCGTTGTGTAAATCCCGTATCGCTACAGAGGTTTTTAAACAGCATGGGATTGAGATAACGATCCCCCAGGAAGTTGTGACATTTCTCGTCCTCAATCCCGTCACTTTCAAGGTCGTCCCAGGTCAAGCTCCAAACGCGGTAGTTTTTACTTGCTACGATAGCCATGCGCTGGGCGCTGTCCTCGTCGACGCGCTCCTGATGATACGCGTATCCGTCCATAAAGATGACAATGAGCCGTCCCTTCTCGGGATAGAGAACGAAATCGGCCCTCGAAGGACTTGCCACACCCTCCTTCTCTCCCAGAGTTACCTGCTGTTCGATTTCGTATCGCCGATCGCCCAACTCCAGCAAATAGCCGGGCTTTTTATTTCGTGTCGTCTGTTTTCGCAACTTCGCCCTGATCTCCCCATGGGAATAGGCGGCAAGCTTTTTCAAAAAGATAGCTTCGAGCTCACTGTCGAAAAGCCCGCCGATCGAAACTTCACTGAGGGTACCCGTTTTTTCGACTTCGTTTCGGTACACCAGGATCTCTTTGATGATTTTTTTGGCCGCCTCCCTGGAAACAAAAGGCCGATCGAAATTGTTGCGATAGGCGTAGATGCAGCGGTAGCACCCGTCTTTTTCCGGATCCTCGTTACAGACGCAACCGTTCAGTCGATCCAACGCCAATTCCAACACTTCAAAAATCGGATGCTCCTGGCGCATCAGCTGCCGCAGATAGCCGGTTCCTCCCGGAATAGTGTCGTAGAGCACCAGGAACTGTTTGCGGTACTCTTCCCCGGCCACTCCCTCTTCGTGCAAGCCGACACGCAGATGATCCACCGCGCCGTGGAAATAGATCTTCAATCCCATCTGAAACGCCGCAATCAACGAATAGAGCTTCTCTTCATCGATCGCCATGTCGGTCATAGGTAGCAACATACGAATCGCCTCGGAGTCGAAATCACGATAAAGATAGAGCGACTCGACAAAATTGTCCGGATCTTTCGGGTCGGTACATTCGCAAAAATAGGTATGTACCGGTTTGAATTTCGGATCCTCCGGTCGACGTTCCTGCACTTTGCCGCAACATCGACAGATCACGAAGCCCTGTCTCGGCATCTGTTTGCCCGCGATCGTCACTTCGTCACCCTGGAGCGAAAACTCTCCGAAATTGATCTCTTTAAAATGGGCTTTGCGCACAAACTCGAACCCGAAAGGGACACTCTCGCTCCTTGTCCTCCAAGCCTCTTCGATCTGTTCTCGATCGATGTCGATCAAAAGCTGTTTGGTGTAAAATAGCGGCTCTCTCTGCTCCGCATCGTCTGTCAGGCGGCTTTGGCGGTCGTTGGTCGTCGCCATCACCTGCCGCAGGCGAATCAACTCCCTTTTTTGTCCGATATCGGCCCACCCTTTGCTGCCGCAACGGGGACACTCACGGGAGGGTTCCCCCAACTCCTTTTCGCTATAGGAGCAGCGATCACAGAAGCGCCACGTCTCGATCTCGCTGACCTTCATATCGATCTGGTCGATGCGCACTCTCCGCCCGCCGGCATAGAATCGGTTGTTGGGCGCCAGTTCGCTGATGGCGCTGCTACCTGGCCGTTCGTATTCGAAGGTGAAGGTCTCGTATCCGGCGCCATCACTCCCTTCGATCTTCTCTTTGCGCCGGTAGATGATCGATTTGAGCACCACACCGCTTTCGGGGAAAGCGTAGTTGGGCAGCAGTCCCTCGTTCGTAAAGAATTCGAACGTCTCTTTTCGGTTTACGGCGATTCTGACCGACCGCAACCCGTTTAGCTCTCTTTCGTACTCTCTGAGCCGCTCTTCCCAATCTTTGTCTCTCGCTTCCAGTTTCATGTGTGCCTTGATCTTCTTTCGCAGCGTGTCGATTCTCTGCCCCAACGCATTCTGCTCGGCGATCATCACCTCCAACTTGTGCAAGATCTTGTAACTCAGCGACATCGATTCTTTGAGCTCGTCGGGCAGATCCTTCGTGCGCACCTCCTCGGCATGGCCCATGGCGAAGAGTTTCAGCTCTTCGATCGTTTTTACATGAAGCTCACCCTTGTAGAGGCCAAAGAAATCCTCCAAGAGTCTTTCGACATGCTCTTCGATGTAGCGAATCAGATTGATGGGAAACTTCTCCATGTTTCTGGACTTGACGGCATTCAGCACGCCGGAGAGTTTGCCTGGGATCTGTGACGGCTCCACCTTTTTCTCCGAAACCCAGCGATCCAGGCAATAGGCCAGAAACTGCCGTTGCAAGATAGCCGACGCATCGATGAAGACACCGGGAGATTCGATCTTTCCTTGCATCATCTCCATCGGTTCGCTGTAAAAATAGAGATCGTGAGGCTGCGCATTGGCCACCGTGGCATTGAGGGCGTTGCCGTCTTTCCGCCCCGCCCTTCCGATGCGCTGCAGATAGCTTGCCCCGGTCGGCGGTGTGGAGCAGAGCAGTACATTGCCCAGATCGCCGATGTCGATCCCCATTTCCAGAGTCGGTGTCGCCGAAAGCAGGTTGGGTTTCCAAGGCTCCCGGGAAGTTCTTTCGATGAAGGCCCGTTCGATCCGCTCACGGTCCTTGCGCTCCAACAATCCCGTATGCTCCTTGGCTACGATTCGCTCCACATCGCCATAGCGATAGAGGGTGCGGTAGTAGTCCCTCTCCATCTCATCACGCTCATAATGTCCGCCGCACCCTTTGCGCAGGCAGCAGAGCCTTTCGGCCCACCCGGCATCGGCTTTGGCCGCCATCAACACATCGCCGCAGCGATCGCAGAGGAACCTCTCCACGTGCGGATCGACCCAGAGTTTTTCAGCGCTCAGCCCCCAGACCGGTGCACCCAAAACCTCTTTCTCCACGGCGATTCGCTCTTCTACCATCGCTTCCATCACCCGCCGATAGAGCGCCTCGACATATCCGCCGATCAGGAGATTTTTATCATGAAAATGGGCGATTGCCCATGCGTCGCACCATGCACTTCCCGATTTGTGGTGAATCCGTTCGAAGCTTTGAAATTTGCCCGTCGTCAAAAAGGCGGGAGATCGGGAACGAAAGGTAAATGAAGGCATATAGAGATGCTGATATTTTGTGAAGGCATACAGATTGCCGCCGGTGCTCAGGTAGGTGCCGAGATGATGACTGTCAATGGCACCCTGTTTGCGCATGTGTTGCAGCAATCCATAGAGAAAGCGTCCCAGCGCTGTTTCATCCACATCCCGTAGCGCTTCGAAATCATTTTGCACCCTCGGCAGCAGTCGCGCGACAAGGGCCTCGATTCCCACGAAGCGCACCGTCGAGGCTCCCGAACGCTCCAGCGTTCGCCCGATGTGACTTCGATAGCCGTATTCGCTGCAGATATGCCAGTCGAGACGCTCATCTACGAGACGAACGATATCGCTTCCCTGGGGTAGCTTGCCGCTTTGCTGCAGCGTATCGTAGTCTTTTAGCCATGTCATATCTGGAGCTATCATCGTGCCGACATAGCGCTCCTCGCTTCCCAGCTTCGCACGCCAATACCCGGCTACCTGTCGCGAAAATTCAGACATTTTGACCGGCTCTTTTCTCTGCTCCAGCGCCTGCTGCATTACCATCCGCATCGTAAACTGCCAGCTGCGTGCCCCGAAAAAGCCCGCCCGATGTGCCGCATCCTGCACCGAGTCGGAAAAGGTGATCATCTTTTTGTCGTCGTTCCAAGCACTGGCGAAGCTCTCGCCGATCATCACGCTACTCAGACTCGCCGCCCGCGCCCCCAGGATCGTCAGCGCGTTTTTGTTGCCGCAAAAGGGGCAGTCGTTGTGGCTTCGCGGTTTCCCTTCCACCCTGGTGTCGCTCTGCCATATCAGCAACTTCTCTTCGGCGGGAGCATCATCCAGTGCCTCTCGGCCCGTGGCTATGTCAATGTAATAAACAAGCCCGCGCTCCGGTTTAAACCCCTTCTCCACGGGAAATATAAACCGAAGTCTCGGATCGCGCGCGAAGAAGACTTTGTAGAAGGTATCCAGATCGCCCAGCAGTTCGTCGTCACTCTCTTTTTTGTAGCCTCCCCAACCCATGGCATGACATTCACGGCAATGGATCAGCGGATGGTGCTTTTGTGTCTCTTTGCCGCTCAGATCATGGGAGAAGCGGATTTTCGGCTCCGCCTCCAGGCTTCCTACCATCCGCGTCAACTCCCGCACCCAGAGCTGCAGTCTCAGATGCAAAAAGGGCGGCAGATAGGACCCCAAAGGCTCACCTCGCGCCCAAGAGAGCAGCGCCAGCAAAGAGTCTATGAGCGCTTCGTAGTAACGGTCTCCCACTCGCTGGGCGGGGATATGGCGCCGAAAGATGTCGATGAGTCGCTTTTTGGAGACGATCGCCCCTCCGGCATGACGAAGCAGCAGCTTGAAAAGCGAAAGCTCCTTGAGGCGCCGACCCAGATCCACCCTGAAGGCCGTTGCGTCGATATCCTCCGGCTCCTCCATGAACCAGAGGCGACATTGCGCCTTCAGATAGCTCTCCATCCCGTCGTAATTCTCGAACGCAAGCGCCTCCAGGCTCTCTACGCCTGGGAAGTTGTAGTAGTCGTTCTCCACGTCCGTCAGGAACTCCTCCGCATCGATCCGATATTCGGTGATGACCGAAGATTCGTCGAACACCTCCGAAAAGACGGTCGTGGCGAATTTTCGGATCGATTCGCTCCCCTCCGTTCCCAGGGTCGCGGAGGTTCCGATGCACCCCAGTACACCCTTTTCTATCTGTAGCTTCGCCCGCAACCGCCGCAGCAGTGACGCCAGGTCGGTCCCTTGGGCTCCGTCGAAAGTATGGATCTCGTCCACCGCCAGATACTTCAGTACACCGGTGCCGATGTTGTATCGCCAGAGCGGCTGATCTTTGGGTCGCATCAGCAGGAAGTCCAGCATCTTGTAGTTGGTAAGCAAAACATCCGGCGGGTCACGGCGCAGAATATCCTTGTCGGTGATGACGTACTCTCTGCTCATGCGGCTATGTCTCTCTCCCTCGTCACCCCCGACGAAGAGCCCCACTCGCACGCCATCCAGCGCCGCAGAAGAGGCAATCGCCTTGGCGAAACGTTTCGCCTGGTCGGTCGCCAAGGCGTTCATGGGGTAGATGACGATCGCCTTGATGCCCCGCTGCGCCTTGGTTTGTCGGCAATACTCCAAAATGGGATACATGAACGATTCGGTCTTGCCCGATCCCGTCCCCGTCGCCACGAGCGTAGGCTGTGGACGCTCGCCGCTCAGTCGTTCGAAAGCCAGCTCCTGATGATAGTAGGGCACGAACGATTCGCTCAATATCTCAGGGAAAAATCGCTTATTTATCCTGCCTTTCTGAAAAGGGAGCGCAATGGAGATATAGGGCCCTTTGAAGAGGTTGCCCTCCTCCTCCACAAATCGCTCGATCGCGCCGGAAAAGGCGGGTGTGGTGCTGTGAAAAGTCGTAGAGAGGAAGGTTTTGAGCCCTTGAATCGTTTGGGTGGAGAGGATGGAGGGGATCATGCGACAACCCTCTTGGCCAAAAGCCTGAAATAGTCTCTGGACCAAAAATCGAGACTTGAGCGATCTTTGACGAACACCTGCACCTCCTGCTTCGCCTTTTCCACGTCAAGGGTTTCGATCTTCTCTTTCAGCAACGTTTGAAGCTTCTCTTTGGTAAGTTTATCACCTCTATCCAAGTTTCCGCTTTCGATCATCCTCTCCTGAAGATGTTCGAGATTGACCTTCACGCCCCGTTTCACATACCACTCGAAATCGTACCAGTCTCTTCCCTTCACCCTGTTCTTCCATCCTCTGAACAAAAGAGCATGCAACTTTCCGGCATAAAGATCGGGAAGTGTCATGGCCACGATATTGAAAGTCGTCGGCATCAGCAGCGTATGCACTTCGGTTTTGAATTTCATTGGCGGGTTTTTATCTACTTCAAGCTTGATCTTTATCTTCTTGCCGCCGTGAATACCGTTTAAAATATTCGGTAAGCTACCTGTCTCGATGTTCAGTGTGTGGATGGAGGTACCGTTTTTCAAAAAGGCCGATTCTATGTCGTTATCCCCAGATTTTCTCTTTTTGCTCAGGGTCATTTGGATGCCCAAGGCGTCAAACTCATCGATGATATGCGGAAAATATGCCTCAATGTCAAAACTTCGATCCTTGTTCAGCAGTGAAAAATCCAAATCCTCCGAAAATCTCTCCAGGCCATAGAGTATCCGTAGTGCGGTTCCGCCGTAAAATGCGGCTTTTTGAAAGAACCCGCCACGATACAACCCCAAAAGGGCTATCTCCTGGTAGACCTCTTTGAGAGCGTTGATGAGATCGTCTTCGCTCTCTATCTCATATTTCAAAAGCATCTGCTCGACGATGTTCATTCGACCATATCCTCCAGCACTCTATGCAAAAACTCCGCCCTTTTAGACTTCGAAATGTCAGCATAACGTTTTACGATCTCCAGATCGAAACCGGGCAGCTCATCCATATCTATTCGCAAATCCTTCTCCAGCAGGATCCGCATCGCCTTTTTGGAAGCGATCTTGACGCCTCTGGTTATCAAAACCTGATCACACAGCGCCTTCTCTTTGGAAGCGATCATGAAATTCCCCCGTCTTGAGGATTCGATCCTGACGCCCAAGGCAAAGAGAGCCGGATCGATATGCCGATAACTAAAGACGCCATAGGGCGTGGAGAAACTTTTGGCCCTTTTTGTCGTGGCGGAGGTAACCTCCTCGACCCGTTCGGGTATGAGGCCATAATAGCTGAGCGCATATTCAAAAGAGATATACGAAGGCCCCAGCAGGTTGTTGGCGATGATCTCTTTGGAAATGGTCGAATCAACATAGGGCGAACGATAGACATAAAGCCCCCGCTTTAGCGGTATTAAAAGCCCCTGCTTCTTCATATATTTGATTTTGTCGTTGATGTATTTGTAACCGCTTTGGGCAAGAATGGTTTTGACGGTGGCGTAATCGACGACGGGGTATCGCTGAAGAGATTTTTCAACCAAATCGCTCACTTTTGTCCTTTGTGACATCTAAATAGAAATATTTTCTATTATCCATGCATGATTATACAACTATTTCTCTATTTTTCCAACACTATCGATCTAATTTGCACGCCTCCTCTTCTCAAACTCCGCCCAAGCCACCTCATAATCCTCTTCTCTGTCACACTTGGCAAAAGGTGCTTTATATACAATAGTCCGTTCTATCGGATCGCCGGGTAGGGTGTCGTCGAGGATGGTGCGGTTATTTGCCATTGCCGTTGTCGCCAAAATGGGTGTATTGACCGGCACCTGCTTTTTAGTTCGACGAGAACTTTTTTGTTTTGATTCACTACCGCGTCGATGGACTCCCATTGGTCTTCACGGAAATCAACGCTGGGGTTTTGAAACGAGTCTCGAAGGTATTGGAGGGCTTTTTCTCTTGTTAGTGGCATATCATTTTCCTTTACTCATTTACAATTACCTTCAAATCAACCCCGCCAACATCTTTTAAATAGTTTTCAGTAACACCAATTAATGTCATAATCTCTGGACTTGTATCTTTTTTTGACATGCCAGGTTGAACGATAAATACTTCAAACTTCATAGGTTTTTTATTTTTTGCTATTAGAAGTAGTCTTTCCAGATCATCTTTTGAACCTTTTTCGATCCTGCTTCTTTCACATCCATCTTTTTTCTTAACCTCTCGCTTTAAAAGCCGCTCAAAAAAATAATCCCCACTTTTATGTTTCCAATGAATTGATTTTTGTGCTTGTCCACAAACTTCATAAAAATCTGCAACTCTTTTTCCAACAGCTTCTCCATGAGCATATTTTAAATGATAAAATCGAATATATATTTCATCATCTGTTTCCTTGACTGTGACAATATCTGCAATTTCACCAGGCCCGTCATCATCATAAATAATATCAAGATCATCCTCTTTTAAAGTTTCGATCATCCTATACTGGATAGAATCAGTGACTAAAAGCTCAACCCCTTGTGCTTCTTTTTTTATGTCAACACCTTCCCAATTCCATGCAATTAATTTTTCATTAGGGTATGGTTGTATCAATTGTTTTAACTCTACAAATTTATTACCTTGTAAAGAAGAACCATCTGCGAACCAAACTGTAATAGGATTCTCTTTAAGATAATCAAGAAAAGGTAATGTCTTAGTGCCGATGGTAATATCTATGGTTTCTGATGAGAGTTGTTCATATTTATAATCATAAAATGTTTCACTTGTTGATGAGTCAGTCTCTTGAATTATTTCTTGTCTAAAATTAATTGCATGAAATGGAGTTCTAAGTGAAAATATAATTTCACCCTTTCTTGAACTATCGATTTCCAATCCCAAGTCTATTATGCTAATTTTGTTGCCGTTGATATTGATATATGTTTTTGAATCGCTGAACTCATAATAACCTTCATCCCAATCAATCGAAATAGGATACTTATCTGGTATAGCATTGACAAAAACAGGAATAAGAGTATCTTTTAAAATCAGGTTTGCATCTATGCTTGGATCAATTATTTTAGTACCTATTGTATTACACCATTTAACATAGTCTTTTAAATTGCCTCTGGAGTAGCTCCAAATCCTACCTTTATAAGAGCATCCTAGAGTTATTTTTTCTCCATTTTTATAACCGGTTCCAAAAAGAAATGCTTTTTGTGCCTTAGCTTGCATTGAAGCAGATAATGCCTCTGCAACATCGGTCCCTGTTCTCATTGTAAAACGAATATGTTTGCTCAAAAATTCTTTCAAGCCAACATTTTGTAGAGTAACTCTTGAGATGTCATGAAAAACTTTAAATACATTTAGCTCATTTAATAGACGAGCATCTTTGTTTAAAATACTAGTGGCCACATCTTTGTAAAGACTTGATTTATCAGAGCTGTGGATGTACAGTAGCTTAGTTGCTTCATCATAATATAAAACCATCAATTCCCAATGAAGCTCATATATTTCTTTGTAGTTAACCCACTCTAGATTATTAGTATCAGCATAAATGACAACCAATGTATTGTTTTCATGATTATAATATTCATATTTATACTCAAACTTATCATATCCATTGAGCCCATATTTGAAATTTGAAAGATTATAAGAGGTAGAATTATTTTTATAAACTACAGCACTCATTGCCATACGAATATTCTGAAAAGGTATTTTGGATTCATCTAAACCGTTAAAGCCTCTTATAAACTCATCTAATTCAATCTTGTCTTCTGTTCGACCAGCACTTAAATCTGACAATAATATATTCCAGTCAGCATCTCTGGCATATAGCTCCGCCAACTCTTCTTCTACTTTTGCATCAGCCAAATTTGCGATAAATGTTGCTTCACCAAGGTCATTGTCTAGAGATGTTCTTGTGAAACGACCAGCAACCTGTAGGGTAACAGGTAAACTTTTTCGTATATCGTGAAAAGCCGCTATCTTTAATTGTGGTAGATCAAAGCCTTCTCCAAGCATATCTACTGCAACTATAATTTTATGTTCGCCATTAACAATAGAAGCCATTATTTCTTTTTTGTTTGCTATGGATGAATGTATAAGTACAGGGGATAGATCTTCATGTTCTTCATATAACTGGAAGATTTCTGCAGCTCTTTTTTTATTTTCACACCTTGCCATGAGGATGTGATTGTGCCCATTTGCGATATCTTTTCTTAATCGTTCAACTGCTTTTTGAGCAATTAATTTATCACCCTTTTCTAAGTCGTATTCTCGAATAGAAATAAATTTTATCGGTTTAAAATACCCTTGCTCTTGCGCTTTCTTTAGCGAAAAATTGAAAATTATTTTTCCATCTAATCTTTTCCCATCATTTCTAAATGGTGTTGCCGTAAACTGTATAATTTGTTTTTTGAGAAAAGAACTTCTTACTTTAGACCATGAACTTGCTTCACTATGATGCGCCTCATCTATAAAGATATATTCAAAGGACTCCGCCATTGATGAGAGCATATCGGAAGAAAAGTTCGATAGCATGCTCATTGTTGTAACCACAACATTACTTTCATCTAAAAAACTATTCAATTCTTGGATAGAAGAAAATTTATCTTTAATCATTCCCACTCTTGGATATAGTGCACTATTATCGACTATATGAAATTGTTTTAACAATCCAAGTGTCAGAAATTTATTGAAAATTTGTTCTCTTAACGCATCTGAAGGAACAGTTATTAAAATCTTTTTACATTGATTAGAAACCAAAGTTGACAACATCGTCTCGGTTTTCCCTGTTCCTGTGGGCATGACAACAATTCCCATTTCTTCTGAAACTTTGATATGACTCAAAATAGAGTAAAGAGCTGCTATCTGTGGTTCTCTGAGACCTTTTATATGTCTGTCAGTATTTTCCTCTATAAAGTTAAAATTATTTTCCCATGAATCTAAAATCTCATCGGTGCTAAATTCATTATCTAGTGGATGCTTTAGCCATTTTAAGAATTTAATTTCACTATTGACTATAGCTTCATCTCTAGCTTTTTTATTTACTTTTATGACATATTCTGCTTCACTAGGACAAAAATCTAACTCTTTAGCTAAATATATCTGTTTTGAATCAACCTCTATGGTCGAATAACCTCGATTAGAAGAGATAAATCTATATTCCCCAATTATTTCTGGAGAGAGTAATTGTCTAACTATATTCTTGTGACCAACTTTTTTATAATACACTTTTTCTAATGGAGGCAGAGTAATTCTCATTTCTGCTTCCTCCTCTCAAATTCTCTCCACGCGACCTCGTAATCCTCTTCTCTGTCGCATTTTGCAAAAGGTGCTTTATAGACGATGGTGCGCTCTATCGGGCCGCCGGGTAGGGTGTCGT
This sequence comes from Campylobacterales bacterium, assembly GCA_027081015.1. Classification (GTDB taxonomy): domain Bacteria; phylum Campylobacterota; class Campylobacteria; order Campylobacterales; family Hydrogenimonadaceae; genus Hydrogenimonas. The sequence continues at coordinate 90,933 of JALWMA010000082.1, read as the reverse complement.
CGGTGATGGTGCGGTGGATTTCGCCCTCTTGCATCTCGGCTATATCTTCCCAGCCGAGGGGTTTTTCTGCTACCGCTTCGCCGTCGATGACGATTTTGCATGGTCGGTCGTCTCGGCGGGCTCGGCGGGGGAGGCCTATACCGGTGAGGCCTTTGGAGACGGTGAAGACGATGCGGCCGTTGATGTCGTAGTAGGTTTCGTTTTCGTTTTGACGCAGGACGGGGAACTGGATGCGATAAATCGTTTTTAGCTCATCCAGAGTCAAGCCAAGCTCCTGGGCTACGAGTACATCGATCTCCACCAGTGCCTGGCGTCTTTCGTAATCGGTGCGCAATGCGACATTTCGCTGCCAGTGGGGGGTGAGGTTTTTGAAAAAGTCGTGGTTGAGGCGGGGGTCATTCGGTTTGGTCCAACTGTCTGTTTTGAAGGATTTATTAAATTGTTCTTCGTAAAAACTTTTGAAATAAATTGTAAGTGAGGACAAAGATAACACCCTAATTTGGAGTTTATCATTAATTGTTATATTTGGAAATTTTTCAAATAAACTACTACTGAAATTACTTATACCTATTGTCTTGATAAAAAAATCACCTATTAAAGATATACCGTATAAAGTTTGTTGAATTAATAGTTCGGTATCTTTAAAAGCTATTGATCTTATTGCGTGAGTATGTCCAATTTTCATAGGAATAATAGCGCCAATTAAAGTCCTTTCATTTGCTGGCGGGAGCATTCCTCTATATGCAAGTCTATAAAACTCAGTTACTTTCTTATAGTTAAATTTTGGTATTTTATTAAAATATTTTGGCTTAATAGGAATAAAATTACTTCTTTGTATATAATCATTGCTAATGTTTGATAAATCTAAAACATCATAATCTGCTTTCTCGTTACATGTTTTTCTAGGCGTTTTGTAGTAAAATGAACCTATATATATATGAGGCCCTGAAATAATTAACTCATCAAGATTTGTTCTAAAAGATGTTTCTTTTCTGATAATACCTTCATTTTGTGCACCATTTTCATCAAACATTGAAGTAGTGAAAAACGATTCTTTTTTCGATATTAATTTAACAGGGTACTCATCTATCTTTTTTAAAACATTAATCAATTCTATAGAATGTATAGCTGGCAATCTAGCTTCATTACAGGGAGTATTTGTTTCATCAAATACACTAGAAAAGAGTTTTAAAATTTCGTTATCAATTTTAATAATTCTACTTGAATGTCCTTTAGTATTCCATTCATTTTTATAATTTTTTATCCCATCAACATCATCCTCTCCAAAAAATTCAAATGAATCATCAATTGTTTTAGGAACAAATAAGTTTGATATAGAAATAAAATAATTTAAATTCTTATTATTTTTGAATATATTTATGCTATATCTCTTTCTATGTGCAATTGGGAAAAACATCTTTTGATTCTGAAACTGAAAATGATAAATTAACCTTTTATATATTTCGACTCTTAATTTACCTCCAAACTTGTCTTCATATGCTCCTTCTGGATTCAAAAATCCAATAACTCCTTTTTTGTTTGAAATTTCCCACCCGACTGGCATAAAACATTTATATAAATTTGTCTTCATTCCCTCCAGAATGGGGTAATTTTGAATTGCGCTGAGAAAATTTTGAGTAGATGCAGTTTCAATATATTCTGATATATAATATTTAGAAAATTTTATATTTTTATTGAATAGATATTCTATAATTGACGCTTTGTTTTTTTTCAAATTTTTTCTAAAACCATATATTGGATATGTATCAGATATAATTTCAGTTTCTTCCCACGCTACTTGTAGCCACGGCGGATTCCCCAAAATCAGATCGAAGCCTCCCCGTTTGGCGAAGATGTCTGCAAACTCTAGCTCCCAGTGCAGAAACTTCTGGGCTTTGGCGACGCGCTCTACGATCTGTAGGCGGGGGTTGTTTTGCACCAGCTCTTCGATGTCTATGAAGCCCAATTCATCCAACTGCAGCTTCATCTCCTCTTCGTCCATCGTTTCGGCGAAGAGGGTTTTGTTCTTTTCCAGGTTGACCAGGATGTCATCGCGCTTTTCGACGATGCGGGAGATCTCTTCGAGATACTCGGCGCGGGAGGGCAGGAGCTCGGCTTCGTCGATGGGCCAGAACCACAGGGCGCACCAGTAGTCCATGACCATCTTGAGCCGGCGGTAGGGGGAGGCGTTTTTGACCGCTTGGCAGTTGCGCTCTTGATGCAATACCGTGTCTTTGAACTTTAGATTTGTCAGTTTGCGACCGCTGGGGGGCTGGCCCCAGACCTTTAGGGGGTCGGTGGTCTTGCGGCGCATCTCGTGCTGGTGGCGGGTGTGCTCCTGCCAGAGCTTGTCGATGGCGCGGCTAAGACGCAGGAGGGTTTGGATCTCCTCTTGGGTATAGGGCTCGATGAACTTTTTGCGCCAACTTTTGATGGTGTCGATCTGCGCTTTTTTGAGCTTTTTGACCACCTTGTCGCTGTAGTCGGCCATCGCCTTGTCGCCCACGAGGAAGTGGTAGATTTCGCTTTGGGTGCGGCGGCCTGCGCTCTTTTCCTCTTTCTCCTCCACCGTTTCGAGAGGAAGTTGCGTTTCATCGGCGAAGAGGGAGCCTGCTTCGTGATGGACCGGTATGCTCTTTCTCTTTTTGACCGGCCAGAGTGTTTTGGGGTTCAGGCGCCTGGGGGCGTCACGGTACCAGAGTAGATCTTTGCTTTTGGCGGTAAGTTGCGCGGTTTCGTAAACCTGACGGCGGGCGCCGATGAGGGAGTTGCCGTTGACCAGCTGCAGACCGAACCAGGGGATGAAGGTTTCGTGCTCGTCGGCAAAGAGCGCGTTGAGCCAAAGCGAAATCTCCGCCAGCTCCACTGCGGTGGGGTTCAGGTCGACGCCGAAGACATTGTTGTCGGCAATGAACATCTTGACCTTTTGGCGCTCGAGGATGTAGCGGTCGTGGGAGATGCGTTCACCGCTTTCGATCTGCTTGCGCTGCAGGTAGGCTTCGGCGAGCTGGTTGATCGCTTCGTTGAGGAATGCGGCGCTTCCCATGGCCGGTTCGCAGACGGTGATGCCCAGTATTTCGTCGGCGCTTTTGTCTTTTAGCAGCTCTTTGAGGGCGTATTTGACCAGGCTTTTGGTGAGCACTTCGGGGGTATAGTAGGAGGCGGACTTTTCCCGGTCGCGCCCCGCCAGGCGGTAGATGAAGGTGCCCGGCTCGTAGCGCACCAGTCTCCCCTCTTTGTCGAAGACCCGCTCGCTCTCTTTGTACTCCGAAAGCTGCGACTCGGTGACAAAGTAGGCGTGTTCCAGGGGGTTGGGGTCGGTGCCCGCTTTTTTGACTTCGTAGAGCGTCTCTTTGGCGATGAAACCCTTGTAGCTCAGCAGCGCTTCGTAGACTGCGCCCAGTTGGTTGATGCCCAGATTGGCGTAGCTGATACGCCCGCGTCCTTTTTTACCCTTTTGGGGGCGGCTCAGGGAGAGGCTGCGGATGATCGATTGCCAGACATGGTTGCGGATGCGCACGTTGTTGAGAAACGGCGTGTGCTGCGGATCGAAGAGGTGAGAGCGCAACGGCGTGATTTCGAAAAGCTCCTGGCCGTTGCCCAGCCTTTCGTAGTGACGGCCCTCGAAGATCATGGCGAAGAGCAGCCGGATCGATTCGTCGAAGAAGTAGCCGTTTTTGTCGTGGTCGGTTGTTAGCGGCATCAGCTCCAGGTCCCGGAGGTTTTCCAGGGAGTAGCCCTTGAGATAGGCATCCGACTCCAGGGGGACGTAACCCAGCTCCGGCCGCGACTCGATGTAGAAAAGAAAGAGCAGGCGGTACATGTAACGCAGGCTCTCGCGGCTGAGCCGTTCGTCAAGTCCTTCGGTTTCCAGCAGTTCGGGGCGTTGGCTCCGCGCGTAGCGGAGGGCTTCGTTGGCCAGCAGTTCGATCGCTTCGCGCAGGGCGTATTTGAGATCTTCTGTGACGCCGAAGGCGTGTTTGTGGGAGTTTTCATCCAGCGTGTCGAGCAGGCTCATGCCATCTTTGGGCACGAGGGAGTCGGCATGCAGCAGTGCCGCCGTCGCCTTGAGGGTGGGCTCCTCCCTGCGGCCGAAGATTTCGGTGAGTTCGAAGCGAAGATAGCGCTTCTGCGCCCATTTGGCGCGGTCGATCAGTACGATCTGCCAGGGAGAGAGGAGCATCACCCAGCGGGGCGGCTCTTCGAGGCTGAAGATGTGGGTGGTGATGATTTCGTCGTAGTTTTCCGCATCGATGGGGTCGAGCAGTTCTTCCACCTGTTCGGTGATGGGTGCGGTCTGCAGCACGTCGCACGGTTCGGTGCAGTAGCCCTCCAGCATCCACAACAGAGGCGACCCGTCGGCACGCTCCACGCTGCCCAGAAGCGGCACGGCGCCGTTTTCGAGCTCTTCGCTTCTGGGAGCGTAGTCGTAACCCAATGTCTCCAGCAATCGTCGAAGGAAATTTCGCGAAAGCTCCAGTTTCTCCAATGTCGCGGTATGGCGTTTTTGGAACGTGTCGAGCATGGAGAAGTAGTCGCCCGACATCCCCCGCAGACGGCGATGGGGTGGGGTGAAAGCTTCCTCCTCTTCGGCTCCGGCATTCCAGGCGTCGATTTGCTCTTTGATATCGTTTTCGAAGATCTCACTGAGATAGTGGGAGGTGTAGAATTCGTTTTCGTTGACGATGCCGACCAGATTCATGACGCATCTCCTGCCAGGGCCGCGATGACCTGTATGTAGGGCTCTTTTTCCAAAATCATCGTCTCCTCCATCCACTCCCAATAGTCATCGAAAATCTTTTTGATTCGGCGCCCTTCCCTGCTCTGCTCCAGCTCCTCGTCGTGAAAGAGGCTGTAGCGCTTCATGTGGCGCTTTTTGAGCTTTTCCAGTTCGTCGTAATGGTGTTGCAGTTTCTCGGTTATCTCTTTGTCGAAGATTTCGTATTGGCGCCGCATATACTCTCTGGCCGCGTCGATGGCCCGGGGGAGCATCGCTTCGTAGGCGGCGGTGTCGAAAGCTTTGGCAGGGTTGGAGAAAGCCTCTTTGCCCAGGCGGGTCCGCCGCACCACCTCTTCCCAACCCAGGGTTTCACGGTATTGGCCGTTATCGAAAGAGAGCCCGATCCAGTGATGGATGAGGGGTTGAGCCTTTTTGTTGGGGATAAGCCCCGAAACGAGGTAGATCGTCTCCGAAGGTTTCAGGGTGGGCAGGTGCAGGATGGGGGCTTCGAGACGGTCGAAGTTGCTCAGCAGCTTGTCGCGCAGCCACTCCATGACAGGGTGCTGTTCCCACAGGTAGTGAACCTGCGGCCAGGCGGCTTCGTTTTTGCGGGAATCTTTGATCTCTTTGTCGATGATGTCGCGGTTTTGGGTCAGCAGAAAATAGCCCTCTTTTGGCCATACCTCTTTGGGGAGCATCTTGAAGCGGTATTTGAGATCTTCGGGCGGCACGAGACGGATGCGGTCCTCCTCGTAGAGAACCTCGAGCTTTTCGCCGCCGTGGTTTTGGAGAAACTTCAGGGCCGTCGTGGCGTAGTGATGATCGTCTTTGTAGATGGTGGGCAGATCGACGAAGACCGAATCGGGCGATTCCTCGGTGCGATGCTCCTGGGCCTCTTCGAGCAGCGAGAGAAAGTCGAACTCCGAATGCTGTAGATTCTCGTCCAGCTCTTTGGAGAAGGCTTCGGGATCTTTATGTGAAGCTATGGCGTCGGCAGTGATCGCCTCCTCTTTTTCCGGATCGTAGACATTCATGAAGGCCGAAGGGTCCCCGATGTTCTCGGCGGCTTGGCGATCCTTTTCGATCAGGATTTCCAGAATGCGGTTGTCCCCTTTGAATTCTGGGTTTTGGCTGGCGGTTTGCATGTAGTAGATCTCTGGCTCCTTCTCCTGACCGTAGCGGTCGATCCGGCCGTTTCGCTGCTGAAAGACCATCAACGACCAGGGGATGTCGAAATGGAAGAGCCGGTGGGATAGGTAGTGGAGGTTGATCCCCTCGCTGGCCACGTCGGTGGCCACCAGCACACGGACTTTTGAGTTCTCCTGACCGAAATCCTCGACGATGCGGTTGATCTCCACATCGGGCATCGCGCCGTGGAGAGTGACGAGCTGTTGGTCATTGAGCGAAAGATCGGCTTTGAGGTGCTGGGCTAAAAAGTGCATCGTCGGCAGGCGTTCGGTGAAGATGACCAAACGGTCGTCGGTAGCGCTCTTTTTCCATTTGATCCGTTTTTTTATCAGCTCCACCAGTTTTTGGTATTTGGAGAAGTTGTCTGCGTCAATACGCTCCAGTAGATCTTTAAGACGCTGCAGCGAGGCGATATCCTCTTCGTAATCCCCCTCGGCCTTTTCAAGTTTTTTGAGCCGCTCTTCGATGGTGGCGATGCAGGCGACGGGCGAAGACATCAGCGACTTGATGAGGGTGGTGCGAAAGAGTTCGCTGCCCCTTCGTTTGCGGGCGTCGATGGTGTGGAGTTCTATTTTGGAGAGAAGGTCGAAGGCTGCCTCTTCCACGTCGGTGGCGATCGCCCTGCCCTCTTCGATGAAAATCTTTCGAGGTTTGAACTCCTCTTTGACCTGGTCGGCGATATCCTTTTTGAAACGACGTATCACAAGACCTTTGTCTTTGAAATCGTCTACAGTATAGTCTTGTGGGTCGGGGATGGCTGTGGGGTCTAAAAGATTAAGCAGCGAGGCGAAACTTTTTGCACTTCCATCGTGGGGTGTGGCCGAGAGCATAATGAGTGAATCACAGCGAGAGGCGACAAGCTTGGCCAGTTTGGCTTTAAGCGATCCGCTGTTGCGGTCGGCGACATTGTGGGCTTCGTCGATGATGATGATATCCCAATAGGCCTGCTCGATGTAGGTGCGGTAGAGGGCTTCTTGTTTGAGCGTATCGATGGAGATAATCGATTTGTCGTAGTAGTAGAAGGGGTTCATATTGGCGGGAATGCGGCTGCGCACCCGCTGGATTCCTTGCGAATCGAGGCGCATGAGGGGAATGGAGAAGCGGTTCCAGAACTCCTTTTGAAACTGGGTCAGCATACTTTTGACCGCCAATACCAGAATGCGTTTGCCGCGTCCCCGTTTGATCAATTCGCTGACGAGGATGCCCGCCTCCAAGGTTTTTCCAAGGCCCACGGCATCGCCCATGAGAATGCGTTGTCTGGGTTGATTTAACGCCTGCAATGCCGGATCGAACTGATAGGGCACCAGATCCATCGCCGCTTTGTGGGCCCTGTAGATGCGATCGTCCGTGGGCACCAACTCCCGAAGCAAACTCTCGATATAGAGCATCGAGCGATGATAGCCTGATGAATCATCCGCCACCAACCTCGTCTGCGCCGGATCGATGATTTGAATACCTTTTTCATAACCGGTCAAAAAGATCGACTCTTTACCTTTGACGAAAGGTGAGATACCTTCGCAGGTCAATTTATAACCGCCATCGGCCAAAAGATCGACTCGTCGGACCACCCATTCGGTATCACGTATGATGATGCGTTGGCCTGGAGCATAGGGTAATGCGCTCATCTCTTCTCCAAATTCAATTATGATTCCAAATTTCTATCAATGCCATCTTCTATTTATATAATTGTAACTTATTTTTAATGATTTTTGTTTTCTAATTAAAGGTAAAAGTGAGAATTTTTTGTCAATATAACTCAATGTTTGAGTCACTGGTTGTAATGGAAAATGTCATATATACAATATTATAAAACCGACACACCCCTACCTGCCGTAGGGGAGGCGTCTGGAGCTGTTCAGGGAGTCGAGAAGGCGTTCGTGCTGTTCGGGGGTCAGTTTTCCGCTGCCGGCGGCGTCTATGAGCTTCTGTACTATCTGCGCCTGCAGCTCTTTCTCTTTCATGTTCGCTTCGTGTGCCATTCTCTCTTTGTGGAGCTGTAGTTTCGTTCTCTGGTGCTCTCTGAAGAGTCTGTAGAGCAGTATAGTCAGGATGGAGAAGAAGAGTATGGAGAGTATGATGAACCAGTTGTCGCTGCTCTTTTCGTTTTCGATTCTGCTCTTTTTTATCTCGGCCTCTTTTAGCGCTATCTCTTTTCGGCTTTGAAGTTCAGCCTTTTTTACCTCGGCTTTTACTTTCTCTACCTCTATCGCTTTTCGCATCTGGATTTCGGCTATCTCTTTTTGCGACTCGAGCTCCATCTTTTTGAGCTCTTTCGGGTCCGGTTCGCTCTTTTGCCCGAGTATCGATTTGGCGTAGCTTATTTTATGCTGCTCCCTGTCGATGATTCTCGATTTCTGCTGGGTCGTTTCACAGCCTGTAAAGATCAAAAGGGCTGCCGCCAAAAGGGAGAAAAGGTGCATTTTCGCCATGCTCTCACCTCTCCTTTTCGAACCGATCGCTGTCTATCTCTATGAGTGTATGGACATTCCCGCGCGGGTTGAAGTCGGCCGTCAGTCTCATCCATTTCGGCTCGAGCTTGCTGTAGAGTACGTCAAAGACTTCGTTTGCGCTCTCTTCGTGGCTTATGTGCCTGTTTCTGAACGAGTTTATGTAGAGCTTTATCGCTTTGAGCTCCACGACCCACATATCCGGGATATATTCGAGCTTGAAAGTGGCGTAGTCGGGGTAGCCGCTTCTCGGGCATAGGCAGCTGAACTCGGGCAGTGTTATAGTTATTTTGTAGTTTTTCTGAAACTTGTTGGGCCAAATCTCCAGATCTTTGTCCACATCGAAACCGGCTACTATCTCCTCTCCGTAGCGCATCTTCTACTCTCCTCCATATTTTTTTATCAGTGTTTCGCTCTCCAATGGTCGGTTCGATACCGCAAAGCCCTGTATGTAGTCGACTCCAAGGGCGCTGAACCGCTGAAGACTCTCTTCATTATCGACCCATTTGACCAATGTCTTAATCTCCATGTTTTTACAGGCGTTTATGTAGGCGTAAAGAAGGGCGGCGATTTTGGGGTTGCTGTACGATATGGTGAACTCTCTGTCGAACTGCACCATATCTACGGGAAGCTTTTTTATGTACTCGAAACTTGCATTCTGGGCTCCGAAATTGTCGAGCGCGAACTCCATGCCGAGCTCTCTGAGTTCATCGAGTATGACCCTGTAGCGTTTAAGGTCTTTGAACGGTCTGTTTTCGAAAAGCTCTATGATCATACGGTCATAAGAGACCCCCTCTTCGGCGGCGATCTTCTTTATGTCGTCTACGAACGATTCGTTTCGGAGCGAAAAGGGCGATATGTTGAAGCTGAATCCGATTTTGCTTTCTACCATCTTCGCATCTTTGCAGATGGACCTGAAGAGAGCCTCGTCGAAATCCCTTTCGAGCCCGAGCCTGTTGACTACCGGTATGAACTTCTTGGGCGGCAGTATGCCGCTGTGTTCCGTTTTGAGCCTTACGCCCACTTCGAATAGGTCTATTCTCTTCGTATGGGTGTTGAGAGTGGGGATGTAGTGGAGCAGGAGCCTCTCTCCCTTTACGGCATCTACGATCTCACGCTCCAGAGTGCCGGGGTTTATCTTTTTCTCTCCGTTTCGCTTAGTCAAAGAGGAGCTCTTCTGCTGCGAAATCGTATCGTATAGGTGGTTTATCAGGGTCGGGGTTTGAGCGGCAGACTCCTCTTTGTCTATGCCGGTATATTTGTACTCGACCGCTATCTGGCCTATCTCCTGATAGGTCGATTCGAACTCTTCGAGAAGCTCCATGCTCTTTTGAAGGGGCAGCGGCACCCCGATTATGAAGTCGCCTCCGTGATAACGGCCGATAACCGCCTCTTTGACTTCGTGCAGTTTCAAAAAGTCGTCCAAAAGGTGCACGAACAGCCTTAGCAGTTTGTCTCCGCGGTCGATTCCGTAGTGGTCGTTTATGAACGGGAGGTTGTCGAGCCGCAGCAAGATTATGCTGTAGTCTCTATAAGAGCCTATTTTGGAGTTCAGGTTCTTCAGAAGCGAGGCCCTGTTGAAGGCACCGGTCATACGGTCTATATATGTTTCGGCCTGTCCGAGGTTTATAAGGAAAAATAGAAAATATGTAGAGATGAAAAGAACCGCGATTACGAGTATTATGTCGAACCGGGAGAGTTCGAACCTGTTCTGAACCGCCATGTAGGTGATTACGACACCTATGAGCAGCAGGATGGGAATACCCATCCGCAGGGCAAGGCGGAAACGTCTGGCCCTCTCTTGAGATTCTGAGTAGAGCATCAGTTACACATCCAGGTGTTTGACATCCTTGGCGTGCTCTTCTATATATTGACGGCGCGGTTCCACCTCGTCGCCCATAAATAGGGTGAAGACGTCGCTCGCCTCCTGTGCATCGTCTATGGTCACTTTCAGAAGCCGCCTGTTTTCCGGGTTCATCGTGGTCTCCCACAGCTGTTCCGGATTCATCTCTCCAAGACCCTTGTAGCGCTGAATGTATGCGCCCTTCTTAGCGCTCTTCTCGATCTCTTCGAGCATCTCGAGAAGATCTTTCCCTTCGAAGATGGAGAGATCCCGCTCGCTTATCTTTTCGTAGATATATCTCGCTTCGTTGTAGAACGGGTTCGTAAAGAGCCGGTCGTCTATCAGTATCTCTTCGAGTCCCTCTTCGGTCTGAACATAGAGGTGGATAGCCTCTTCGCTTATATGTTTGTTGAGGATGTTGTAGCCTCGGGAGTCCAAAAAGGCCTTTATCTCTTCGAAAAGTGCCCGATTGTCGAGTGCGAGCAGATCGGGATTCTCTATGAGGTAGCGGACTATCTCTACCAGCGAGAAGCGTTTGTCGAGCTCTTTGAGGGTCATCCTGTAGAAGGCCACGAGCTTGAAAAGTTCTGTCAGATCCTTCGTACCCATCCCTTGTACGTCGAGTGCGTCTATGCCTCTCTCTATCAGAAACTCGTTCATCACCTTGTCGTCTTTCAGGTATATCTCCTGCTTCCCTTTTTTGTACCGGTAGAGTGGGGGCTGGGCGATGTAGAGATACCCCTCTTCGATGACCGGTCTGAGGAATCTGAAGAAGAATGTGAGCAGAAGCGTCTGTATATGGCTTCCGTCGACGTCGGCGTCCGTCATGATGATGATCTTGTGGTATCTGAGCTTGTCGGGGTTGAACTCTTCGCCTATTCCGCACCCGAGGGCGGTGATCATGTTTTTGATCTCGTCCGATTTGAGTATCTTGTCGAGTCTCGCCTTTTCGACATTGAGGATCTTTCCCTTCAGGGGCAAAATCGCCTGAAAAACCCTGTCTCTGCCCTGTTTCGCGGAGCCTCCCGCACTGTCTCCCTCGACCAGGTATAGTTCGCTTATGGAGGCGTCTTTGCTCTGGCAGTCTGCGAGTTTGCCGGGAAGCGTTCCCACAGTCATCGCATCTTTGCGGCGTGTGAGCTCCCTCGCTTTTTTTGCAGCTTCGCGCCCTTTTGCGGCAAGAAGCGCCTTTTGCATTATCGCTTTCGCGTCGTTGGGGTTCTCTTCGAAATATTTAGTCAGCTTTTCGTAGGTGAGTTTTTGAACCAGCGGTTTAACGTAGCTGCTGCCGAGCTTACCTTTGGTCTGCCCCTCAAACTGCGGCTCGGGCACGCGGACGCTGACCACCGCAACAAGCCCCTCCCTCACATCTTCGCCGCTTATCTTGGTATCTCTTTCTCTTGCGCTGGCGTTGTCCTGCAGGTACCTGCTGACGGCTCTTGTAAGACCTGCCCTGAAACCGCTCTCGTGTGTACCTCCCTCCGGAGTCCTGATGTTGTTAACAAAGCTAAGCAGCTTTTCGTCGTAGGCGGTAGTGTATTCGAAGGCTATGTCGACCTCTATATCTTCGACTCTTTCAGAGTACCCTATAACGGAGCAGATCGGCTCCTTCTTCGCCATGTCGGAGACGAACTGGTGAATTCCCCCCTCGAAGTGGTAGAGCTCCTTTTTGCCGCTTCTCTCATCTTCGAAAGCTATGGTGATCTTCGGGTTCAGGTAGGCGAGCTCCTTGAACCGTTTCGAGAGGATGTCGAACTGGAAATCGACGGTTTCGAATATCTCGGCATCGGGCCAGAACTGAATCGTAGTTCCGCTCTTTCTCGTGGTTCCGGTTACCGTCAGTTCGTTTTGGGGGATCCCCTTCTCGAAATCCTGCTCGTGTATTTTACCCTCTCTGTATATGGTCATGTGGAGTTTCGAGCTTAGTGCGTTGACCACGCTCACGCCGACTCCGTGCAGACCGCCCGAGACTTTATATGTATCTTTGTCGAACTTTCCGCCCGCGTGGAGCACCGTTAGTACCACCGTGGCCGCCGAGACCTTTTCCGTCGGGTGTATGTCGGTGGGTATACCGCGTCCGTTGTCACTTATAACGGCACTTCCATCTTTTTTTAGTGTCACTCTTATCTTGTCGCAGTATCCGGCCATCGCTTCGTCGATGGCGTTGTCCACCACTTCGTATATAAGGTGGTGCAGACCTTTGACCGATGTGTCTCCTATGTACATTCCGGGACGTTTTCTTACAGCTTCGAGCCCCTTTAGAACTTTGATATTGCTCGCACCGTAGTTTTGGTTACTCATATATAGGGTTCCTTAGATTATGATAGGCATTATGACCGTAGAGAAGTTTCCGCTCTCCACTATGAACGGAAGGTTGGGTTCGTTCAGACCCATCGTGAAGGTTTCGGTATCTATGTTGCTCAGGAAATCGAGAAGATACCTGCTGTTTACCGCAAGGACAAATTTGTTTTCGAAACCGGTTTCTACGGCTATTTCTGTCTGGGCTTCCGAGTTTTCGTCGCCGAGACTCTTGAAGACTATGGAGTCTGGTTCGAACGTCATCTTGATCTCCTGCGAGATCGTCGTTATCTGCTTGATCGCTTCGATGATTTTGCTTTTGGGGAGTGTAATCGAGTACTTTACGCTCTTTGGAATGATCCGCTCGTAGTCGGGGTACTTGCCGTTTATAAGACGTGTAAAGAAGTAGTATCCGGGAGCGGTAATGATGAGGTTCGTCTCGTCGTAGTGTATCTCTATCTGGTCGAAGAAGAGTTTCTGGATCTCTATGATCGCTTTTTTGGGAATGATCATGGAGAGGGTGGTTCCGCTGCTGTTCTCTATCTTTCCTATCGCGAGTCTTCTCGTATCGGTTCCGACTATGTCTATCTCGTTCTCTTTTATATTCAGAAGGGCTCCGTTTAGTTCATACTTGGGGTTGTTGGTATCTATGGCGGGCGAGACCTTCTTGAACATCTGTATCAGCTTCATCGAGTCGAGCTCTATGGAGGGCAGGTCGTCAACATCGGGGAACGAGGGGAACTCGTCGGCGTTGAACATAGGGAGTTTGAATCTCGAGTTCTCCTGCTTTATGTGGAGCGTATCTTCAATAGTTTCGAGTATAATGTCGCCCTCTTTTAGTATGCGGACGATGTCGAGGAGCTTCTTTCCGTTTGCCGTAGCCTTTCCTTCGAGCTGTATGCTCACATGCTCGGTATCTATCGTAAGTCCGATCTCCTGATCGGTAGCTTTTGCCGTCAATCCGTTATCTTTCGCCGTCAGCAGAATGTGCGACGTAATCTGCGACGTATCTTTCTTCTCCAGGAATGGCTGGAGATTGATAAGCAGTGACTCGAGCGTGCTTTTGGCTACAGCAAGTCTCATCGGAACTCCTTTATATTTTTAATAGTTTTAGTAGCAGTAGTCGTTTGCCGTGTTTTTGTGAAAAAGCTGATTCGCACTGCGAGAATGCGGCGATTGAAAATAGGGCAGAGAAACAAATCTGTTCACCTTTTTTCACTGGGATCTATTATATCTTTTTTTCTCCTCAAAATAAATAGAATGGTCCGTCAAAGGGGCGTTTGAGCCGCTATTGGGATGTGGCCGACGTTATTTTGTGGTTAAGCTCCTCTATTTTCGCCTTGAATGTCTCGTCTTTGTCGATGAGCTGGTTTATCTTCTTCATCGCGTGGCTTACGGCAGTATGGTCCCTCATGCCGAAATATTGGGCCAGGCTCGGCATCGAGTTAGGTGTGAGGGATCTGGCGAGGTAGATCACTATGCGCCTTGCGGCGACTATATTTTTGCTTCTGCTCTTGCTCTTTATCTCGCTCGGTTTTACGTTCAACTCTTTGGAGACCACCTTCACTATGTCGTCTATCGTTATATTTTCGGTTCGCTCTTTTAGCTGGTTTTTCACCACGTTTTTCGCGAACTCGAGTGTGATGTTCTGGTTCATCATATTCGCGAAAGCGTTCAGCTGGATGATTATCCCCTCGATCTCGCGGATATTGTTGCCCATGTTGGCCGCTATGTAGTTAACGATGTCGTTATCCAGATGTATTCCGTTGAGCTCGCACTTCTTTTTTATGATGGCGATTTTGGTCTCGAGCTCAGGAGGCTGTATGTCGACTATTAGACCCCACTCGAACCTGCTCCTGAGCCTCTCTTCGAGCCCGGCGATCTTCTTGGGGTGCTGGTCGGATGTCATCACTATCTGCTTGCCGGCGCCGTGGAGCTCGTTGAATGTATGGAAAAGCTCCTTTTGGGTCTCCTCTTTGCGGCTCAGAAACTGTATGTCGTCGAGCAGCAGTATGTCGCAGCTTCTGTATTTATCCCTAAAGCGGTCCATCGTATGGTTTCTGAGGTGGTGGGTGAACTGGTTCATGAACTGCTCCAGAGAGGTGAAAATGACCTGTCTGCCCCTTTGGAGATTGAAGTTCCCGATGGCGTGAAGAAGGTGCGTCTTTCCAAGGCCGGCCCCGCCGTATATGAATAGCGGATTATACTGTTCGCCCGGCTTTTCGGCCACTCTAAGCGCCGCGGTATATGCAAACTGGTTCGAGCTTCCGACTACGAAGCTTTCGAACGTATACGAAGGATTCAAAATCGTGCTCTTTGCGGAGCTCTTCGTGGTCGCGGTTTCGGACAATTCACCCCTCTTCTGCGCCGCGGCCGATTTTTTCCTGTTTTTTACCTCTACGACGACGTCGGGCTTGACTCCGGTTTTAAGCTCGAAAAGGTGAGAGAGCTTCTGGGCGTAGCGGGTGCCGACCCATTTGGCTATGATGGGGTTGGGTGCGTAAAACACCGCTATATCGGACCTCGAGGCCTCTTCGTCGTACTGAAGCTGCTTTATGTAGCGCTCAAACTCGATCTGCGGAATCTCCTGCTTCAGAAGTTCCAAAATCTGGTTTCCCAACATTTTTCAACCTGTGAATAAAGTGTGTGAATATTTTATCTCATCTTCGTTAAAATAAGGTTACGAAAGTGTGAAAAGTGGACTATTCACACTGTGAATAAGAGGGTGAAAAGTTGAATATACTCGGAATTGACCCCGGCAGCAGAAACTGCGGGTATGCGATAGTTAAAAAAGAGGGCCGGTCGGTCGTACTGGTGGAGGCGGGCCTTATCAAAATAAAGCAGAAGATTCTTCAGCACCAGATAGTGGAGCTGGTCGAGGGGCTTGACCTTGTCTTGAAAGCCAACAGCGTAGACGAGGTGGCGATAGAGGATATCTTCTACGCATACAACCCCAAGACGGTCCTGAAGCTGGCGCAGTTTCGCGGCGCCCTGAGCCTGAAGATACTGCAGGAGATCGGAAACTTTTCGGAGTATACGCCGCTTCAGGTAAAAAAGGCACTGACCGGCAACGGAAAAGCGGCCAAGGAGCAGGTGGCATTCATGGTAAAACGTATCTTGAAGATAAAGAGGGAGATAAAACCGCTGGACATAACAGATGCGATGGCCGT
Source organism: Campylobacterales bacterium (assembly GCA_027081015.1). Classification (GTDB taxonomy): domain Bacteria; phylum Campylobacterota; class Campylobacteria; order Campylobacterales; family Hydrogenimonadaceae; genus Hydrogenimonas. Next base: position 75,267 of record JALWMA010000082.1, on the reverse strand, counting down.
GGCGATAACGCATGCGCAGAGAGTTTAACTAAAAACTAAAAGTTAAAAGTTTAGGTATGCCGCGCCTTCGGCGCGAAATCTATCTGAAATAGTCGATTTGAGCAACATCAATTTTTAACTTTTCGCTATTCGCTCTCTTCGTAGTTCTTGATATGAAAAAGATATTTGTGCTCGTCGGGGAGTTTCTCGTAGATTGCGTGCGCCAGGTCTCTTATCTCCCAGAGTGCCGCCTTGTCGCTTCTTAGCTCCAGGAAGTTCTGAAGGCTTCTGGCGTTTATCGTCCATGTGAGCTCGGTTTTGTAACACTCCGGAAGCGCATATTTTGCTTTGTCGTTCGAGATCCCCTCTACGAGCAGCAGCCGCAGGTTTTCGAGCGCCTTTATGCTCATCTCGTTTACCAGGGCGCTGTCGGTCATGACGATGTACTTTTGGGCACGCTCTATATCCGCCGTCGAAAATGGGGTCTCCTCTTTGAGCTCTTTTAGTGTGTAGCGGGTGCTCTTTACGCTGAGCGAAGCCATTCGGTGGCGTGCAAGCTCCTGCAGTACCGCGCGGCTTATGCCCTGTATGTAGAAGGTGTAGACGAGGTGTTCGAGCGTGCTGGCGTGCTTGAACTTGTTGCCTACGCGGTCGATAAGCTCTCTGTCCCTCTCTCCGCCGCCGTCGCTTTTGTCGAAACTCTGCCAGCATGTGCGGATGGCATGTGCGCACACTTCCAGCGGCGTGTGGTGTAGCAGAGTTATTTTCATGCGCATCCTTTTTTGAATCGAATTTGAGATATTATAATCGAAAAAAAATAAAAAGCCCATTCGGAAATTTTTAAGGGATAGATATATGAGATGTACCGACCGTTTCAACCCGGCGATAGCCGACTTCAGGGACCCGTTCGCAAGAGACCGCGACCGTGTCATCCATACCAGTTCGTTTAGGAGGCTGGAGTACAAGACTCAGGTTTTTATAAACCACGAAGGGGACTACTTCAGAACGAGGCTCACCCACTCACTGGAGGTGAGCCAGATCGCCAGGGCCGTCTCTAATGCGCTCGGGTGTCATGAGACCCTTGCCGAAACCATCGCACTGGCTCACGATCTGGGGCATACCCCGTTCGGTCACGTAGGCGGCGATACGCTCGACGAGTGTCTGAAAGAGAGCGGAAACGAAAACGGGTTCGACCACAACTTCCAATCTTTCAGGGTGGTGACGAAACTCGAGAAGAGGTATGCGCAGTTCGACGGGCTCAATCTCACCTTCGCGACGCTGGAGGGGATCTTGAAACACTCCTACCCATACAGAAAACCTTTTTTGAGCGGATGGTACGACGAGACCTTCGGGCTCGATTACCACCCCTCCCTGGAGGCGATGATAGTCGACCATGCGGACGAGATAGCCTACATAAGCCACGACATCGACGACGGCATACAGTTCGGCCTCATATCGTTCGAAGATATACTCGAGAACCCCCTTGCCGCAATGATCGACGAGAAGGTGCGCGAAGAGGGGCTCGAAAGGGGTACAAAACTGCACCGCTACCGTTTTGTGGGGATGCTCATAAGCCACCTCGTCACCGAGCTCATAGAGTCGAGCAGAAAAGAGCTGCCCGATACCCGAAAGATTCTCTGCAAGACGATACCGGCGAAGGAGCCGGCCCCCATAGCTTTCGAGAGAGAACTCGCCACACAGATCAAAGAGCTGAAAAAGATAATGTTCAAAAAGCTATACCGCCACGAGAGGATAGTGAGCAAGATGCATGCGGGAAAGGAGTGCATAAGAAAGCTCTATGCGGCTATGAGTGAAGATAGCGACCTTCTGCCGAAAGAGTACAAAGAGAGGCTCGATAGCGAAAAGAGCAGCCGAGTAATAGCCGATTTCATAGCCGGAATGAGTGACAGGTACGCTCTGCAGAGGTATCGTGAGATCTATGGGCTTTGATATTGGTGAATAACGAATAACGAATAGTGAATAGAGAAAAGTGAAGGATGGCCGCTTTGCAGCCTTCCATATATTGAAGTAATGTCGTTTCCGGGCAAAAGCCCGGAAACGAGTATTGTCTGTGCGGCCCTGTCGCTCCTTAAACTTACTGCTTCAACTGCAGCAGCGTCTGTAGCATCTGGTCGGATGTAGTGATCGTTTTGGAGTTGGCCTGGTAACCTCTTTGTACGACAATCAGCTGTGTAAGAGAGCGGCTCAGGTCGACGTTCGACATCTCGAGCGATGAAGAGTTTATAAATCCTCGTCCGCCGCTGTTGGCTTTTCCTATAATCGGATCTCCAGAGTTCGCTGACTGGATGAATATGTTTCCGCCGTCGCTCATTAGACCCTCGTTGTTGGCGAATTTGGCCATCGCTATCTGCGCCAGACCGAACGAACGGCCGTTGCTGAAAGAGCCGATCAGCGTACCGCTCTGGTCGATCCTGATCCCGACCAGATCTCCGCCCGGAAAACCGTCCTGGCTTATTCCGGCCGTCGAAGATTCCGAATCGTAGCTTGTGATTCCGTCGAAACCGTTGATCGTTCCAAACTTGAAGTCGATCTGCTGGTTCGGGGCCGAGCCGTTGTTTGCGGTATAGGTTATGCCCGGAGGGTTGTATTGCGCCAGTGAACCGTCCGAGTTGAAGTCGATGGTGCCACCCTCAAGTATGTTTTCGTTTGGAGCTATGGCTCCTGCTATTGTTCCTGGCTGGGGCACAGATACGGTATATGTCCAAGATGTACCTCCGGTTGCGGTGAAGCCTGTTTTCCTAAAATCAAATCGTACTGTATGTTTGGTTCCAAGGGAATCGAAGACGTCTATACTCGAAGAGTGGACTGCCGCTGTTATCGGTTGAGACAGTTTAACGCTTGTAGTATCTGCAGGAAGAAGTCCTGATAGAGATCCGATTGCTTGGGTAAATAGAGGATTCTCCTGTGTGTTATCATCAACAATACTCTCAACCGATATGGTAAGATCGTTGCCTCCGGCTCCGCTGTTGCTTAATTGAAATTTCCCCTCTTCGTTTACAGTGACCTCTGCAGTACTCGACTGTACTTGTGCCAGATCCTGAAGTTGACGTCTTAAATCTTCTGTGGTTCTGAAATAGTTTGTAGAGCCGTCAGTTGTATTTGTAGGGTCGGTTACTTGTGCCGGATCGTCTGTATATCTGAAAAGAACTGTATTTGCACCGTTGTCAAATGAGACTTTCACACCTTGTCCGCCTACTCCGCCTACAGGTGGTTGCAGGTTGAACGCTTCTCCATTACCGTTGAAAAGTACGCCCATATCGTCTGTCTTTTCATTCGCACCCAACCCGTTTGTTGAGTCAAGTGGATAAGTAGGTGCTTTGTTTACGATAGTGTCACCCGAGTTTAGGTTGGCCTTCAGCTGTATAAAAGTTGTGGCATTTGCCGGTGTAGTGAGCCCCGGAGGTATATTGATATCCTGAATCGGGGCTGTAGAATCAATCTGGTTGGTATCAGGATCTCTTACCCAGCCTTGGACTATATAGCCGTTGTTATCAACAAAATTTCCATTTGCATCAAACTTGAAATCCCCTGCTCTTGTAAATTTTTGTGTCTTGCCACCGTCTCCACTCACTATGAAGAAACCGTCACCCTGTATCGCCACATCAGTATTTTTATCCGTGTTTTGTACCGACCCTTGTGAAAATATATGGCTGACATTTTGAATCGATGTCCCAAGTCCAATCTGCATCGGGTTTTTTCCACCAAGACCTCCCTGCGGGGCTGTGGCGATTTTACTTGTCTGGCTCAATAGATCGCCAAAGTTGGCACGTGAATATTTGAAGCCGTTTGTATTGACATTGGCAATGTTATTACTCTCTACGTCCATAGCAATCTGGTGGGATTGCAGTCCGGATACGCCGGCCCAGAGTGATCGCATCATGATGTATCCTTTATTATAGTTTTATGCTTAACATTGAACTTCTCCGAAGTGATTCGGAAATTTGCTTGACAAATATCGATTCAGCCTACAAATGTTTTCATAAACGGTGCTAAAGTATAAGTAAGCAAATATCGTTCCTATTTTTTCATATTTATCGCTTTCTGCAACATTTGATCGGATGTTGTAATACTTTTAGCACTTGCATCGAATGCTTTTTGCAGAACTATTAACTCTGTCAGTGCGGTATTAAGGTTCACATTGCTATTTTCAAGTGCATTGTTTATCACTTGTGCACCAAGTACCGAATTACCTTCATCATCTTTGAAAAAGAGCGGCTCTCCGCTATTGGATGATGTCGTGTATAGGTTAGAACCGGCCTTTTCAAGGCCTTGATCATTCTGGAAATGAAAAACTGCAACTTTACCTATTGCACTCTGACGACCATTATTGAATGATGCTATGATATTGGCATCCTGGTCTATTCGATAGCCATTCAGATAACCTTCCGGAAATCCATCTGCAATTGATGAGGTTGCTATGTCGGCTCCTGCAATTGATACCAGGCCGTCATAGGCCGAAGTTCCTAAAGTAACCTCTACAGCTCCTCCATGGTTGTCGATCGTGAATTTCGCAGGTACTGTTTTTAATCCCCCGTGTTCATCAAACTCAAGTTTACCGGTAACTTCGGAAAATGGTTCTGTTTCGTTATCTATATATGCTTTGTAATCCCAGGCACTTCCTAATGTCGGTTGGGTCTCGCTCTTGGTAAACGAGATAGTTAACGTGTGTTTAGATCCATCCGGTGCGATAAGTTCTGATTTGGTATTAAATGTTTGTCCCGGTTGGTAATCGACTGGGAGGTTTGCTTTGAACTCGGCTTTTGTAGATGCTTCAGGAGGGTAATACATACGTTCCGGAAGCTGAAGTTTGCTCTGTGCTTGCGGTAATGAGAGTTCTACAGATGGTACAGATTTGTTTAAAACGGCTATAGATTTGGCAGGATCTTCCGGATCGGTTATATAATCAATATTATTTGCACTCGTTCCGAGTAAGAAATTGCCGTAACCATCTATAATATAACCATCGGCATTTGTAGTGAAGAGTCCATTTCTTGTAAAAAACTGCTTATTGTTGATACCGCTTACGCCAAACCAGCCATCACCTTGTATGGCCATGTCAAGCGGATTGTCACTTTGTTGAAGTGCACCCTGGCTCATGCTAATGGCAGTAGAGTTCAGTTTGGAACCAAGGCCAATCTGATCACTTGTTGTCGAACCACTACCTTCTGCAAGAGTCTGTGCGAATATTGAACTGAACTCAGGAAGATTGGTTTTGTAGCCAACAGTATTTACATTAGCGATGTTGTATCCCCAGATGTCTATACCGCTCTGTTGTGTCTTTGTGCCAGACAATCCGTTATAAAAAGATCTATTCATTTTACTCTCCGTAGATCTCTTTTATCTGTTCGAAAGGTACATAGTTTGATCCAAGCTTCAAAAGTGCCTCATCACTGTCGAATCTGACAGATTCTACAGGATAAATACCGACCCTCGTATAAAGATCTTCTCCCGAAGGAGTGGTATAAGATACATCGACATGGTATACTCCCGCCTCTAAACGACTTCCGGATGAGTCGGTACCATCCCACTCAAAAGGATGCACGCCAGATGAAATTGATGGCAGATCGACACTCTTGACAATATTTCCTGACGAATCTGTAATCTCCAGAGTTCCGGATGTAACCTCTTCTGGAAAATAGATTTCGAAAAAGACATTTCCGCTCTCATCAAGTCTTATATCGTTATTACCTATATCAGCAATCTTTCCAATGGCACCTATGGCATTGTATTGGGATGAACTCTGGTAGGCTTCAGAGATCTGCTTCATGGTTTCATTGGTATTGGTTTGCGCTTCTAGTGTCGCCAGTTGTGAGGTCTGAGTCAGAATCTGTTCTGAATCCATAGGATCAGTAGGGTCCTGATATTTGAGTTCTGTAATAAGAAGTTGCAGAAAGTCATCTTTTCCAAGAATACCGTCAGGGTTGTAAACCTGATCTGTCGCTTCTGTTGTCGGCATAGGTGTGAGTGTATTTGTTACGTCCATTTCATTTCTCCTTAAACGTATTGTGGTATTACTATTTCCAGTGAGTCGTAAAAATCTGGAATCTCTTCGTTTTCAGCATAATTTCCGTTACTGTTTTTTTGCCCATGCTGTCGCTCTTGCTGCTGCTGGTTCATGTTAAACTGCATCTGGACGTCTGTAAAACCCATAGAGACGAGTTGGTTTTTCAGTTCGCTTCCATGGGTAGCCATTACTCCTATGGCGGTAGGATTAGAGTTTACCTGTATATGAAGGTTGTTTCCCCGGCTTATAAGTGTTACATCTACATTGCCTAGATCTTTCGGATCTAGAGAAATCTGCATGCGTGTAAACGGAGGTTTATAGCTCTCTATCTGCTCCTGGAGACTCTGGGCAAAATTCCGTATTGTCACTTTCGCATCGGATATCTTTTGGTTCAGAATTTCACTGTTTTTAGATTTAATGTTATCTGCGATAAATTTCTCAGCATCGGTTCTATCCGGTAATATATCGATTTTAGACGGCTGAATTGTAGAAATATCAAAATCGTCTATTGAGTGGCTTTCGCCGTTTGAATTTCCGGATTTTTCAAGTCCGGAAAGTAATTTAAAGAGTCTGACCTCTCCAGTTTCGTCTTTGGCTATCCCGCTTTTTTCGGTACGGGTACTATTGTCTTCAGGTTTCTTAAGTAGTTCCCGAAGCGATAGAATATTTTCTTTGTAGCTGTCAGCTTTGTCAAATTCAGATTTTGATTGTACTTTAGTATATAACTGTAATTGTAGCTCTTGTTCAGGGTCTTTAATCTGCTGTAGTGCCGTAGCAGCACCTTTAGAAATACTCTCCGTCTGCTTGGCAAGATGGGAAGACTGAGGTTGTATGCTATATGTTTCAGGTCCACTTATTATCTTTTCTTTTGCAGGTTTTACTGTTTCTATTTCGATACTAATAGGTTTTAGGCCATAACGTTCCGCTTTGTTTATAAGATCTTTGAGATCTTTTGAGTTCTTGAAGTCATGAATGATCTCCAATTCTGTAGCACTCTGCTTCAAAAAAGCTCTGGAGAGGATATTGGCATGGTGTACTCTGTTGTTTTCAAGTGCCAGTGATTCGTTATCGATGGTTGATAAGTCTATTGGCGGTATATCGGTATACTTTTGTCTGAATATTGTCTGGGTGGCAGACTCTGCTTTCATGGCTTTGCCGGTTTCCGATTTTATGATTCCATTTTCGGTTTTAGGTCTATTTTCATTAAGAGCTATTATCTGATCGAAATGGAGTTCAGTTTTTAGATTCATATATTTTTTTTTATCTATCTTATCCTGATCGGTTTCAACGGTATTTTTTGAAATGGATTGAATAGTTTCAGGATCGATATTGTCACTCTGAATAAGTTGAATAAGTTCCTGGAAAAGACCGACCTCTTTTTTAGATAGGGAATGGTTGCCGGAATGAGGTTCAATATCTTCAATTTTTGATGAGAGCGGTAGTTTGGATATGTATGTCATGCTCGGCCTTTTCCTGGAAAAGTTTTCGCTTTTGTATGATTCGCAATCTTAAAACCATTTATAAGCAATAAACGTTCCTTTTGCTGAAAAGGCACTCGATTATAGTTCGCAATCCAATCGTGCAATGATCAGGTGTACATAAATACCGGACCCATCTGAAGAGATTTTGGATATAATGCGCAAAATACTTCACACCTACTAGGACTACACAGATATGCAAAACATCAGAAACATCGCCGTAATCGCGCATGTCGACCACGGCAAGACTACGCTCGTCGACGGCCTTTTGCAGCAGTCGGGAACATTCGAGGCCCATAAAGAGGTCGCCGAGCGTGTCATGGACAGCAACGATATCGAAAAAGAGCGCGGCATAACGATTCTCTCCAAGAATACCGCCATCCGCTACAATGACTACAAAATCAACATCATTGATACCCCCGGCCACGCCGATTTCGGCGGTGAAGTGGAGCGCGTGCTCAAGATGGTAGACGGTGTTCTGCTTCTCGTCGATGCGCAAGAGGGTGTCATGCCCCAGACCAAATTCGTTCTGAAAAAGGCTATCGAGCTGGGTCTGCGCCCGATAGTGGTCGTAAACAAGATAGACAAACCCGCGGCGGAGCCAGAGCGCGTGGTAGACGAGGTTTTCGACCTGCTTGTCGCACTGGAGGCCGATGAGACGCAGCTCGACTTTCCGGTTCTATACGCGGCGGCGAGAGACGGTTACGCCAAGTGGAACATGGAGGACGAAAACAGAGACCTCACGCCGCTATTCGAGGCGATACTCGAATATGTCCCCTCCCCCGAAGGGAGCGCCGACAACACTCTGCAGACGCAGGTCTTTACACTCGACTACGACAACTACGTAGGGCGCATAGGGATAGCACGTATATTCAACGGCCGCATCAGAGCGGGCGAACAGGTGCTGCTGGCGAAGAGCGACGGCGAACAGAAGAAGGGACGAATAAGCAAGCTCATCGGTTTTCTGGGGCTCGAGCGCATCGAGATAGACGAGGCGGAAGCGGGCGACATCGTGGCGATCGCCGGTTTCAACGAGATAGATGTGGGCGATACCGTGACCGATCCGAACGATCCCCAGCCGCTCGATCCTCTTCATATCGAAGAGCCTACTCTCTCCGTAATATTCAGCGTAAACGACGGTCCGTTCGCTGGGCGTGAAGGAAAGTTCGTCACCGCCAACAAGCTCAAGGAGCGTCTGGAGAAGGAGATGGAGACCAACATCGCGATGCGCCTCGAGCAGCTTGGAGAGGGGAGCTTCAAAGTCTCCGGCCGGGGCGAGCTTCAGATATCGATTCTGGCTGAGAATATGAGAAGGGAGGGTTTCGAGTTTCTCATTTCGCGGCCGGAGGTGGTCATAAAAGAGGAGAACGGCGTGCGCCTGGAGCCCTATGAGCATCTGGTTATCGACGTTCCGGAAGAGTTCAGCGGTGCGGTCATAGAGAAGCTCGGCCGCCGCAAAGCGGAGATGACCTCGATGAACCCGATGCCCGACGGAACGACAAGAATAGAGTTCGAGATACCCGCGCGCGGGCTGATCGGCTTCAGGACCCAGTTTCTGACCGATACCAAGGGAGAGGGCATAATGAACCACTCTTTTCTGGCCTACAGGCCGTTTGTAGGAAATGTGGAGCACAGGGCCAACGGCGCCCTGATCTCGATGGAGAACGGCAAAGCGCTCGGCTATTCGCTTTTTAACCTGCAGGAGCGCGGCACCCTCTTCATCAAGCCGCAGACCGAAGTATATGTAGGCATGATCATCGGCGAGCACGCCAGACCGAACGATCTGGAGGTCAACCCGATAAAGGGGAAGAAGCTCTCGAACGTCAGATCTTCGGGCGCCGACGACGCCATCGTCCTGGTCCCGCCGCGCGACATGAACCTGGAGCGTGCGATGGAGTGGATAGAGGAGGATGAGCTGGTGGAGGTGACTCCCGAAAATATCCGTGTCCGCAAGAGATACCTCGATCCGCATGTAAGAAAGCGGATGGAGAAGCAGAAGAAGTAGCCGCCCGGCTTTTGTGCTATCAGCCTGTCTGAAAATAGTCGAGCTGTTTGTTGAGTTTGGCAGTCATTTCGGAGAGGCGGCGGGTGGCTACCGTTATCTCTTCGACTCCCTTGGCATTTTCACGCGATATCTCGTTGATCTCGTCGATCCTATGAATGATCTCGTTGATATAGTCAGATGTCGTTTTGGTAAAGCTTGACGCCATCTCTACTTTCGCGAGTGTATCCATTATTCTTTCGGAACTATGGTTGACTCTTTGCTCAACCGTTCCGGAGAACTCTACGAGATTTGAGAAAGTCTCGGAGTTTCGTGAAATTTGATTCCCGGCTTCGAGAATATTCTGCACGATTACATTGACCGAAGCCTGAATTTCGCTCAGACTTTTTTGTGTTCTTTCCGCCAGTTTTCTTACTTCATCCGCAACTACCGCAAATCCACGCCCATGCTCTCCTGCCCTGGCGGCCTCTATTGCTGCGTTCAGGGCGAGCAGATTGGTTTGATCGGCAATATCGCCTATTATGGTTAAAACCCCTTTGATCTCCTCTGCGTTTACAGAGAGCTGACCCAGTTTCTGAGCCAGATCCTCTTCTATTTGTGCGCTGTGCTGAATATCTCCGATAAGTTTTTTGAATTCGACCGCTATTGCCCCGATGGACTCCGCGGTCTCCTGCATTTCCCGTTCCGCCTCTTCGGTTTCACTCAGGGTCTTGTTCATTTCACTTTTTATTTCGGTTGCCATTTCCGTTGTATCGGATACTATGGCCGTAGACTCTTTTGTGCGGCGGTCTATTCCTGCTGTTGCGGCGGTAAGCCTGTTTGAAACGGCTACATTCTCTCTGCTTATATGTTTCGCATTTTCGATTACACTCCTCAGCTTCGCCGTAAACTTGTTTATTGCGTTGACCATGGTATTGAGTTCATCTTTGGCGGTGTGGCTGTATCTCTTGGTAAGGTCGTTTTCGTTCGACTCAATCTCTTTCGAGAGTCGCAGAATCGGTTTTGTGATGGAGATGAGATTTGCAGCCAGAATGAGAGCTATGAAAATTATCATAATCGAGATAGATATATAGTAGGTCAGATATGCAGAGTCGAGTTTTTTTGTCATCTCCGAGTTCGATTTTTTAAGAAGCTCGTCGAGCTGATCTTCGGTTTTGTGAACCGCATCTCTCAGCTCACCGTGCAAGCCGGTGTTATGGGTCAATCCAAGGGTTTTGTACGCTTTTGCCAGATCCTCAAACTTTTGCGCATAGATATTCAGTTTCTCTCTTATGAGCTCTTTTTCCGGTGAGTCCGGAATGGTCTTGAGCGAGTCTGAGATTTTTTTGAAGTTTTTCTCGAACTTTTTCAGATACTTCTCTTTTTTTCTTATAAGGAAATCCTTTTCGTTTCGTCTCAGCATCAAAATATCGCTCAATATCCGATAGTTTTCAAGTTTTCTGACCGCTCTCTCGGCCTCGTGCACCGCACTTCTGAGCGCCCCCCTGAGTCCGCTCTTTTCATCCAGCCCGATCGTCTCTATCTGGGATGCGATGAATCCGAATTTCTCTTTATAGAGTGAGAGCATCTTTTTGAGGGAGCTTAGCTCTTGCGTATGAATAGAGTTCTCTTTGAAGAGCTTTTCGATCTTTTCGAGCCTGTTTTGAAGTTCTAGCATTGTTTTATCGAACTTCTTTTTATATTTCATATCTCTTCTGGCAAGAAAATCTTTCTCGTTCCGTCTCTCTTGAAGTATTTCGATCTTTGACATTAGTAACTGATCTTTTATTTCCGATATCTCATTCTGAATGTTTTGAATCCTGTCGGAATAAAATGTTATAGCGGCTATACCGAGCATTACAGCGATAGCCAGAATGATAGAGCGTGCCACTATTGAAAGAGAACTAAACATATCGGGTCCTTATTGTATAATATAAGCTAATAGATTATCGACAATATGAGGAAATTGTAAATATCGAATTGAGCCAAAATTCATACAGACTATTTGTAATGATGTCTCCATCCATTTTTGGGTATACTCAATTTAAGATTTGCAAAGGAACCGAATATGGAGCTTCTCGTTGCTATAGCCATTCCGGCGCTTGCGGTTGTACTTATATACAATACCCTCATATCCAGAAGAAACCAGTGTGACAATATTTTCGCAACCATAGATGCGCTTTTGAAGAAGCGCTACAACCTCATCCCGAACCTCGTTACCCTTTTGAAAGAGTCGATGAATTACGAGAGAGGGCTTCTCGAGAAGGTTACGGAGCTCAGGGCGAAGGCGATGCGGCCGGGGCTGACTCCCGAAGAGAAGATCGCCGTCGCGGACGAGCTGGCGAAGCCTCTGCACGGCCTCATGGTGGCCGTGGAGAACTACCCAGATCTGAAGGCCAACGAAAATATCGTGCAGCTTATGCGCTCTCTCAACGAGATTGAGGAGCAGATAGCGGCGGCGAGACGGGCCTACAACCAGGCGGTTACAGACTACAACAATGTGCGCGAGATGTTCCCATCATCGCTTATAGCCGGATGGTTCAGATTCGAATCGAGGCCTCTCTTTGAGATTCCCGAAACGGAGCGAAAAAATATAGATATCAAAGAGCTTTTGAACTCTTGAACGGCAGATGAGTATCAAAGCCTCCGGTTTGCTCGACTTCTACTACAGTGAGCTCTACCCAAAGCTGCAGGAGTTGGAGGTCGAGCGCAAAAGGGTGCTTAAAAAGGTGGTTGCCGCCTCTGTCGTTATAGGGATTACCGCTCTTGCGCTTCTCTTGATATTTTTCAGCTCCAGCGGCGACGGGGCGATCGAGATCTCCATCGCGGCATTTGCGGCCACGGCTTTTGCCGCAAACTGGTTCATGACGGGGTATCGCAGAGAGTTCAAAAAGAGGATATTCAAAGAGCTGGTCGCAAAGATCGACCCCTCTCTGCTCTACAACCCGGCCGGCACGATACCGCGCACCCTATTTACGATGAGCGGCCTCTTCGATACCGATATCGACTACTATGAGGGCAACGACCTGATAAAGGGGAAAATAGGCGCTACGCCAATTGAGTTCAGCGATCTGAAAGTCGAGAAAGAGGTGAGGGACTCAAAAGGGCGAAAGCACCGCAGCACCGTTTTCGCCGGAACGTTCATCGTGACCGAGTTTCATAAGCGGTTTCACAAACCTCTGCTGGTATACCCGGATGTAGCCGAAAAGTATTTCGGCCTGGTCGGCAGCTGGTTTCAGGGTGCGGTGAGCGGCAAGCTGGTGCGTATGGACAGCCCCGCTTTCGAGAGGGAGTTCAAAGTCTATTCGGAAGACCCGGTAGAGGCGCACTACCTTCTGACGCCCGTAATCATGGAGAAGCTGGTCGCACTGAGAAAAAAGGCGGACACTCCCGTATACCTCTCTTTCAGGTTCGACAGACTCTTCATAGCGATCGAAAACGGCGGCAACTGGTTCGAGCCGACGCTCTTCAAATCTCTTCTCAGCATCGACGTTTTCAAGAGTTATATAGAAAATCTTAATCTAATTCTTAGTATCGTAGAGGAGTTGAATCTCAACCGCAGAATATGGAGCAAGGAGTGAGAGATGAAAAATGCCTTTATCAGGGCGATGCACTATCGCCATGCCTGCAAGCTCTTCGACGAGAGCAGACGCATAAGAGAGAGCGAGATGGATGCCGTTTTGGAGTTTGGGCGCCTGAGCCCCTCCTCTTTCGGGATGGAGCCGTGGAGGTTTCTTGTCGTAAGAGATCAGAAGCTCAAAGAGAGCCTCCGGCCGTTATGCTGGAATCAGCCCCAGATAACCACCTGTAGCGATCTGGTGCTGATAAAGTCGATAGTGGCTCCGCTGGCGCCCGGCAGCGAATATAGCAGGAGTATGCTCTCGAGGCGCGATCTGCCCCAAGAGAAGATAGAGGCATATTTCAAGATCTACGACGATTTCGCCGCACATAAACTTGCGACCGAGGGGCTCTTTTGCTGGGCATCACGCCAGTGCTACATAGCGGCGGCCAACATGATGACGGGTGCGGCGATGATGGGGATAGACAGCTGCCCGATAGAAGGTTTCGAAAAAGAGAAGATAGAGGCGCTGTTGGATATGGACCCGGCCCGCGAGGAGCTGGCCCTTATAGTCGCTTTCGGCTACAGGGTAAACGAGGCGCCCGAAAAGATAAGGCTGCCTCTCGATCAGATAACGGAGTACCGCTAGAAGTCCCAGACGGCACCGATGAAGAAACCTTTTATGTCTACGTCGCTGCTGGTGTTTTCGACATCGTCGAGCTTGATCTTTTGGGCGCGGTATCCGGCCTCTACGCCGAGACCCATCGCAAATTCGTAGCGTACGTCGGCCTGCAGGTCGTAAAGGGTGCTTCCGTCATATGTGATGTAGCTCCCTTCGGCTCCGACAGACAGTTCGCTCAGAAAAGGCATCGGAACCCGTGCGTTTGCATAAACCATCGGGAAAACCGCCGAAACGTCCGTGCTGTCTTGGCGGCCGGTCGTGAGGCTTTTGATATCTACATACCCGTCGAGGTAGCGTGCCGTGATCCCCAGGTCCAGATCCATTCCGACGTCGACGATTTCGTAGTAGAAGGTGGCGTCGTATGTGTCAAGCTGCGTCTCCGTATGCACCTTCTCTCCGCCGGTTACCGTAATGCCGCCGAAACTGAAACTCTTTGTAATGGCCCCGTCGCCGCTGCTTCGGTTCTGGGTGAAACCGAGCCTGATATTGGGAAGCAGGGGAAGCGGATGCTCTATCTTGGCCCTGAGGTATAGTTCGGTTCTTGTATCGAGGTTGAGATCGCTGTCCAGATCGATCTTGTCCGAACCTGTCGGGTACTGTACCCAGCCGCTGGGGTCATGGTTCCAGCCGCCTACAGCGACCTCACCGCCTATGGTGTCCGCATTTGCCGTTGCCGCACTAAAGAGAAGCAGTGCGGAAGCTGCGATGGAGAATCTTTTCATCTATATCCTTCTATCTTGTAGTTTGATGACGCCTCTGCCCCCGGAGCTTTTGAACCGGATTTCAGAGGTATTATGGAAATATCGGCAAAAACCGCCTTTGTATTATACTTTGATGCTACGCAAACTCAGTGCCGAGCCCGCAATTTGGCAGGCGGTGAGCGGCCCTGCAACCCCATGAAGCTTCGAAATCCAAGATTTCGAGACGATTTTCATAAAATCAGTATACTTTTTTACCGCTAAACCTGGATGAACGCTCTGTTAACAGGATCGCAAAAGCGGCGAATGCTATGAAAAACTCCGCCAGAAAGAGGTTTTCGCCGTAGAACTGGCCGGCGAGAATCGCACCTACGAATCCGCCAAGTCCGTACGATATGCCCAGAAAGAACTGCTGGGCCAGCGCCTTTTGGCGGTAGAGCGTATAGAGCAGCGTAATGGCCGCACTGTGGTAGAGGGCGAAGCTGAGCGCGTGGAGACTCTGTGCAAAAAATGTAAAGGCCAAAGAGTCGGGAAAGAGCCACAGAATGAGCCATCGTATAGATGTGGCAAGTACCGTGACCCTCAAGACCGTAAGCAGGTTTTTGTGAAGCAGGGGCCCCTGAAAGTAGAGCATCGCTATCTCGCACAGCACGCCGAAACTCCAGAGCCAGCTGGTCGTCTCGAGGCTTATGCCGTGGGCGGTTTCGTAGATGGTGAAAAAGTTGTAGAAGCCGCCGAAGCTCACCTGCATCAGAAAAAAGCTGAGCCATAGCGGCCAGTAGCGCAGAACGGAGAAGTTTTCACCGCCCGAAGGCGCCTCTTTTTCGCTCCGTTTGCGGGAGCCGTAGACGACCGCCGCACCGCTGAGGGCCGTAAGGATGGTGGTCGCCGCGAGGTAGTTGAGCGCATCGAGAGGTCCTTCGAGCATCTTGCCGAGCCAGAGCGCTATAAGCATGAAGCCGATGGAGCCGAAGAGCCTGGAGCGTCCGTATATGCGCCTGCTCAGAATCTCGAGTGCGCTCGCCTCCACGAAGGGGAGAGATACGCTTATTGCGGCTCCGAAAAGCAGGTTTACCGCCAGAAGCGGCCAGAAGCTATCGAGTGCCGGATAGAACAGCAGAACCGAAAGCGAAAGTACCGCCAGCGATATCGTGAAAGTTTTTTCGTTAAGTTTTACATGTTTCAGAAAGAGGAACGGTACTATGAACCTCATAAGGGGTGCCGCCGAAAGAAGTATGCCGATCTGCGCGCTGCTGTAGCCCGCCATCTGCAGAGCTTTGGGAAAGAAGATGACATATACGCCGATTATGGCGAAGTAGAAGAGGTAGAAGGCGGAGATTCGCAGAAACACTCTCTACGCTCCGCTCAGGGCTTATGGACGATGCATGTTCCGGATACGAGGTCCTGTAGCCCCTCTTTGCCTTTCATGATAAAGGGAAGTGTGAGCCCTATGACAGAGAGTATCGCCGTCTGCATCATCACGTAGCGCAAAACGCACTTGATCCAGCCCGGCTTTTCGCCCCCGTTTTGCGGATCCACGATGTAGAGGTCATAAGCCTTCATTCCCGGAGTCTGGGCTTTGAGCCGCCACAGCAGTACGACGATCGCCATGTGTATGGCAACGATATAGAGCCATCCTTCGCCCATATGCTCCCTGAACCCCTCCCTGTCTCCCATGACCAGGTAGATGACGATATAGAGAATAGGCATAGTGATCATGAAGGTATCGGTCAGGAAAGCCTTCAGGCGCAGTGAAACCGGGGCGCAGGCCGGCTGAACCTCTTCGGCCCGCGGTTCCCCTTTTCGGGCACTCTCTTTTTCGGCTTTTCCCTGTTTTACTTTTCTCCAGCGGCCCAACTCTTTTTCCTTAGTTGCCGCGGCTGCCCGGCTTTACCGCTTCGCTGCCGGCTTTGCACATCGGGCACTCCTGCGGCGGGTACATCGGAAAGTCGAAGTCCGCAAGTGCGAAAAAGGGTATCTTTTCGGGAAGTTTGCAGTTCGGCTTGCGCTCGAGGCCGCTCCCTTCGCGGCGGCAGAAGCCGCGGTTGGCGAGTGCGGCGAAACCGACCACTTCACCGCCGAGCCGCTCGATCTCGGCAGCCGCCTCCATGGCCGAGCCGCCCGTGGTTATTATATCTTCGCATATCAGGACCTTTTCGCCCTTTTTGACCTCAAAACCCCTGCGGAGCGTCATCTTCCCCTCTACCCTCTCGGTGAAGATATATCTGCACCCGAGTGCGGAGGCCAGGGCGAACCCGGCGATCAGACCGCCGATCGCCGGAGAGCACACGGTCTCGACCTCGAGCCCGTACTCTCTTATCTGTTTCGCCAATTCACCCGCGAGCAGGGCCGCAGTTTTGGGATCTTCGAGCACCTTCGCAGACTGAAGGTAGTATTCGGAGTGGTTCCCGCTGCTCAGCTTGAAGTGGCCGTGCAGAAGCGCATCGGCCTCCATGTATATCTTTTTTATATCCATCGTGTACCTTATAATTGGTTAGTGAAAAGAGAAGAGTGAAAAACGAATAGTGAGGGTGAGCCGCTTCGCGGACAATATTTAAAATATGAAGGGAGCGAAGCGACTATCCTCTTTTTCGTTACCCGTTATTCGCTAAACTTTGAGCACCTCTTCTTCCTTCTTCTTGACCAGTTCGTCGACCTTCTTGACGAATTCGTCGGTTATCTTCTGCACCTGGTCGTGGCCTCTCTTCTCCTCGTCTTCGGTGATGACCTTCTCTTTGGCCAGCCTTTTTATCTTGTCGTTGGCATCCCTTCGGATGTTTCTTATGGCAACTTTCGCCTTTTCGCCCATCGCCTTGGCCTGTTTTGCGCTCTCTTGGCGCTGCTCCACGGTCATCGGCGGGAAGAAGAGCTTTATCGTCTCTCCGTCGTTGTTGGGGTTCACACCGATGTTCGCCTGCTGTATCGCATGCTCTATTTCCGGCAGCAGGTTCTTCTCCCACGGGCTTATAGTGATGGTCTGCGCATCGGTGGCGATGACGCTTCCCACCTGGTTCAGGGGTGTCGGTGTTCCGTAGTAGTCCACCTTTATGTTGTCGACGATGTGGGTAGATACCCTTCCCGTCCTGATCGTGGTGAACTCCTTTTTAAGCACCTCCAGGCTCTTCTCCATATGCTCTTTGGCGTAGTCGTAGACTTCGTTAAGCTCTTCCATTCTCAAATCTCCTTATGGTTTCACAACTATTTTCGTAGATATTCTATCTTTTTCAAGCTTTAAAATGAGACGGCTCCTGCGATTTTTCAGAGGAAGGTTCAGGGTAGTATCGAGCTCTCCCTTCTTAAGAGCCACTCTTCTCCATCCGTAGCCGGTAAGGTAGAGCCGCCCCCGGGCGGCGTTTGGGTCCGAAGTTTTGACGTGAACCCTTCGTACCACGCCATCCTCGGGCCACCCTTTCGGCTCCAGCCACTGTGCCGGAAGATACTTTATCTTCAGCTTGCTTTTAAGGTTTGGATCTCCGGTCAGCGCTATCCTGTCGAGATCCATCGGGTCCGACTCTTTCGAGACGGCTCCGACATTCTGGTTGCATACGGCATCGAAACCGAAGCTCTTCGCGATGCTCTTGACCCGCTCGTCGTACTCCCCGTAGGGGTAGGCGAAGTAGCGCGGCTCTATGCCGAGCCTTCTTTTCATAAGCTCGAGACCTTTTCTGAAATCCTCTCTAAGGTAGTCGCCGCTCTTTGATACCATATGCGGATGGGTGTGGGAGTGGAAGCCGATCTCGCCATGTTTCATCGCCTCTTCTATCTGCTTCCAGCTCATGTAGTCTCTATATCCCGCTTCCGTGGCGCCGGTGTAGACGAAGAGTGTGAACGGGTATCTGTACTCTTTGAAGAGCGCGAGAGCGTTGTCATAGAAGCTCTTGTAGCTGTCGTCTATCGTAAGCACTACCCAGCTGTCCGGTATGTTTTTACCCTTTTGGAGCGCTTCGACGAGCCGGCTGAGGGGAATGACCTCGTAGCCGTTTTTTCTGAAATAGTCGAACTGTTTTCTCAGAACCTCTATGGATGTGTCGGTGGAGGGGTAGCGGGTGTCGCCGAAGCGGTGGTAGACGAAGATATGGGCGTCGGCCAGCAGGGTCAGGGCCAGAAGCCACAGCCCCAGAAGCGGACGCATCACTTTTCGGCTGGAGCCTGCGGTACGGCCGGGGCGGAAGGTGCGGCCGGAGTTACCGGCAGTGCCGGTGCGGAGGGAACGGTTTTGGCCCCTGTCTCGATGGTGTCTACGACCGACTCGTTGTGGGTTTTGTTATAGAGATACCCGAGAAAGATGGTGTTTAGAACAAAGATGATGCCGACGGTAAAGGTGGCCTTTACCAGGAAGCCGGCCGGCCCTTTGGCCCCGAAAACCGACTCGTTGGAGCCGCTGTAGGCCCCCAGCCCTATGGAGGAGCTCTTCTGAAGCAGTACGAGAACAGTCAAAATGAGTGTCAAAACGATCTGTGTAACGAATAGTACGGTTACCATTTTATGAAATCCTTCTTTGTATCGATGCGCCGAAAAACGGTTTTTGCGATGTGCGGCGACTTATGTTCAGCAAACTCTATTGGAAGTTTGGGGATAATTAGCGCGATATTATATCCAAATTGAAAGTCAATATGCAACCACAAAGAGAGTTTCGGCGATTTGCATCCGGTTACGGACGCTACAGCCTCATACAGGAGCGTGTCGCGAAGGCGCTCGCTTCAAAAATTGCAAGACCGTATGGGAGGATCGTAGATCTCGGGTGCGGCAGCGGCGGCTTCTTCAGGGCCTATGAACATCCGTTCACAAAGTATTGTGCGGTCGATCTCGCCCCGCAGATGCTCTCTCTCCACCCCGGAGGCGAGGGGGTGGAGAAACTCGAGGCGGACTTCGACGATCCGTGCCTCTATGACAGGCTGAGGAAAGGGGGTTTCGACCTTCTTGTCTCTTCGTCGGCACTGCAGTGGAGCAGGGATCTCGACCTGACGCTTGGCCGCATAGCCTCGCTCGATCTGCCGGTAGCGCTGGCCATCTTCACCTCCGGGACGTTCGAATCTTTGCACCGTACGGCCGGAACGATCTCCCCCATAAGAAGCAGGGAGGAGACGGTAGCCGCGATAGAGAGAAACTTCGATGCGGAAATCGATATTTTAAGATATGAACTATATTTCAGCGACAGGCTCTCGATGCTCCGCTATATCAAGCGCAGCGGGGTGAGCGGCGGGAAGCGGCAGCTCTCCTTTGCCCGGACGAAAAAGATTCTGCAGGAGTACACCCTTGCCTATCTCGAATTTGAGGTGGTTAGGGCTGTAACGGCACCATAGCGCTGCATCCTGAGGGTTTGAAAGAGAGCTTATACCTCAAAAATGGTATTATCTCTAAAAATATCGAAAAACCGGAAGCGGATACTATGCAAAAATGGAAAAACGATCTTGAGAAAACCGTTCTGATCAACTCCCATACGCACAATAAAAATGGGGTGGACAGAGTGGGGGATCTCTTCGCCGAATGGCTCGGAGAGATCGGCTTTGGAGTAAAAAGATACGAGAGGGAGCTCATAGGCGACCATCTTCTGTTCGCTTCGCCGAAAACCGAAAAGCGTGAGAAGATCCTTCTTCTCGGTCATCTCGATACCGTATTCCACCCCGGTTCGTTTGAGGGTTTCGAAGAGGACGAGGAGTGGGTGTACGGTCCGGGTGTGTGCGACATGAAGGGGGGCAACATAGTTGCTCTGGAGGCGCTTCGCGCGATTTATGAGAAGTTTTCGAAAATCGAGGACATCGACTTTCTTCTTGTCAGCGACGAAGAGACGGGAAGCGACGACTCCAGACAGCTCACCCGCGAACTTGCCGCCGGCTACGACAAATGTTTCGTATTCGAAGCCGCCGGTCCCGATATGGAGGTGGTCGTGGGGCGAAAAGGGATAGGAACCTTCGAGATTGCGATAGAGGGAAAGGGCGCTCATGCCGGTACCTCTTACGACAAAGGGTGCGATGCTAACCTCGAAGCGGCGCTGAAGCTTCAAAAACTTACGGCCCTGACGGACCTTCAAAAGGGGTCGACGGTAAATGTGGGCAGGATCGAAGGAGGTGTGGGTGCAAATACGGTAAGCCCCCACGCAAAACTGCTGCTGGAGCTCAGGTATGCCGACAACAGGGAGCGTGAGAGGCTTCTGTGCGGACTGGAAGATATTGCGGCAGAATCTTTTGTGAAGGGTACCTCATCGAGACTCGGCGGCTCCATCCAGCGTGATGTGATGGAGCCCAACGCATGGCAGAAGGAGCTGGTCGAAGCGATGGGCGAGATTGCCGGCATGAAGATCGGAACCGAGATGCGCGGGGGTGTAAGCGATGCCAATATAGTAGCCGCCGCCGGAGTGGTTACGCTCGACGGTCTGGGCCCTTACGGAGACGGCGACCATACCGTAAGGGAGAGAGCGCTGAAAAGGAGTTTCGAAGAGCGTATAGAGCTTATGACCAGGGTCCTGGCCCATCACCAGGAGAGAGGAGCGATCTGTGGGTAAGAAGAGGCGTGTAGGTATCTGGATGTACCAAAACGGGGGCGGCGACAGGATAGAAAAAAGAATCGTAAAGATGCTCAAAGATCGGGGTATCGAGCCGATTACGGGGCTGAATCTGCGTGACGCCTATGTAAAAGGGGGCCATATTCGCTGCCACGGCATCAATATGGAGAAGCTCGATCTCTTTTTCAGCTACAATGCCGGCGAGCAGACGCAGTATCAGATGTATCTGTACAAGGCGCTAAACCGGATGGTTCCCTGCATAAACAACTATGACTCTTTCGAACTTACCGAAGACAAGTTCCAGACAAGTTACCTGCTGAGAAACAACGGCGTAAGCACACCCGACTTCAGGCTCTGCCACCGTGACGACTCGAAGCGTTTGAAGAAGTTCATCCGTAGTTGGAAGCAGATGGTATACAAGCCGACGGACGGATGGGGCGGAGTCGGATTGACGAAAATCGACAGCGAAGCCACGCTCGATACGCTGCTCCCTTTTTTGAACCAGATGGACCTGCGCTTTTTCTATGTGGAGAAGTTCATAGACTACGACCGTACGGACTACCGCGTCGATATCGTAGACGGCAAATATGTCGGCTGCTATGGGCGCAAGGCGGGAGGTACCGACTGGCGCACCAACGTAACCAGCGGCGGGAGCGTCTTTTTGCGTGAACCGGAGGAGGAGGTAGTGGATCTGGCGAAAAGAGCGGTCGAGATCGTGGGGCTGGAGATCGCAGGTGTCGACATCATATATGACAGAAAAAAGAGAGAGTACCTGGTGCTGGAGATAAACGGAATACCCGCATTCGCCACACCGGAGCAGGAGAGGCTCGGGCTCGATTTCAACGACAGAAAGATTGAGATGATCGTCGATATGATCGACAGGAAGAGTGCGGCCAAACGGTAATACGGTCCGGTCCGGTATTCGCATAACATAAATCAAAAGGATAGAAAAAGATGGCCAAAAAGAGAAAACTTCCTAAACTGGGACTCCTCTACCTCGACTACGTTTTGAGGTTTTTCGACAGATCCAACTTCAAAGGCTGGCCCGACAAGATAGAGCATGTCGTCTACCATTGGGGCAACGACAAAGAGAGGTTCATAGAAGAGGTGAAAAAGAAGAAGATCGATATCCTCATCGGCAACATACCCGCAACAGCCTATGAAACCTTCAGGGAGATAGCCAAGGAGCTTCCGCATGTGAGGTTTGTCCCTTCGCTCGAGACCCAGTTTTCGAACAAAAGCAAGGAGAATGTGACGCTATTTTGCGAAAAGCACAACCTCTCGCATCCCAAAACGGAGATATTCTACGACAGAGATGAGGGGTACCGCTATCTCGAGAAGTGCGACTACCCCGTCATAATAAAGCGAAGCTACGGCCCCTCGAATTATGGAGGCTACTATGTGCACAAGGTCAAAAGCAAAGAGGAAGCGAAAAAGCTTTTCGACGAAAAAAAGTATATGCCTATGTATATTCAGGAGTGCATCCCGCTGAAAGCCGACATAAGAGTGATGCTGATAGGCCACAAGCCCGCATGCGCCTTCTGGCGTGTGGCGGGTGAAGATATGGACCTGACCAACACTTCCCAGGGCGGCTACATGACCTACGAAGGGGTGCCGATGGGAGCGCTCGAGCTTGCGGTGGAGGCTTCGAAGGCGGCAAAAGCGGAGTACTGGGCCTGCGACATCGCCGAATATGACGGTAAGTACTACATACTGGAGTGCGCTACGGCATTTGCGGCCTTTCCGTACTTCAGGGACTGGATAGGCCGGTATCTGATGTGGGACTTCTCCGAGGGGCGCTTTCCGAAGCCGCATATACCGCTGTATAACTGGGAGGAGCTCGGCAAGATCGACTCTTCGCTTCTTAGAACCATGCGCCATATCGAGTTCAGCAGATATATCCCCTCGAGTGACGGAGCCTACTACGTTAACGACAAAGAGGGCAGATGGGATATGGAGCTTGCCGAAGAGAGCGTTCCCGAAGATATTCCCGACGACAGCCATCTGCACAGACATATAGAGAGGGAAGAGGATCTGCCCGAAGAGATACTGGAGGAGTCGAAAAAGTCACAAGCGCGGCACGATGGGCTCGAAGATAGCGAAATCTCACTGGAGGGAGTGACGCTTACTGAGCTGATGACCCTTCACGGCATGGAGGAGGAGATAGCCGTGGAGGTTATCCGCTACATAAGGAGCCGTGACATAAAGAGCATAGAAGAGCTGCTCGAACTCGAGGGGATAGAGAAACAGACGCTGAAAGTGTGGGCAGAGAAGCTTCACGGCAGGGTCGATATCAACAAAGCCGATGCAAAGAGCCTGAGCGGGATAAAAGCGATAGGCAAAAAACTGGCCGGGAAGATCGTGGAGTTCAGAAAGAAGCACGGGCCTTTCGAAAAGATCGAAGATATGTTGAAAATAAAAGGTCTGGGTAAAAAGAAATTGGCTAAAATCCGCGACCATATCGCCATAAAGCAGGAAGATTATTGAAGCAGCTTTACCACTCGTACGATGAGGCGGTCGCGCTATTTAAAGAGCTGGCCGAAAGACGACCGGACCTGTTTGCCGTCGAAGTCATAGGGCAGACATGGGAGAAGCGCGACATTGTCGCGGTAACCATTTCGAAATCTGTTCAAAAGGCCGCGCAAAAGCCGGCACTCTTTTTTACCGGAACGATACACGCAAGAGAGTGGATAGGGCTGGAGCTGGCCATCGGCTTCGCCCAGTATGTCGACAGAAACATAGAGTACGACCACGATGTGCAGACGGCACTCGAAAACGCCGCTATATACATGGTGCCGTGCGCGAACCCGGACGGCTTCGAGTATTCGCGCAACCACTTCTCGTTCTGGCGCAAAAACAGGAGACAGAATGCCGACGGCAGCTACGGTGTCGACCTAAACAGAAACTTCCCGGTCGGCTTCGTGAAGTCGAACAAGCCCACATCCAACATATACGGCGGTCCGGAACCTTTCAGCGAACCCGAAACGAGGGCGCTCAGGGATTTCGTGGAGTCGCATCCGAACATTGCCGTAGCGCTCGATTACCACTCGCAGGGCAACGTTTTTTTCCCCGCACACGACTTCAGACACGAAGATACGATAGATACGACCGACATGAACGTGTTGTGCGCCAATATGGCAGAAGAGATCAGAAAAATTAGCGACCGAGAATACGGAATACACCAGGGCAAACCGCCGGCGAAGCTCATTAGCGGCAGCGGCAGGGAGTTCTACTACTCCAGAGGGATAATAGCGAGTGTCGTGGAGGTCGGAACGCGAAACATCTCCGACTATCTCGACGATATGATAGAGCATATCAGGGAGCATATCCCGGCCCTTATCGCCGCTATCATGGAGGCCCCCAACTACGCCAAAGAGCGGCGTATGGAGAGACCGGAAAACTTCAGGGCCACCTATGTGGGCACGGAGAATGTGACACTTGAGTGGGAGCCTTACGAGCAGGACGGAGACGAGATATATTTCGAGATATACAGAAGCAGGCGTGAAAAGTCGTACTGCCGCCGCTTCAACCTCATGGGCATCACGCAGGCGAACCGCTTCTGCGACAACAACCTTAGAAGCGATACTCTCTACTTCTACCATATACGCGCCGTAAACAAGAGCAGCGGCCGCAAGTCGCCGTTTGCACCCGTGTTGGCGATTCGCACACATGTGGCCGACGACGAGTTTCACCGTACATACTTTCCGATCCCGTCCAAAACGGGGTATGTGGCCGAGAAAGCGAAAGATAACGCTTCGCATTTCGGTCTGAATTCGCTCTTTGTAGGCGTAAGTGAAGCGAAGGGAGTAAGCTACGCCGTAATAACCGTACCTCTCAAAACGGTTCCCGAAAACGCCGTTATAAAACGTGCCCGCCTCCGTATCTACCCTATGAACCGCGTAGGTGTCACTGTAGAGAAATTCGGTGAGTGGAGTGTAGCCATAGTGGACCGGGAGAGCATAGAAGAGATAACCGACTTCAAGAGTGTGGAGAGCATGAAGCCTCTTACGTACGTGGGGCGCCCTACGCCCTCGAACCACCTGACCCAGGGTATCTGGAGGAGCTGGGAGTTCAGTGAGATAGAGTGTGCCGTTTTGCAGGAGCAGATAGCGAAAAAAGAGGCGGTCTTCAGAATGGAGGGGCCGAAAACCCTAAATGTAGGCAGAAGCTCACAGATGATGCAGTGGGATATAGGCTACGGAAAGTTCGGCGGAGGCCTCGCTTTCAGGCCGCACCTGGAGATAACCTATACGCTTGCGCCAAAAAAGCTCGAACTCTTTCCCAAGCGGAGCTTTACCGTAATGGCAGGCGGCGTAGAAGAGGGTAAAATTGCGGCCGGGTTCGACGGTGATGGAAAAAAGATCTACTCCACTTTCGATTTCGAGCTCGGATCTCTGCCGGATCTGGACTTTATGCAGATAACACGGGCATATGTGGTTCTCAAGCCCGTGAAGGTCTATGCCAAAGAGAACATCCGGTTCCATCTCGAGATGATAGATGCCGCCTCCGAGAGGGATTATGAGGCCATAAAAGAGCGGCGCATCATAGAGAACATAGGTTACGATGTGAGCGCCGGCGATCTCAAAAACGGAGAGCAGGTCTTCGTTTTCGATACATATGCGATACAGGAGTTCGGAAATATGCTCAGAGGCGGAAAGGGCATCGCCTTTTTGCTGCGTCCGAGCAGTGCGAAGAAGCTGGTGAAAAATTCGGTTGTCGAGTGGCACAGTTCGCACCCCGAGTATACGCCCCGGCTGGTCGTGGAGTATCTGCACAAGCGCCGCCGCCCTGTAGCCGCCGTCGAAAACCTGCGCTACAGAGTCGAAAACGACAAGATAAGGCTCGAATGGAGAAATCCCGACGATCGGGATTTCAGAGGTGTTTTCGTTATAAAGAACCCCTTCAGGGTTCCCATCTCGCCGTATGACGGCGACAAGCTCTATGGCGGACAGGACAGCTGGACATACGACGACTTCGGAGCGCTGGACGTAAAGAAGTATTATGCCGTTTTCACATATGACGACGTGCCAAACTTCAGCGAACCGGTAGTACTGGAGTATACCCCGAAAGGAGGCGGAAAATGACGGCGGAGTGGGGAAAGTTTCTTCTGCGTCTGGGCGTGGGAGGTCTGCTTCTTTTCCACGGTATCCATAAGGTTTTATACGGCATAGATCCGATCAAGGGGATGCTCGCCGCACACTCGCTCCCGCAGTGGATCGGCTACGGGGTCTACATAGGCGAGGTGCTGGCGCCGGTTGCGCTTATAGTCGGTTTCCGTACCCGTATCGCGGCGGCTGTTGTGGCTTTCAACATGGCCGTAGCGATCGCACTCGCCTACGGCGGAAACCTTTTTTCGCTCGGAAAGTTCGGCGGCTGGAGTATCGAGACACCCCTCCTCTATCTTGTAGGGGCTTTGGCGATCGCGCTTATCGGCGGCGGACGCATCGGCATCAGGTGGTAGCGGACTGCTCGAGCCTACCGCTCAAGGGCCGCCGTCCCCTCGATCTGCGCACCCCTCAGCCTGGCAGCCTCCTGGAAAAACTGGTGTGAGAGCACTATGACGAAGTAGACCTGCCCCAGTATACCGACAGCCGGAATCAGCGACAGGAGGTAGAGTATGAAGGTGGTCGTCGCAATGCGCCACTTCGCCTTTTTAAATACCTCTCTCTGCTCCCGGGAGTCGAGAATCTCCCCCGCCACATCCTTTGTAAGCAGCGTGTGAAAGAGAAAGTAGAAGGGGGCGTTCATCGCCACGATGTTCAGCACGGGGATGAAGTAAAAGGGCAAAGATGCGAAGAAAAAGAGGAGGAATAGGCCGAACTGCTTGAGCAGAAAGATCAGGTAGTCGACTATTGAAACGGTGGCTCTGCGCTCGATGTTCGGGTAGTGGCGCTTCTGCACTTCGGCAACTATGTAGGGGGTGAAGAAGCCTATGATGATAACGGCCAGGATGACCGAAACCAAAACGGCGAAGCCTCCCCCTATGAGATAGAAGAGCGTTCCCGCGATCGCCTTGAAGATGAAGCTGCCCAAAATGGCGGAGATGATCGGGTACTCCTTCGCAAACTGTGCCAATTCGTTCTGCGTATCTACCGCATCAGGGTTCTGCGATACCTGCGCCGCTACGTTGAGCATGTCGAAAAACTCGCCCGATAGGTAGTAAAGAAATATTATGGAAATAAGCAGTGTTATGAAAAAAGGTGCCGTGCTGAGGGCCAGAAACTTCGTGGTGAGAAAGTCCGCAAGGCTTCTGGAGAGCAGCGCCCCTTCCGAGTATATCTCGTCACTTCTTTTCATCCGGATTCTCCTCTCTGGTCTCTATCAAAATCGCATCTTCGGTATCGTTCTCTTCGCTCTCAGGCGGGGGAGTCGCGGCTTTCGGGGCAGTGCCGTGAAGCGCCTCTATCAGCTTCGCCCGCTGCTCGCTGCTTAGATCTTTCGAGGCAACGGTATCGAGGATCTTTTCGGCTATCTTTACGCGCGACTCGTTCTCTTTCTGGTGGAAATACTTCTTCAGGTTGTCTTCGTAGGCTCGCAGTTTGTCTTTTCGCCTTCTGTCGAAGTACCACAGAAGCGCTCCGCCGGCAAGAAGCAGCAGCAAGATGGCGCCCAAAAGGGTGTAGCGTTCGAGCGCCTGCTCATGCTCAATTTTAAGCAGCCTCTCCTTTTCGCGCATGAGCTCCAGCTCCGCCCGCTTCTGAAGCTCCAGCTGCTTAAGCTTCGCGGCGCTGCTTATCTTTTCGAGCTCCACGCTCTTGTTCGCCTCGATGAGCGCGAGCTCTTTTTGGGTTTTCAGCTCCTCGTCGCTTATGAATGTGCGGTACTTCGTTCTCTCCTGCCCTGTCGCCTCTTTGGGCTCGAAACCGCCGCTTCCGCCGTTGTCGGTAGTACAGCCGGCTACGAGCAGGGCCAGAACGAGAGATAAAAAAAATCTGCCCATACGCCTTTATCCGTTTTTTTATATAGTATAACATAGAGGCTTGTTATAATTGCCCTAAAAAGAGTACCGGGTGTATGAAAAAGGCGAAGCAGCATGAGTGATATACTTGTAATAGGTGGAGGCGGAGCCGGCCTTTGTGCCGCTATAGCGGCCAAAGAGACGGGGGCGAGCGTGAGCGTTCTGGGCAAGACATACCCTACCAGATCTCAGACATCGATGGCCCAGGGGGGCATAAACGCCGCTTTGGGCAATGTTGGAGAGGACAGCATAGAGGCGCATATAGCCGATACGCTGAGGTCGGCCCATACGCTCGGAGACGAAAACATGATACGCAGGCTCTGCGAAAAGGCCCCCGAGGCGATCGGGTGGCTCGACTCCATAGGGGTGCCGTTCAGCAGGCTCGAAGGCGGCAGGGTGGCCCAAAGAAGGCTCGGCGGTGCAGGCTCGGAGAGAGCCTGCTACGCACAGGACTATACAGGCCTGAAGATACTCCACACCCTCTACGACAGGGCGCTGGGTATGGGGGTGGAGTTTCTGGACGAACTCTTTATGCTCAACTTCATTGTCGAAGAGGGGCGGGTTCTGGGTGTGACCGCCATCGATATTGGAAGCGGTGAAGTGAGGGCTATTGGGGCGAAAAGCGTAGTCGTCGCGACCGGAGGATACAGCGGCCTCTATCGCGGTTTCACCACCAACTCTTCGGCTACCACCGGCGACGGTGTGGCGGCCGCTGTGAGGGCCGGATGCGTTTTGAGCGATATGGAGTTCGTGCAGTTCCACCCGACCGCCCTCAAAAGGAGCGGCATACTCATAAGCGAGAGCGCGCGAGGGGCGGGAGGATATCTGCTCAACTCCAGAGGCGAGCGCTTCATAGACGAGCTGAAACCGAGGGATGTAGTGGCCAAAGCGATCTGGGAGCAGATAGAGAGCGGCGAGGATGTCTATCTGGACATAAGGCACCTCGGTGAAGCCTTTATAGAGGAGAACCTGCCGCAGGAGCGGAAGCTCGCCAAACTCTACGAGGGGGTCGATCCGGCAACCGACCTCATTCCGATAAAACCGGTAGCCCACTATACGATGGGCGGAATCGAGGTGGACCCGAACCATATGACGAAGGTAAAGGGGCTCTTCGCGGCCGGAGAGTGCGCGAACGCCTATGTGCACGGAGCCAATAGGCTGGGCGGCAACTCTCTTCTCGAGACCGTCGTGTTCGGGCGCGAAGCGGGAGAGGGCGCGGCACTGTTTGCGCGCGAATACGGAAGCGTGAGCCCGGCTTCGAGCGCCCAGTTTGAAAAAGACAGGGACTTCGTGGCGGCCATACCGCAGTTTACGAACCAGATAGATTTTTATGAGAAGCGCGACTTCATGGGCAAGATCTTCTACCGAAACGTCGGCATAGTCAGAGGCGAGATGGGTCTTAAAGGCGTGCTGGCCGCGATAAGGCAGATGCAGAAGGAGCTTCCGTTCATGGGGATTGCCGACAAGAGCAGGGAGTTCAACACCAACCTGCTCGAGTTCATAGAGTTCGGCAACATGGTGGAGCTTGCCGAGATAGTCCTGGTGAGTGCAATAGGGCGCAACGAATCGAGGGGCGCCCACCAAAGAGAGGATTTTCCGGCTGAAGACGACGAGAAGTTCGGCGGCGTACATTCGCTTTCATGGAAAGAGCAGGGAGTGCTCTGCAACGAATTCGAGGGGATGAGATGAGTGAAGAGCTTGATGCGAAGAGGCTCGAAAGGGAGCTGGAAGAGGCGGAGAAGAGGCTCAAAGAGACCGAGCGGATCATAGAGGCTGTGAAAAAAGAGCTCGAAGATTTTAAAAAGAGCGGCGAAGAGAGCGGGGAGAGAGAGAAGTGATACGGATAAAGATAAGGCGTTTTCATGCCCGAAGAGAGCCGCAGGAGCTTGTGCAGGAGTGGGAGGTTAAAGAGGGGTCGACGCTTCTTGAGGCGCTCACTTCCATAAAATGCGAAAAAGATCCCACCCTGACCTTCCGCTCCGGCTGCAGAAGCAGCGTATGCGGCAGCTGCGCCGTGCGCGTAAACGGCAAAGAGGTGCTGGCGTGCGCCTACAAGCCCAAGGAGGGCGACCTGGTGGAGCCCAGGAGGTTCGCGAAGGTTATAAAGGATCTTGCGGTGGACGAGAGCGAAGCCTTCAAGACCCTGAAATCGGCGAAGGCGTGGCTCGGGGAGCCGAAAGAGGATGCGGTAGTGACGCCGGAAGACGAGAAGCGTACCGAGCGCCAGAGCGACTGCATACTCTGCAGCTCGTGCTACAGTGCATGCCCTGTACTGGAGACCAACCCCGCCTTTCTGGGTCCGTTCGCTCTCACGCGCGACTGGCGCTACGTAGCCGACCCGAGAGAGGGCGACATAAAGGGCAAGATCGATACGATCCAGCAAAACGGCGTATGGGACTGCACGCTATGTGGAGAGTGTACGGCGGTATGCCCGCAGGGGATAGACCCCAAATCGGACATTCTGATGCTGCGCACCAAAAGCACGCAGATGGGCCATGTGGACCCAAATATGGGAAGCTTCGGCAGTTTCGGTCTGGATTTCTGATGCTGCACCTTACGAAAATAGAACCGTTCGAAGGGATAGGCGAGCAGCTCATAGAGGAGATAAACAGAGTAGGCAGAATCAGGAACTACCCGAAGGGCTCTCCGGCGATGGACCCCGACGACACTATGAGAAACTTCTACATAATCCTCGAAGGGCGCATAAAGGTATACAGGTACAACCCGCAAAACAACCGCGAGCAGACGCTCTATCTGCTCGGACCGAAAGATATGTTCGACGTTCTGACAGTTCTTGACGGCAGGAGGCACGAGGTTATGACCGAAGCGATCGACGATGCGAAGGTGCTGGAGCTTCCTATAGAGAAGGTGAGGGAGTGGCTCGAAGCCAACCCCGCCTTCAACCGCGCTTTTTTGCCGTACCTGGCCAGTCAGATGCGGCAGGTGGAGGAGCTTGCGAGCGATCTTTCGCTCTACGACACCTCCACGAGGCTTATGAAGCTGATTCTGAAAAACCTCGATATATCCAAACCGGTAAAGCACCTGGGCCTGCTGCACAACCTCCCCCACGAAGAGATAGCTTCTATGATAGGAACGGTAAGGCATGTGGTGAACCGCCACCTCCAGCAGCTCAAAAAAGAGGGAATCTTGAACATAGAGCGCAAAAAGCTGGCAGTGAACAATGTAAAGAAACTTCTCGAAAAGGTCGAACGGGAGTACTGAGAAGCTCCTGCGGCCGATACCGCGTTTTCAGACAACCCAAACAGAGCTTTCTCTTTTTGAACCCTCCACTTTCACCGTTTTGATACCCAGGTAGCAGAACAGCTTGAGCCCAAAGGGCTAAAATTTCATTATCCGACAAAACTTAGGTGCTTCGAACGCAGCGAAGCTGAAATAGAAAAAAGATGAAGGAGATCGAAATGAGAAAGGTGATTGTATCGGTCGTAGCGGCGGCACTGCTCGGCTCTACAGGATTGATGGCGGAAACGTCCGCAAACGTTACGTCCAAAGCCGTAAAGAGCGCCAAGGCGAAAGCCGAAAGCGGCAAACTGAAGGTTATAGAGGAGGCGGTGAGCGCCGTTGTGCTTACGCAGAATGTGCTCGATGCACTCGATAAAAACGATGTCGAAAAGGCAAAAAGGGAGCTCGAGAAGGCGATAGGCAAGCTCGAGATCGTACTCGCGCACAAGGATGCGCCCGCGCTTTTGCCCATAGATTCGGTTATTACCGCTACCGAGTATATGGGTGATCTAAAGAGCATAAAAGAGACCCTCTCCGCGGTCAAAAAGCTCCTTGCGACCAAAAAGGTGCAGGAGGCCAGAAGGCTGCTCGATACGCTCCAGAGCGAGATAGACATTGTGACGGTGAGCCTTCCCCTCATATCCTACCCGCAGGCGTTGAGGCTCTCTGCAAGGTATCTCAACGAAGGGAAGATAAAAGAGGCCGGAGATGTTCTGAAGATGGCGCTCGATACGCTTGTTAGGAGCGAAACGATCATTCCTCTGCCCCTTTTGAAGGCTCAGGCGCTGATAGGGGCTGCCCAGAAGGTTGCAAAAAGCGACAAGCAGCAGGCCTTAAAACACCTGGATGCGGCCAAAAAGGAGCTCAAAATCGCCGAAGCGCTCGGCTATACGAGCGGCAGCGACACCACGTACAAGATGCTGGATGATGCGATAGAGGCGGTAGAGAAGGAGATTCGCGGCAAAAACAGGGCCGAAAAGCTATTTGAAGAGCTGATGGAGAAGCTCAAAGAGTTCAAAGAGAAGGCCCTGAAGACCGTAGAGAGCAAAAAGAGTAGCTGATGGAGCCAGAAATAAGGGTGGTCGGACTCCTGTTCGACAAAGAGACGCTCAAAAAGCAGAGCGGCCTTGTAATCGGCCTGGGTGTCGTAACGGCGCTCATAGGGGTCGCCGGGATGGTGGCCCCCGCGATCTTTTCGCTTGCCGTAGTCACCTTTTTGGCGTGGCTCTTTCTCTTTAGCGCCATAGTGCAGGGTTATGCTACGTACAAAAGCTACCGCGGCTCCTTCAGCGCGTGGCTGAAGCCGGTCCTATCTCTGATAGCATCCGTTTTGCTGCTGCTCTTTCCCTTGGAGGGGGTGGCCGCGGTAGGTATGCTGCTGGCGGTATACCTGCTTGTGGACGCCTATTCGAGCGTAACGTTCGGATGGCAGTACAGGCCCAACAGAGGCTGGTGGGTCATGATCTTGAACGGGCTTTTGTCGGTTGCGCTGGCCGCTATACTTCTGGCCTCCTGGCCGCTCGGTTCGCTGGTGCTGGTGGGTCTGTTCGTGGGCATAAGCCTCTTTTTCGACGGTGTAGCCCTCGTGGCGCTGGGAATAGGCGCCAAAAAGGCGGCCGGTTCGGATAGTTCGGAAGATACAAAAAAGGAGAAGAGTGATGAAAGTTGAAGGTGCCTATAAAATAGAGCAGATATTCAAAAAGGCGGCGGGTCTTAGGCTGCCGAAAAACAGGGTAAAGGAGGTCGAAGAGAAGATCGACGCCAAACTCTACGATATGCTTCTGGTAGCCCAGGAGAATACGGGCTACAACGGCAGGGATGTGATCTGGCTGAGCGATATGCCGCTTACCAACGCCATAAAAAGGTCGGTTTCGGAGTTCGAAAAGATAGAGGAGGAGCTCGAGCTCAAGCCTGTTTTGCAGAGGCTGGCCATCCACCCGCCGCTAAGGTACGAGATGGAGGTGGCGCTCGAAAAGAGGCTGCCCGAAATCGTAGGGACGCTAATCTATATTTTGGCGAGGATAACGGCAGAGTTTTCACCCAAAGACAGCATAGCGTCCGAAGATGAGATAAAAAGGGCTTTCAGGGTTCTCGATATGACCGTTTGACGGTTTTTTGGCAGCTTTGGTTAACCAAATAGTTATAGAATAGTCTATATCAAACATATAAGGAGGTTTGCCATGAGTATGCCTATGCTGGGAGAGAAGTTTCCATCCATAGAGGTTCAGACCACGCACGGTCCGATGAGGTTTCCCGAAGACAAAAGGGGAAGCTGGGTCGTGCTCTTCAGTCATCCGGCCGACTTCACACCGGTCTGCACCACCGAGTTCGTCTCGTTTCAGAATCATAAGAAGCAGTTCGACGAACTCGGCGCGGAGCTGATAGGCTTCTCGATAGACCAGGTCTTCAGCCATATCAAGTGGGTGGAGTGGATAAAAGAGAAGCTCGATGTGGATATAGAGTTTCCGATAATTGCCGGTACCGATACCCTCGCCGAAAAGATCGGAATGCTCCACCCCGCCAAAGGGACAAACACGGTAAGGGCGGTCTTCATAATCGATCCGGAAGGGGCGGTGCGTACGATTCTCTACTATCCGCAGGAGATCGGACGAAACATAGACGAGATAGTCCGTGCGGTAAAAGCCCTGCAAAAGAGTGATAGCGAGGGTGTGGCCACGCCGGCCGACTGGCCCGACAACGGGCTGATCGGCGACAGGGTCATCGTGCCGCCGGCGACCGACTGCGACACCGCCAAGGAGCGAAGCGCCAAATATGAGTGCTTCGACTGGTGGTTCTGCCACAAGCCGCAGTGATCCTTCCGGGCCTTCGGGCCCGCCCTCTTGAAGCTTCCGGCCATATTGTCCATACAGTTTTGTTATAATGTTCTATATCGGATAGTGCTCTATCATACCAACAGAAAGCAGAAAGGGGACGCCATGCACCATGTGGTAATCATAGGAGGAGGCTACGGCGGGCTGAAGGCCCTGGGGGTGCTTGCGGGCAGAAAAGGGATAAAGGTGACCCTTGTGGATCGCCACCCGTATCACTTCCTTCAGACCGAGGGGTACGACCTTATAGCGGGCAAGGTCCCTTTCGACTCGACGATAATAGGCCTGCGATCGCTGTGTGCAGGGTTTGCGGACAATGTGGAGTTTCTTCACGCCGTCGCGAAAGATGTCGACTTCGATAAGAAGATGGTCCTTTTCGAAGAGGGGGAGCCGCTCTCCTACGACTACCTGATAATAGCTGCCGGGGCGGTGACCCGTTTTTTCGAATCGATAGAGGGGCTTCGTGACTACTCCTACGGGGTCAAGAGTCTGAGGGGTGCGCTCAAGCTGAAAGAGTTTTTCGAGCAGGAGCTCTACAAGAGGCTCGAAAGCGCCTCCCACGCAAAAGAGTGCTACTCCATCCTGATCGGCGGAGCAGGGCTCTCCGGTGTGGAGATCGCTGCCGAGATGCAGGCGTACTTCAACCGCTACTACCGCTCGAACGCACTTGCGTGCGGGAAACTGCGCATCCATCTCGTAAGCGGCGGCGAAACGATCCTGAAAGGGCTTCACCCCTCAGTCGCAAAAGCCGCGACGAAGCGCCTGCGTGATCTGGGTGTGATACTCCATAGGGGCTCGCACATAGTGAAGGTGGAAGAGAAGGCGGCCATACTCGAGAACGGGGAGAGCGTACCGTTCGACTTCATGATATTTACCGGAGGTATCGAGGCCGCCCCCTTTGTCAAGGCGCTCGAGGCGGAGCACAACCGGATAGGTCAGCTTGTCGTTAACTCGTTTCTGCAGATTCCCGGGCGCGAGGAGGTCTATGCCGTAGGGGATGCCGCCGATCTCAAAGATACCGCCGGAAGAAGGGTGCCCCCCACGGCGCAGACTGCCGAGCAGAGCGGCGTCGATGCGGCGGAGAACATACTGGCCCATATAGAGAAGAGGCAGCTCTTTGTCAGCGATATAAAGATAAAAGGGCTGGCTATCGCCCTGGGCGGAACCTATGCGATAATAGATGCCGGTAAGTTCAGAATCTACGGGTTTGCCGCCTACCTGGGCAAAAAAGCGATAGAGAAGCTCTACAAACTGCCGCTTCGCCTGAAGGCCAGGGAGGGCTTTGCAAGGCTCAGGATCTGTACGAAAAAGTAGCTGTGCGGCGGGCAGAAGATGGGGGCTACCTGAAGAGGGCCTTCATCATTTTGAAAAAGAGTTTGAACATCCCCCTGTTTTCTATCAACTCGTCTACATATTCGTCGTAACTCATCCCGGCATCTTCGAGGTATCCCCTTAGAAACTTCTCGGCCGCCTCCATTCCTCCGACCCTCTCTATCTCCAGAAGCTTGGCATAGAGGGGCTCGATCTTTTTTATGGCGTCTCGCGGAGCCGCTTTACGAAATGCCGTAAAGCCTACAATCTGGTTGCTGATGGGGTCCTTTTTGGTTTCGAACTCCGTAACCACCCAGTAGTAGCGGCCGTCTTTGGCCATATTCTTTACCAGCGCTATGATGTTCTGGTCGTTCAGGATTCTCTCCCACATCATTTTGAAGAGCACCCTGGGCATGTCGGGGTGGCGTATTATGTTGTGGGGTTTTCCTGTCAGCTCCGCTTCACTGTAGCCGCTTATCTCCACAAAGTAGTCGTTTCCGTACTCTATTACCCCTTTTTTGTCGGTTTTGCTGACTATGTACCGTTTCGGGTCTAAAACTATCTCTTCGTCTACAGGTGTCGGACGCTCCATGGTATCTCCTTTTTCGGCCGATGCCTCCCTTCTTGCCGGTAAACGACAGCAGGCAACATCTTTTAATATACTATTAGAAATTTTAATATGATAGTATTATTTTTTTAATTAAAAAGATATTATAATCCCTCAGGAAACGGAGACTATCTATTGAAGAGGGTGCCAAGATGGATAAAAAGAGGGCTGTGGAGAGTATCGAAGAGGCGATAAAATCCCTTGAGGCCCAGATGAGGTATATGGGCTATCTCGTGGCGGGGGTCGATCTGGACAAAGAGGTGCTGGCTACGCATATAACCGAGTGCGGGTTCGATCTCTGGATCGAGGCGAACAGGGAGTGGGTTCTCAAACTCTTCGGAAAAACGACGCTCGAAGATCTGACCAGACTCCATGCGATCCGGCTTGACGAAAATAGAAAGATATGCAATATTATAGAGGTATGCACGGCCAAAAAGGGTGTGCTGGGTCGGCTCTTCGGGCGCAAAAAGGTCTCAAAGGCCGATCTGGACAGGGCGAAAGCCTACTATGACGACCTGAAAAAGAGCAACGACAAGCTGATTCGCAAGATGCAGATACTGCTTATACGCGCAAAGTCGCGGCCGGCAGAAGACTATGCGGGGGTTTCAGTAAGGACAAAGGAGGATAGATGGCAAAGGAGCACAGCTTCGACATAACGGCGAAAGCCGATATGCAAGAGATTAAAAACGCGATAATGCAGGCACAGAAAGAGGCCGACAACCGCTACGACTTCAAGGGCCTGGCCAAAGAGATAGAGCTCAACGAAAAGGCGAAGACGATTACGGTGACGAGCTCGAGCGAGAACAAGCTGGACGCCCTGATAGATATATTGATCGGGAAGTTGATCAAACGCGGCCTCTCGCCGAAGAGCGTTAAGGAGACCGGAAGAGAGGATGCGAGCGGTGGGACCAGAAGGGCCCATTTCGCCATAGTCGATGCGATAGGCAAGGATGACGCCAAGAGGATAGTCAAAGAGATCAAATCTTTAAAGCTCAAAGTTCAGGCCGCGATACAGGGAGACGAGATTCGTGTAAGCGGAAAGTCTCTGGACGATCTTCAGGCGGTGATGGCGCACCTCAAGTCGCTCGATTTCGACTTTCCCATAAATTTCGGGAACTACCGCTGAGGCCGTGACAGAGTTCAAAGAGGAGTGGACGCAGGAGGAGTACCTGCGTGCCGAAAGAGAGCTCCGAAAGAGCGGACGGCAGGTTCTTCTTGTCGATACGGTTGCGAAAGGGATAGAGGGCGCCGATACGGTGCTCTACAATCCCTACGAACTTCAGAAGCTCCCCGAAGGCACGGTGCTGGTTTTCTACTGCGATACCGGCAAAGAGACCAAAGAGAGGCTCGAAGAGTTTCGGCGCAGATTTCCGGGCAAGGTGTGCGTCTCGCTTCGCGGAGGGCGCGGATACTGGCGCAAAACGTTCAGGCTCGAGGATCGGCCGTGAAAGATGTGTGTGCAAGATTTATCTCCCTCGTGGAGAGGGGGGAGTACTACGATGCCCACGAGCTCCTCGAAGAGCTCTGGTTTCCGAGGCGTTTCGAAAAGAGCGCCGAAGTGCTTCTGATAAAGGGGTATATCAACGCCTCTACCGCCTTTGAACTGGCGAAGAGGGGCAGACGGGACGCGGCTCTCAGGACATGGCGGGTCTATCTGAAGTACCGCCCGCTTCGTAAGAGCGTAGCTTCCGACACCGCGGAAGTTTTCAGCGAAGTGGAGAGTGCACTGGAGCGTGTTTACGGGCATCTGCTGGGGGAGTGAACGGACCTGAAAGCCCCTTTTTGCCCTCTCTCTGAAGCCTCCGCCCCGTCTGCGATGAGTTGTTTATGGCAAAAGAACATGTTACAATAGAGTAATGAAACAGTATAACAAAAACCTATGGCCCATGACGCTGGCCAAGTGTGCCCTGATCGTTCTGGCGGGGCTGGTTCTCTATTTCGGAATAGGGTTTTACGCCAAGATGGAGATAGACTCCATTGCGGAGCGGACTCTGGTTACGCAAAAACGTCTGATAGCTCTTCAGCAGGAGGCGTTCAGGTCCGAATCCGATATTCTATCTTCGCTTATTTTCGACGATCGGCTCCGCAAGAAGATGTTCGAGTTCAAGGAGAGTCTGCTTGGTAAAGACGAGCTGCGTCGGGAGCTGCTTGAAAGATATGCTCCGCTTTTCAAAAAGCTTGCCGGTTACGGAGTCCGCCATCTGCAGTTTCATCTGTGGGACGGAAGCTCGCTTCTGCGCGTCCACAACTCCGAACTGCGCGGCGACTCTCTTCTCTTCAGGCCCTCTATAGCACGGGTGGTAAAGAGCCATAAAAAGCCGGTATACGGATTCGAGATAGGGCGTAACGGCGGTGCATACCGAGCCGTATATCCGCTCTTTTACGGCGGTGAATATGTCGGAAGCGCAGAGGTCTCATTCTCTTTTGAGACTCTCAAAAAGGCGCTCGAGGATGTGAGCAAAAGGGCCTGCAGGTTCGCGCTTCTCCTTGAAAGCTCACTGCTTGAAAAGTGTCTGGAAAAGGGGATGCTGAAAGAGTACGCTCCAAGCTTTATCGACCCCGCATTTGCTGCAAGAAAAGGCTCGTTTAAAGATCTTGAAATTCTCAAAAAAGCGGGCTTTAAAGCGAACCTGCTTCCATATAGGGAGTTTTTTGAGGTGATAGAAGATGAGCATACAGAGCCTCGACAGTACTATATCGCCAGCTTCATACCTCTGACTCTAATAGACGGCAAGATGGGCGGGTACTATGCCATCGTACACAAAGACAGCGGAGCGATTGCCCAGGTGATGTCGATAGCCGGTATCGCATACTGGGCACTGGCGCTTATGGTGTTCGTGTCGCTTGTGCTCACGATAATGGTGCATATCTACAGGCTGAAGGCCCATGCGGCAAATATAGACTCGCTTACCGGCATATACAATCGAAGAGGCTGCATGAAGCGTCTCAAAAACGGAAACGGAAGATATGCGCTTCTCTACATTGATATAGACCACTTCAAAGAGATAAACGACAAATACGGCCACGAAACGGGTGACAATGTCCTCAGGGAGGTCGTCCATATCATCTCGGCCCATATCCGCAAAGACGATGTGTTCTGCAGGCACGGAGGAGAGGAGTTCCTGCTCTTTGTGGCCAACGCGAACGAAGCCCAGGCGGCCGCTGTGGCGGAGAAGCTGCGTAAACATATTCAGATCCACCGCTTCGAAAAGGTGGGTGACATGACCGTCAGCGTAGGGGTGGCCGTAAGGGAGCGCAACGAGTCCATCGGCTCGCTGATAGCCCGCGCCGACAAAAACCTCTACAGGGCCAAAAACGGAGGAAGAAACAGAGTGGTGGGGGAAGGGAGGTAGCCGGAAGCGGAAGTGCCGGCTGCTTCTTTCAGGCGCTAATCAGTTGACCGTGAACAACTCCAATTTTAAACTTCAGCCCTTGACAGAATACTCGTCATCACGGTCACCCTTCGAGATCATCACCCCTTTACCGACAAGATGACTGTCTGTGTGGTGCACCTCCTTCCAAAGAAGAGACGGAGAAACAGAAAAAAAAGATAAGGCGAGCATCCTCTCGAATGCCCTTTTGAAGTGGTTGTAGATCTTTTTGAGATTGTAGCCACAGGCTGCAAGAACCCTATTGACCAGATTGCCGTGAACGCCTTTGAGAAAGTTTCTTCCCATACGGTGGTCTTGTTTGGCACGGGAAAAGGCCGCTTCAATGGATGATCGGCGTTTGAGTTTTTTGTGCTTTTCCCTGTTTTTGGAGGTTTCGATGATCACTTCGGTTTCACCATCATAACCGTGCCCCCGATATCCTTTGTCGGCAAAAAGATACTCGATACTTCGATCGCACACTTTGGAAAGGGAAGCCCGGGTGTCTTCAAGCACCTCTTTGAGGGTGGCGATGAAGGTGGATTTGTTGCCAAACTCATAGCGTTTGTGGGCTTTGCCTTTGGAGATACAGACGGTATCGGGTTCATTCAGACTGTAAAGTTTGTTTTTGTCGTGGCGTTTTTGGTTGTAGAGCCTTCGGCAATGGTTGAGTAGAGTTCTTGCCTCAATGTCAAGATCGACGGCTCTTTGCTCCGCTTCTCTTTCGATTTCACGGATGACTCTTCCCAGTCGGTGTTTGAGCTTTTTGAGTGCAGCGGTTTTACGTCTGAACTGTTCGGTGTGGTTGTAGCTGTTGATCTTGATGAGTGGCTTTCTGCCCACTCTTGTGTAGCTTTGGTGCTGTTTGATGCCCAAACGCTTGGCCAACTTCGATAGATGTATGATCGCCTTGTAGTAGAGCTTGGCGTCGGTAGGGTGGGTGATGTTCTTTTCCTGAACGGTGGAATTGATGACCGCACAATCGACGCTTTTGGCTTGAAGGATCTTGTTCTTAAAGCCACTTTTGATCGTCTCTTGCAGCAGTTTGTAGAGTCTCTTCTTTTTCAATCTTTCTCGAAAACGGCTCATTGAGCTTCGATCGATGGGAAAGGCGTGTTGAAACACCTTCTCTCCGCAGAAGTACTGGTAGTAGGGATTTTCGATGTAGGCCCAGACGATACTCTCTTCACTGAGGCTGAACATGTAGCGCAGGTAATGCAAGCCCACCATCAGGCGAATCGGTTTATTGGGATTGCCGGTGGTGGCGGGATAGGCTTCGGCCAGTTCCTCTTCGATACTTTGCCAGTCGATACTGTCGGAAAGCTGTTTATGGCTATCTAGCAATGTCACATCTTTGGGTTTTTCTTGGAGCATAAAAGGTCCCTTGGGCTTCAAGGTTTTGGTGTTCAGATTGTCACTTTTTTGTAGTCCGGGGTTAGCCAAAAAGTGCTTTGAAACCCTTGAATTCGAAGGTTTGTGGGTTGTTCACGGGGAACTATTTAACAGCATTTTGCACCAATTAAAACGCGTCTGGGAAAGAAGTTCGATAGTAAATCTTTACCGAAAACATCGTCGCTCTGTTTGATAAAAGCCGATTGGCGTTTTTGCAACACAATCATATACAGAAAGTGTAACAGTGCAAGGTAATGTAAAACGCCAACTTCGCATTTAGTAAAAATTGACTGCTTCAGGATGGAAGCAATTCCAATCTCTTTGAGCAGGGAAAGAATCGGATTTTTCAAGACACCTCTTAGCGTTGATGCGATACACTTGTAAAATTCTATAAAAAGGCTTCCGTGTATAGCTTGTGGGCAAACAAATTATACGTAAAAGCTCCTTTTATAGGCTCTCTAAGATGGATTTATTTCTGAAATCTATGTGCAAAAGCTGGGTAATGATTTTCAAAAGGAATTGATTTTGCAATCATTTTTGGCGTGGATTGACCACGATTCGAAAGCAAGAGAACAAACACTCGAAATCATTTCAAAATTCCAGGCAAAAGAGAGTCGTGATGAGTTGGGGCTCGGTGCTATAAGAGACAGTTTTGCCGATCGGCTCTTTCCCGGGACAAGTACGATCCAGACCAGGCTGCGCTATATGTTTTTTATCCCTTGGACGTATAAAAAATTAGAAGAGGAAAGAGTCCCTGCGAAAGAAATTGCCCAAAGAGACAGAGATGAAGAGATCGCTCTCATTGACAGTTTGGCTTCCTCTAAAGATACATCTGGGATCATTGGCATAGAAGCCAGAGCAATGTTGAAACGCTTGCCAAGTTCTATCTATTGGGCGGGGCTGGGGAAATGGGGTATCCGCGTCATACCCTATTCCCAAGAAGAATATCATCGCCATATTGACCAGATTTACATGATAAGGGATCGCTTGAAAAAGGCAAAAGAGGAAGATTCGCAGATTTTTGATCTTGCACGATCCGGGCAAACATGGCATCCCCGTCTACCTGACCCACCAAAAGATTATCCCAAAAAAGCCAGTTTCAAGCTGACTTATGAAGAATCGGAGTTCATCCAGGATTGTCTATTGAAGAAGTGCGAGGATAGTTTTTTATCGTATCTGGCAAACAATCCCCAAGATATCAATGCCAATTATCCTTGGGAGCTTCCTGGTTATGGGCGATTCAATGAGCTTCATAAAGAACTCTTGCGCCATGCATGGCTTTTTTCCGAAACGATGTATGGGGCCGTCCTCTCTTACAATTATCAACTTTCCACATTGCGCGGTGAGACAGAATGGTCTGAAGACTATAAAAAAGAGTTTGAAAAATGGGCAGACAATATTCCTCTCGATGAAATTAATAAGTGGGATTTAAACCGGTTATGGGAATTGACTGTGGGGCATGGACATACAATCACGGGAAATACAAAATTATTTGTGGTGAGTTGGGTAAAGTTAGTTAGAAAGAACCATGAGGGTCTTCTTGAGGACAAGAAGGCTATAGAACTTGTAAAAAAAAGAGAAGAGAAAGTAAAACGTCACCGCTCTCGCTTCAACAATAAAAAAGCGTTAGAACAATGGAGTGGTGCTTCCGGAACGTATAGATTGGATTATCGTTGGGGTAGGGTGAAAGTATTATTAAAAGATTTGTATATGGGCCTTGAATGAAAGTTTTACTAAATCCATACGAACGCACTCTATACACTTCGGTATTGATTCCTCCTCCCGAGTGGGCATTCGATACCGCGATAGCGACCACATTTTCGATGGATCCTCTTGTTCTCCTGCAATCACCCGTCTATCTAGCTTTCCTCGCTACAGATGAACAGACCGAACCTGATCCAATCAGTCTGCTTGAAGCCGTACGAAGATATTCACAACAGATCACTGTATTTGTACAAAAGGGCAGAATTCTTATACCCCAGACTGCCAAACCGAATCCCATTTACGGGCTTCTTGAGGATATGGTGGTGGAAGCCAATCCAAAAGATGGGGTATTCCATCCAAAGGTTTGGATTTTGCGCTACATAAAACCTGAAGAAAGATCTGTCATGTATCGGCTGGTCGTTTTGACGAGAAACCTGACCATGGATAATTCATGGGACCTCTCTTTGCAACTGGAAGGCATGGTTCAAAACGACAAATTTCCAACCTATAATGATGCTTTGCAATACTTCATAAAATCTCTTCCAAACTTATCGACGTCGGAGATAAATAAAAGTAGACGATCCCAAATAGAGACGATCGCTAAGGAAATCCGTAAAGTGAAATGGAATCTTCCAGATGGATTCGATGAAATATCCTTTTATCTGCCCGGAGTGAAAAAATATGCCTGGATACCACGAAATGCGAACAAGATGGTGGTCATATCCCCCTTCTGTAAGGACGAAGCTCTCAAAAAATTGACAACTCTGGCCAAACAATCGGTACTGATATCGAGACCGGAAGAGCTCTCCACCTTGAAAAGATCCACGAGAGATCATTTTGAAAAATGTCTGTATCTGGATGACTATACCGAGTCGGGAGATGAGGAGAGCCAAGATAGCTCCGAGCTCTCTCATAGCTCTGGACTGCATGCCAAGCTCTACCTGTTTGAAAGAGACAGTGATATCGAACTGGTCATTGGCTCCGCCAATGCTACCGACGCAGCACTCATTTCCGGTATCAACCAAGAAATTCTTATCTCGTT
The DNA here is from genome assembly GCA_027081015.1 of Campylobacterales bacterium. Lineage (GTDB taxonomy): Bacteria > Campylobacterota > Campylobacteria > Campylobacterales > Hydrogenimonadaceae > Hydrogenimonas. Next base: position 31,913 of record JALWMA010000082.1, on the reverse strand, counting down.
AACGGGTAAAAGAAGCCGTGTCGGCAGTATCGATGACATTCTTGGTGAAGACGGATTGAAAAATTACCTCATGGAGTTCGGCGCAGATGAAGAAGCGGACATTGATGTTGAACAACTATCCTCACAAGAAATTTTGGAAAATGCGAGAGATGAAATCATAAAATCCGATCTCTTTGTCGAATGCAGTCCAGGATCAGAAAATAATACCTGGAATCTGGCCATAGAAAACATCCCAAAGTTTGACCAATCGATTCACATCAAAGTGTGGCCCATAACATTACAGCCCGATTCTGCATTGAAAGCCAACAACGAAGAGCGAGTTGAGTTTCGCAATATCACTCTTGAGAATATTACAGGTTTCATCGCTTTTGAATTAAAAACAGTTGATCCGGAGTTTCGTCTTGGATTTGTATTGAATGTCCGAATTGAGAACCTTCCTGAAAGGCGCAATGACGCCATCACGAGGAGTATCGTCAACACCAGTGAAAAGTTTATGCGGTATTTGATGTTCTTGTTGGACGACGAATCGCTGAATGAGACTTCTCATACAAAATCTGTCTCCTTTAAAGGTTTCAAATGGGCAGATCAGTTTATAAAAGTCGAAGATGCTCCTCTCCTCGAGGACATGGTGCATAACTTTGCCCGGAATCCCCAAAAGCTCAAGGAGATCACGAACCTGATTGAAAAGATCTCAGCAGAGGAAAAGGAGATAGTCCCTAAAGACTTTCTTCATTTGTGGGAGATATTCCAAGAAGCATTGGAGGCTCAGGATGAGTGAAGGGCCCTTCTCGGCAGACACGGTTATATCGGAATTGAAAGATTTTCAGCAAACCACAGTCAAATACGTATTCGATAGGTTATTCGGGGAAAACGCGACATCGCGATTTTTGGTGGCTGACGAGGTTGGTCTGGGAAAAACACTCGTAGCCAAGGGAATCATCGCAAAAACTTTAGAGCATTTCAAGAAAAAGAGGCGAATAGACATCCTCTATATCTGCTCCAATGCCTCTATTGCAAAACAGAATATCAATCGACTAAATCCCACCGATACTGACGGTTTTTCGCTATCTACCCGTTTGACGTATCTTCCAAGGGATCTTCGAGATATCGAAAACAACAGAGTGAACTTTATCAGCCTCACGCCCGGAACAGCTTTCGATCACCGTCGAAGCAGAGGTGGACATATGGAAGAGAGAATTATTCTGTTCTATTTACTCAAGCCATTACCCTGGGCACATGGAACCAAAAGAAAAAATCTTCAGAATGGCTTACGAAATATGCTTCAGGCCACTGCTGGCAAAGATAGCTGGCGGAATCGAATCAACGGGTTTAAATACGACCTTGATGAGAAGATTTCGAAAGAGTTCCGCAAAGAGGTTTTGAATGACAAAAATCTTTACGAGGCCCTCAAAGAGTGTTGTTGGGATTTCAGATACTACAAAAAACATATCGACAAAGAATGTAATGAACTTCGCTATGAACTAATCGGAAAATTGAGAAATTTATTGGCACAGGTTTCCCTCTCGTCTCTAAAGCCTACCCTAATCATTATGGATGAGTTTCAACGTTTTAAATATTTGTTGAATGGAGATGATGAGGCTTCGATGTTGGCAAAGAAACTTTTCGAAAATTCTGAAGCCAAGATCTTGTTGCTGTCTGCCACACCTTACAAAATGTACACTTTGGATATAGAGTCCGAAGAGGAAAATCACTACAAAGATTTTGTTGCGACTCTCGAGTTTCTCCTAGATGAAGACATTTCGAAAATCGAAAATATAAAAAAACTTTTGCATCAATATCGAATCCATTTGATGAATCTGACAAGGCAAACCAATATTGATCAAAAGTCATTGAAGGATCTGGAAGAAAAATTAGAAAAATTAAAAGAGGAATTGGAAGAAACGCTTTTACAAGTGATGTGTAGAACCGAAAGGGTTTCTTTCACTCACGATCATAATGCTATGCTCAAAGAACACAAATACGTAGTTGAGTTGCAGCCGGAAGATTTGACACATTTTGTCCCCATCGACAATATGGCAGCTGAAATCGGCGCATTAGATACTATAGAGTATTGGAAATCCGCCCCCAATCTGCTGAACTTTTTGGAAAGCTATGATTTTGGGCGTAAACTAAAACTTAATTTTGATACTTCTGCAAAAAAAATACAAACTTTGCTTCAAAATGCTCAAAAAAATTCCATTGAATTTAATAAAGTAGACAACTATGAAAAGATTCCAGTGAATAACCCTAAAATGCGGGATCTTCTGCAAAACACACTGGATAGAGATATGTGGCGTCTATTATGGATGCCAGCATCTATGCCATACACCAAGCCCAATGGATTTTATAAAAAGATACATAGATTTACTAAAACCCTCATCTTTTCATCATGGAATCTCGTACCGGATGCCATTGCCGCGCACTGTTCCTATGAAGCGGAGCGTAGGATTGTAAAACACGGAAAAAATTCTCATACTCATACTTACAGTACATTCTATAAAAAAAGAAAACCTCTTTTGAGATTTTCGAAAGATTCAAAGAGTGGCCGATTGACCGGTATGCCAGTCATGGCCTGGATAATGCCGTGGCCAACCCTTGCTGAGAAAATCGATCCCCTTGCAATCGCCATAAAAAATAGGGAGCCAGTATCTGTCGATAGCATTAGGGAAAGCATCAAAGAGATCTGTGAAAACCTGATCAATTCACTTCCGGAAGGAGACCCAAACTCACCTGAAGATAAAAGATGGTATTGGGCTGCTCCAATATGTCTTGAAAAATCTTCTAAACTATTTATAAAATGGTGTGAGAATTTATCTAAAGAAAAAGAAAATGAAATTATAAACGAGGATGAATCGCATGGCCTTTTTAAAGAGCATATTGGCTTGATGATTAAACTGTTACAAGAAGATATAACTCTCGGCAAGAAACCGAGTGACCTTGCCGATGTTTTATGCGACCTTGCCCTCGCCGGTCCCGGCATCTGCGCCCTCAGGTCACTACATCGTATCTCATCCGATTTGGAATGGCAGGATCACGGTCTCCTGTCCGCTTCCGCCAGGATCGCATCCGGTTTCCGGACCCTCTTTAATATGCCGGAGTCCATTGAGCTGCTACGTGGTACACATCAGGACATTTACTGGCGTTTGACCCTTCGATATGGGATAGATGGCAACCTCCAAGCCGTTATGGACGAGTATGTCCATACTCTCAAAGAATCTTTAGGTTTGAAGGATTATCCTTCTAAAAATAGGGCTTGTGAAATAGCTAAACACATTCAATCTGCGATCTCCTTAAGAGCCGCTCCTGTTCGAATTCATGAGATCAAATCTTCAAAGAAAAAAATTACCGTAGATAGTTTCAATATCCGCTGCCGTTTAGCTTTAAGGTTTTCCGACATCAAAGACGAAGAGAAAAATATTGTGCGTGCCGATGCGGTTCGTGACGCTTTTAACTCCCCGTTCCGTCCTTTCATCTTGGCTTCTACCTCAATAGGGCAGGAAGGCTTGGATTTCCATACATGGTGCCACTCGGTTGTCCACTGGAACCTTCCTTCCAACCCCGTAGATTTAGAACAACGCGAAGGCCGGGTCCACCGGTACAAAGGACATGCGGTTCGCAAAAATATCGCGGAAAAATACGGTCTGGCAGCGATGACGGAAAAAGAGGTCCAGGACCCATGGGAATTTCAGTTTCATCTCGCTTCACAAAACAAACCTGAAGGAGTTTCCGACCTTGTTCCTTTCTGGATATTCGAGGATGGCAGCTCAAGAATAGAACGCCGTGTTCCATTGCTTCCCTATAGTAAAGAAGTGGGAAAATATACCCATCTTAAAAAGAGCTTAGCTATTTACAGGATAGCATTCGGACAACCAAGACAGGAAGATTTTGTAGAGAGTCTTTCCAAAAAGAGCGAACGCACGACCAAAAATGTAAATGATTTGTCTAAATATATTATTTCATTACGTCCAAAATAAATTAAACAAATCAATCGATCTTGTCAACTATAGTTCGCAATTTCCTTCCCGGCACCATGCAAATCAAGCAGCCAGAAACTGCAAATCAAATTGTTCCATCATCCATTTCAGTTAGGAGAGCAATGGATCCTCTGCGAAGTGTACTATCCGATGTTGAGTGGTTTACAACGATCTATTACAGATACTCTACCCTGGTTTCGACCGGTGTTATGCCTATGGCCTCGAGCGCCTCCCTGTACCCTTCGAGCTGTTCGCTGTGGTCGCGCTCCTCGCCGGTTTTGAAGTCGACGACGACCCAGCGCCCCTCCTCGTCTCTGTAGAGACAGTCGATGCGACCCGTTCGGCCCTCAATCTCGAAGTTGAACTCGAAATGGGCCTCCTTCGCTTTTCGAAGCGCCTCGTAGGTGGGGCTATTCTTGAAGGCTTCGATCTTCTTCCTGATGATCTCGGTATGGTCCCACAGTGCGTATCTATCCACGATCTTCGAGACGGGAGCATGGTCGATGTCGTCGTGGTATAGTTCGATGATCTCGTGGACCGCCGTACCCACCAGCGACGCCACGGAGGGCGGTTCGGAGGGCGTGAAGAGCGTTCTTTCGAACATCAACGGTTCGAGAGGCCGGACGATCTCGTACGTTCTTTCCGGCTTTTCGACTTGCGGTTGCGGAAGTTCGTCGTTTCTGAGAATATGGATGTCAACGCCGTCTGCCGGGATCGTGTCGAGATAGAGAAGTTTTTCGGCTTCCGTCTCTAGCGCGTCGAGCATCATCGCGGTGTACGAATCGTCCGAATATTTGAGATTCTCCTCTCCCTCTCTTTTGAATGCCATCGAGACAGTGACATGATGCTCGGCCCGTGTCAGCGCCACATATAGAAGACGCCTTTTTTCCGCTATGTGCTTCATGCGGGCCACGTCCGCCAGCACACGGTAGCTCAGCGGCTTGTACTCGCCGATCTTGAAGCCCACCAGCACCCGTTCATTGTCCTTGAGATCCCGGAACTTCTCGAACTTGATCCCCTCGGTGTTCGCTTGCTGCGCCAGGGACTTGGAGGCTTGCGCGAGAATCACCATCGGATAGGCCAGCCCTTTGGTGGAGTGGATGGAGCAGAGTTCGATCGAACCCGCCGTTTCACTTTCGAAGAAGGCCTCCTCCTTCTCGGCGTGAAAAACGTTGCGCTCCAGCACGTCTAGGATTTTGGGCAGGTCGTACCCGAATTCGTTTTCGAGTGCCACTATCTGCGATATCAGCTTTTCGACATTGGCCAGCGTCTGCTCGTAGTTGTTGTAGCTCAGATACGCCCCGCTCTCTACGAAGATACGCCTGGCCGCCTCGCTGGGCTTGAGGTTTTCGATGCTAAAGGGCAGGATGTCGCGAACGTCGAAACGATCAAGATTCTCGAAATATTCACGAATATCACTCTCTTTCCAGTGAAGGATGTCGCTCTTGAGTGCACCCAAAGTGTAATACCTCTTTTCGTCCTTCTCTCTCCTGCTCACCCAGCAGCCGTCCAGCGAGATCGCTTTGAGGACGAAGAAGAGGTCTTTGACTTCATCTTTCTTCCAGAAGTTCTCGCCGCCGCTCACCTTGCAGTCTATACCGTAGCGGTTCAGTGCCTCCTTGAATTCGCCCATCTTGCTCTTAGCGTCGAAGAGAATCGCGATCGCCTTCTCGCCTTTTTGGATCTTCTCTCTCAGGTCGGGATAGCGTTCGTCGTCGACGATCGAACGGACGTATCGTGCGATGGCGTCGGCCTCCAGGCCGCCCACGTCGCGGTTGCCCTCTTCGGTTTCGGGGACGGTGACGAGCAGATCGACCGTGCCCTCTTCTTCGCTATGGGGCCGCAGCTCCTGGGGCGATGCGCTGAAATCGTTCTTGATCGGCAATAGGGGCGATGTGAAGATTTTCGAGAAGAGGCGGTTTGCGAACGCCAATATCTCTCTGTCGCTGCGGTAGTTGGTGGCCATCGTTTCGAACCGGCCCCCAAAACGCTCTTCGATTACCCGTTTAAAGATGTCGATTTCAGCTCCCTGGAAGGCGTAGATCGACTGTTTCTCGTCGCCGACGACGAAGAGATTGGTACCTTCGGCGATCTTCGCGACGATCTCGTACTGCAGGGCGTTGGTGTCCTGGAACTCGTCGACCATGACATACTTGTAGCGGATCTTGAGGCGTCGCAGAAGTTCGTCGGCCAGTTCGAGGATGCGGTCGAAATCGATCATATCCCGCTCTCGCAGCTTTTCGTCGTAACGGGATTTGAGAATGCTCAGGATCTTCAGCAGTCTCCTCAGCACGTCCTCGAAAAGCCTCTCTTTCTCTTCGTTGAAACAGAAGGTCTCCTCTTGCAGCGTCTCGCGCAACTCTCTGACGTTCGCGTACGCCTCCTTGTGCTTCTTGGTCCTGAAATCGAGCTTTTCCCCGATTGTCTCCTCGACGAACCCGTTGAAGCTTTCAGCCCCAAAATTCCGGTATCGTTCGAACCACTGCTTGATGCCCGGAATCTCCCTATCGGCCGCTTCGATCAGCGCTTCGTCCACAGTGACTGGATGGAGTTTTCCGATGATCTCCTTGAGGTAGGCTTCGTCGTGCACGAAATGGCCGAAGGCCTCCCGGAACTTCTTGTTGTAGATGTACTTTTCGATTACGGAGCGGGATTTGTAGAAAGAGAGATGTTTCGTGATCCCGAAGACCTCCTCCTCCAAGGAGGGATCGTTAAGGGTTTCGTAGAGGGATTCCTCGAAGAGCGCCTCTTTATCCGTGTCGTCGATCACCTCCATGCCCGCGTCGACCTTGAGATGGTCGGCGTGACGCTTGAGCAGGTCGAGGCAGAAGCCGTGGATCGTCGTGACGACGGCGTCGTCCATTCTTTCGATCGCCTTTTCGAGGCGCTCTTTTACATAGGTCCTCTGTTCCCCGTCCAGGTTTCGCAGCGCCTTTCCGATGGAGGCGTAGTCTCTTTCCTTCTTCCCCATCCGATCGAAGGAGAGGATACTGCCCATCAGTTTGAAGATCCGCTCCTTCATCTCCAGCGCCGCGGCCTCGGTGAAGGTGATCGTGACGATCTCGTCCAGGTCCGCCGCCTTGAGATCCTCGATGCCCTCTCCACTTTCGAAGAAGTCGAACCCTAGGTAGGCGTTGATGTATCGGCGGCTGAGGGTGTAGGTCTTGCCGCTGCCAGCTCCGGCGCTGATGGCAAAGGATTTCTGGATCGTAAAAAGGTTCATCTCACGCCTCCGCTTCATCCGCTTCAAACGGTTGCCCGTATCGCTTGCAGATCGTCTCGAAGGCGCACCCTTCGCACCGGTTCGCGTCGCTGTCGTCGTAAGGGAAATCACCACGCTCAATCCCTTCCTTCGTCTCTCGCACCCTCTCTTTCAACAGCGTTTCGTACGTCTCGTTGTAGCAGGCGTAGAGAGGCTTGCCATAGTAGTACTTGGGTTTGTCACACTCTTTGAGGGTGACGAACCGGGTGTGGTACGCCTCGTTTTCGTCGGAAAGGTTGAAGGTGATCAGGTGGGCGCACACCTCCTTTCCGAACCGCTTCTTCGCCCAGCAGGCGTAGAGACCCAGCTGCACGTCGCGGGCATCGATGACCTCTTCTGTCTTGTCGCGGTCCACCTTGTCGGCGTGTTTTGATTTGTAGTCGAAGATCTCAACCTTGTCGTTGACGTCGATGCGGTCGATGAAGCCTCTGATGAACGCCTTCTTCCTATCCTCCGTGGGCTGCAGGTCGGCATCGAGACAGAAGCCCTTCTCCAGATAGGTGCGCTGGAAGCCCTCCTTGGGCCCCATTTCCTCCTTCAAGTAGCAGAGGAAGCGGTCGATCAGCTCCAGCAGCCTTTTGTAGTAGAGTTTCGTGAAGATACCCTCCGGGAGCTTCTCTTTTCTCAGAATGCGGCGGTAGGCGTGTTCGGCGAACCTCTCTCTCTTCTCTTGGAGCACCTCCACATCTTCGATTCGATATCGGCGAACGTAGCGGACGATCGTCTCGAAGGCCAGATGCATGATCGTCCCCTGGGTCGTGGACTCCATCTCCGCCGTCTCCTCCCGGGGCGCTTCGGCCTTAAGGATACGGTCGTAGAAATAGGCCCGCGGGCACCCGAGGTAGGCGTTGATACGTGAAGCGCTGAGCGTGTGAACCTTCATCACCCCTACGCCGATACCGTTGTAGGCGCCCATGGCGTTCTCCTCTTTGGCCTTCAGAAATGCCTCCGCCGCCGGGACTTCGATCCGTCTGCTCTCTTTGGGGAGATCCGCGTCGCCCATGAGTTTCGGCTCGTATTCGGCGAGGTTCCGGTCGACGATGAACGAAAGGCCGCGCTTCGTCTTGCCCCGGTACTTCGAATGGAGGATATAGAGGTTCTCCGCGATGCGCTTCATCCGCTCGTACATCGCCTTCGAGGATGCGAAGAGCGGGTTGAGAAAGAACTTCTCTTCGTGATTTTTGGTATAAAAGACGTTTCTTGTCCGCTTGGGCGGAAAGTGGGTGATGTCGGCACCGACGAAGATCAGATGTTTGACCTCGCCGTAGGCGAAGATCTGGTTGCTCTCCGTGATCTCGACGCTACCCATGGATGGCAGGAATCGCCGCCCCTCCAGCATCCGCTCGTAGAGGTTTTCCGTCACGATGCCGTGGCGCGCCAGCCGCCTTTCGATCAGCGCGGCTTCCTCTTTCAACGCCTTGAGTTTCGCGCGGGCCAGCGGATCGTTCGTATTTTCGTAATGTTTGAGCGGCTCGCCCACCGTGCTGTAACCGTCGAGGCCGTACTCTTTGAAAAGCGTGCGGAAGATGGGGAAGTATTCGTCGATGTCCGAAGCGACGATCAAAATATCCTCGACTCTCTCGCCAGCGTCGAGCAGTTCCCGGACGATCTTCAGACCGTTCTTGGCCTCGTCGAAGGCATCGAACGACTCGACAAGCCGCTGATCGGCCCGTTTGCCGGGCATGGCGATGTCGGCGGGCTCTTTGTCCAGTGCGTCGAAGATCTCTTTTTGCAGGCGGGAGGTGAAAAAGTGGATACCTTCGTACTCGAACGTGTCCGCGATGACTCGAACGGCATGATCTTTGACGTATCCTAGGACCTCCGCCTCCACGTCACCCGCATCCGCCATATTATGCTCCGCGAGAAACTCGTTGTATAGGAAGAAGAGTCTTTCGAGATCCTCCTTTTTCTCCTTATGGAAATCGAAGTCTCCGACACTCAACCCGTTTCGCTTGACTTGGGCGAAAAAGGCGCTCATCTGGCGGAGGGTATCGCTGCGGGGTGTCACATAATCGAAATGGCTCAGTGATACCTTTTTCAAAATAGTTCCCAGAATCGCTTCGGCCTCGACCGGGGAGATCACACTCTTTGTGGAGTGTTTCGCATGAAGCTTTCTGACGAACTCCTCCAGGGTGAAATAGTTATAAGGGCGGAAGAGGCGATGGCGCTCTTTTGTGAAGGTGACAAAAGGAGTCAAACTGTTTATCCTTTCATTCTCTATTTAACAATTTTATATGACAACTGCTTAAAATTAATGACGAAGATCACATACTGCTACCTTCCTTGGGATATCGCAGTATGATACAACTACATGACATCAATGTGTTATCCTGTTTTGTCAATGTACCGATCATTAGTTAATAGATTTTACTTAATTATCATTTTATAGTTAATCTCATTTAACTAGAGTAAGGTACGCATACGATACTCGAAAACACCAAATGTCTCTATCGTCTCAAGCGCAACCAGAAACTCCCGCAATTCGGACCAATGCCTATATCGCCTCCGACGGTACCGAGGTGGGTGCTGGAAGAGTAAAATCCCCCTTTGGCTATTCGGGTTTTTGTATTGAAAAACTCCTGTTCAAAGTATATGAGAATTCTCTACTTCTAGGAAGAAGGGTTTTTCTCGGAGGATTGCCATTATAATTGAAATCCTACGGTGTGCTCCCTGCTTTCGGCTTTCATACGGCACTCCTCTGCCAATCTTTCGGCCAGTTCGATCGGCGAGCCGATGGGACTGAATCGGCTGCGCCGAAGAATGGTGGCGAAATCTCCCGGTGTGAGGTTTTTCAACCCTTCGACGCTTCTGGTTACCGCGTTGTAAGGGGTTTTCAACCCCAGACCGCGACATACTTTCAGAAACATTGCCCTGCTCTGATCGGGCCCCATGAAGTCGAATTTCAGCTTCACATCGAAGCGTCGCAAACTCGCCCGATCCAGCCCTTCCATCAGATTGGTCGTGGCGACGAAGATGCCCTCGAAAGCCTCCATTTGCGTCAGCAGCTCGTTGACCTGCGTCACCTCCCAGCTGCGCTGCGCTTCGCGCCTCTCCTGCAGGAATCCGTCGATCTCGTCGAATATCAGCACGGCGCCGTCACGTTCGGCCTCCTCGAAAGCCCGGGCGATGTTGGCCTCCGTGCCTCCGACCCACATACTGAGCAGATCGCTGCTCTTCTTGACATGGTAGGGACGATCGAGCCGTTCGGCCAGCCATCTGCCGAACGCGCTCTTGCCCGTGCCCGGAGGGCCGTAGAGACAGAGCCTGGCGTCGGGATTTTTCGCGATGCCGTCGGCCAGCCTTGAGAGATCTTCCTGTGCGTTGACGAAGGCGGGATTGTAATCCGCAGTCCGGAAGCTTCTGGGTTTCGGCAGGGGCGCATGCCCCTGGGCTCTCAGAGTCTGAGAAATGAGCACCGTCGCCCGTTCGTCGGCCTCTTCGCCTTTGGCATCCATCATCTCCAGCACGGTGGCGGCTCGGGTGATCAGAGCGGGCGCGATGTGATCGTGTTCCCCGATGGCGTCGATGAGACTATCGGATACGCGGTCCCCCATCACCGCTTCCGCGATCTCCAACCGTTTCGAGCGGGTGGGGGACGGCATTTTCAACACGATGTCGAAACGACGGATCGTGGCCGGATCCATCATGCCGATCGAGTTGGAGAGCCAGAGGGTTGGAACCTGTGCGTTTTCAAGAGTCCTATTCATCCACCCCTTGTGCTCCTGAGCGGGCTTCATGCCCAGAAGTGCGGGCATCGGGTTGACGTCGTTGAAGACATCTTCGATCTCGTCGAAGAGCAGCAGCACCGGCTTGTCGCCGAAGAGGTACTGGGCGCTCTTGAAGGCGTTGATCCTCTGCTTGCCGGTGATCGGCTCGTCGTCCTCGTCGGCGTAGCTGATCTCGAAGAGCTCCGCTTGCAGCTTCGCAGCCATCGCCTTGACCAGTTCTGTTTTACCCGTGCCGGGCACACCGTAGATGAGGACATTGGTGCCTCGCTTGCGCTTGGCCATGGCGCGGGAGAGGAAATCAAGAAGCATGCGACACTCCTTGGCCATGTGGTCGAAATCTTCCAGGCCGAGCGTTCCCTGTGAAACGGGGCGCACCGCCTTCTTGAAGAGTTCGTAGATGTCATCCCCTTCGTAGTTGACCATCGCATCAGCGAAACCACCTGAAAGGAGATCCAGCTTGACTTTGAGCGAAACCGAGTTGCTCCGATCGAGCGTCACGAGCCCGGAAAGAGCGAGGGGAGACCTGGGTGCGAGAGCCCGTTTGATGTGAATTTCGCGGTGTCCGAGTATTACGGAAAGTGCACGGACGGCTTTGGCGCTGGTCATCTCTTCGAGCAGGTCGCAGGCATCGTCGAGCTCCTGGCTGTAATGGAGCATGACGGCGAATTTGAGGATGTCCGCCGCCACGTCATCGAGCCGGACGAGCCGGCGAAGTCTGGCGACATTGGCCTCGAGGTTGGCCGGATAGACAGGGCTACTCTCCTTCAAGATACGGACGCAGACATTGCGCACCTTTTCGATGACGGACCTTCGGTCTTCGATGGCCTCCTCCTCGAGCTCCTCGACTCCCAGAATGACGGCCACCGAACCCCGCTGGAATCCGTGGTCGGTGACGAGGTTCTTCACGGCGCCTAGATCGAGCAGCATCTGCGCCGTCAGTCGGCGAACGGCCCGTTCGTCCTGAGTGATAAGTATCTCCGGCGTTCCCTGGTATCTTCTTCTTCTTCGGTGTGGCAGCATCGGCATCCTCCTTCTGCGGGATGCGCCAGTATGCCACGACTCCATGACAACGTCATGTCATGAAACCGATATATACTTAAGGTTCGGAAAGATAGGCTATGATGTCTCTTCTGATGATCTCGTCGATCCATTCGGGTTCCATGACACGCAGATGGGGCAGCCACTGCTTGACGAGGGGAACGATCTCCATCTCGTGGGTGATCTTTACGACGACCTCAATGCTGCCGTCGGCGTCTTTTCCGATGATGGTCTGCGACGAGGCGATCGGTTTTCGTACGAAATATTTGGCCACTTCCCCGTCGATGAAGAGGCGTATCTCGAAAGGTTCCACATCCGGGTCAAACCAGATGGCCAGGGCCTTGACGATGACATCGTTGAGGTCGACCGGCGGCGTGAAGCTCTCGTCACTCACCCGAATGTTCGAAAGATGCCGGAGCAGATATTTTTTGACTATGTCGTTTCGGGCGTCCTGTGCCACGACGTACCAGTATCCCTGAAAATTGACGATCTTGAGGGGTTTGATGTCGATGTCGTAGGTGCCGTCGTCCATCTTGTAGCGGCAGTGGACCACCACTCTTTTCTTGATCGCCCTCTCGATCTTCGCGGCAGTGGAGAGCATCTCCCCGATATCCTCCATGTCGAGGCGGGCGAAATAGGGATTGGCGGCATTGGCCCGCACCTTTTTCAGGACTCTGTGCGCCTTTTCGTAGAATACGTGCCCCTGCTTTTTGCTCAGCTCGTTGAGCATCTCGAGCACGGCGATCTCCTCGGGGCCAAGCGCCATCTCCTCCTGACGTGTCCACTGCAGTCTGAAGCGATCGCCCATCTTCTTGATGGGAAACCCGACGAGACGTTCGTTGACGTAGCGCTGAATCGTCCGCCTAGAAGCGCCGCACTCCGCCTCCAGTTCCTTTATCGAAAGGGTATCGCCGGCATAGAGCCGCGCAAGGATCATTGCGAGGCACCGGTTGGCTCCTTCGTATCTCTTCTGACGGGACGCTTTCGTTGTGTGTTCTTTTTTATGAAACGGCATCTTCTCCAACATGCATTCCTTTTTTCAAATTTTCAAAGTATAACAGACAGATCGATACGACGTTGTCATCCGTTAAGGATATAATGATCATCAAGGAGTCCACCATGCCTGACATTCGAATACTGCAAGAGGCCATACGGAAAGAAGAGACCTGCGCTCTGGTCAAAAAGCTGGGATACCCATCGTGCAGGGAAGGAAAGATGGCTATCGACGTGTTTTTGAAGAGCGACAGTCTCTACCACTGGCTCAAAACCTACGCATTCGACGGTATCCACGGCCCACGCTCCTTTTTCGAGCACCTCGTCCCGATCCTCAGATTCGAACCAGAAATATTCGAAGGGGCGTTCGAAAAGGCTACCGCACGCCTAGCCGAGTTTTCCTCGATACCCCAACCCTATATCTATGTCGACACCGGTTTCAAAAGAGTCGGCGAATCGATATTGGCACTGGCGATGGCTGAATCTTTCCGAAGGCTACCAATAGACAAATCACTCGCCTTCGAGGCACCCCTTGAAACCGTTTTGAAACATGTCTCGAAAAAGATCGTGGAACACTACGAAAAAAGCGAAGGAAAACTCGTGATGTGGGGCAAAATTCTGGTGTACGTCTATTACCACTACGACGGTAACCGATTCGAATTCGACACGGAAGGAAGACTACTCCCCGGCTATCGTTTCAGAGGGGATGTCGGTTTTGCATGGATGAAAATCTGATTGTATTTATCAGTTTCATCTATTCATGTACACGGAATGTATGCGAGCTATGACAGCCAAAACAAACCATAATGAATTTCAATGAATACATGTTCTCTATTGTAAAGCAGACCGAATATTATATTTCACAGTTATCCAAGACCGTATGAAAATGCTATTAGGTCATTGCCGATAATGGCACTCATTCTGTTTTTATTTTGGAATGGTATTATCCTTGCCAATTCAAAACACAAGTGCAATTTTTCAGGAGAGGTTATAATAGAGTGCTGATTTATATATGGATTAAGTGAAGGCAGACAAATGGTCGGAGTGGCGGGATTTGAACCCGCGGCCTCTACCACCCCAAGGTAGCACGCTAACCAGGCTGCGCCACACCCCGACATGAAAGTGGAGTGCAATTATACCAAATATTTCCGCTCTTGCAAGCCCTCTATTCGAGAATATCCTCGTAGAAGTCGTAGCAGGAGATAAAATAGATGCCGTTTTGCTTTTTTATGCGCTTGTCGCCTTTTTTGTAAGCCTTTTTGAAGCGTTTGACAACCTGTTTGGCCCGGTTGTAGTTGTACTGCTTTCGCTGTATCAGATCGCCGAGCGGAATCCAGCACTCCTCTTCCTCCTCCTGCGCCTTCTCTCTTTTCTTCCCTTTTTTCGGCTTGTCGCCCTCTTTTACGCGCTTGGAGCTCTCTTCTTGGGTCTCCTCTTCGTCGGGCTCGACCTCTATGTGCCCCTCCTCTTCGGAAGAGATCTCCTCTTTTGCATGCGGCAGGTGGTGTCCGCTCCTGTAGATCGAGCGCATTTCGTTAAAGGCCTGTTTGAGCAGATCTATCTCTTCCTGAAGAGTCTGTGTGATCTGGGCGTTCGCCTCTTTCAGATCCTCTATGGAGGCTTTTAGTACGGCTATCGTCTCGTCTTTCGCCTTCAAAATCTCCCTGTATTCGTCGATGAGAGAGACATGCTCGATCGGCTCCTGCGATACACTTTTGTCAATCTGCGGGTCAACATCTTCGGCAACGATTACATAGTAGCGTCCGTCTATCTTTCTTGACGGGAGTGTTCCCCGTTTTATCTTTGCATAGACGCTCTGGCGCGAGAGTCCGTGCATCTGTGCGTATTCGGATGGCTTGACAAGTTGCTGCATTGTTGACCCCGTTGACAGTTTGTCACATTATACCAAAATAAATCTGTCCAAAATGCCTGAATTCGGTATTTGTGATCTGTAAACAGGTAAAATGCGGGTTGATTACGGCCGTAAACCCTTTAGCCGCTTTTCTGTTCTATCCCCTTTTTTATCGGAACGAAGAGGCAGCTATCTTTTTTCGTCTTTTCGATGGAGCCGCCGATCTTGGTAAATTGGGTGATCACCTGCTTGCCCCCCTCTTCTATGGGGGCTACAAGTATCCCCCCTTCGGCGAGCTGGTTGAAGATCTCTTCGGGAACTTCCGGGGTCGAGGCGGAGAAGAGTATCCTGTCGTACGGTGCGAACTCCCTCCACCCTCTGCGGCCGTCGTCGAGTCGTGTGTGGATGTTGACGATATTGAGTCTTTTGAAGCGCTCCTTCGCCTCGTTGAGAAGGGGCTCAATCCGCTCTATCGTAAATACGCGGCGCAAAACGGCGCTAAGTATCGCGGCCTGATATCCGCTTCCGCACCCTATCTCCAAAACGTTGTCCGCGCCGTCCGGCTCCAGGTAGGCAGTCATTTTGGCGACGGTCACGGGGGAGCTTATCCACTGGTTCGCACCCATCGGGAGGGCGTCGAGACGATAGGCCCAGCGGCGGAACCCCTGCGGAACGAAAAGCTCCCGATCTATCTTCGAGAAGGCCCTGTATATCGAGGGTGTAAGATCTACCTCGTCGGCTATCTCGTCCGCGAAATTTTGAAGCAGTATCTGCTTCGCTCTATCCATGAAAGAGATCCATCTCTATGTAGCGTCTTATGCGTTTGACCTCCCTGGGGTCGAACACCCCCTCTATCACTTCGGCGTAGTCATCGCTTATCGCCTTGCCGTTGGGGTCGATGACGGCGCTGCTTCGCGCCATGTCCGGGTTTGCGCTGTCTGCCGCCACCACATAGCACTGGTTCGTAATAGCCAGTGCACGGGTGAGGATTTCGTAGTGCTGCTTTCTCGGTTTTCCCCATAAAGATGGGTTCAGGATTATATCGGCTCCGCGCAGTTTCAGCCATAGCTCCGTAAAGCGGAGCTCGAAGCAGACGATGATGCCGAATTTTATGCCGTCCACTTCGAAGATCTTGACCTCCTCTTCGCTGCCGGCTTTGAAGTGGTGATGCTCGTTTCCGAGCGGGAAGAGCTTCACCTTGTGCTGCGTATGTATGACCTCTCCGTTGTAGACGACATCGGTGCGGTTGACAAAATCTTCACCCTCTTTGGCGATGGTTGTCAACGTTATTATCTTGTCGTCGCTTATGCGCTTTATCTGCTCCAGGGCGTAGAGGCCCGCTTCGGCCGCCTCGTTCATCCTGTCGTAGGCGAACCCCGTGATGCACACTTCGGGAGTCACGACTATCGAGTGCCTGGGCAGGTCCGCTATGAGCTCGAGAAGGTGGGCGATATTCTCGTCGAAGTTTTCACTCGTCGCCATCTGTATGGCGAAGGTTTTCCATTTTGGGTTAGAAGTCGTCAAAACTGATGCTCCCTTTCGAGTAGTTGGTAACGTTGCCTTCGAAGAAGTTGGTCTTCTGGTCGTTGAACGTGGAGAAGCTGTCGACCCACTTGATCGGGTTGTCCGCTCCGAACATCGGCTCGAGCCCGATGGCCCTGAGCCGCTTGTCTGTCAGGTACTGTACATACTGGTCTATTATCTGCTGGTTGAGACCCAGGATCTGATCTTCGGTAACGTACCACCCCCAGTTGCGCTCGAGTTCGTAGGCCTGTCGGTACATTTCGCGCATATTCGCGATCACGCGCTCGTTAAAAAGCTGCGGATACTCTTTTTTTATCTCTTTTATTATGTTGCTGTAGAGGGCCAGGTGGGTCACTTCGTCGCGCTGAATGAAGCGGATCATCTGTGCACTTCCGAGCATCTTGCCGCTTCTGGCGAGCGCGTACATCGCAGAAAATCCGCTGTAGAAGTAGATGCCTTCGAGGCACTGGTTAGCCACGAGCATATAGAGTTTCGCCTCGTCGTCGTCCTGGGCCTTCTCGCCGAACTCTTCGTAGACGTCGCCTATGAACGAGTTTTTGCGCAGCAGTTCACGGTCGGACTTCCACATGTCGTATATCTCGTCGGTGTTTATCGAGATACTGTCAACCATGACGGCGTAGCTCTGTGAGTGGAGCGCCTCTTCGAACGCCTGGCGCACAAGACACATGTTGACTTCCGGTGCCGTTATCCACGGGTTGACATTGTCAACCGTGTTGTTTGTCTGTATGGAGTCCATGAAGATCAGCTGGGCCAGGACCTTGTCGTACATGCGCCGCTCTGCGGGCAGCAGGTGTTTGTAGTCTCTGGCGTCTTCGGTAAGGTCTACCTCTTTCGGAAACCATGTGTTGGCCATCATGACCTCCCAGAGGTTGTAGGCCCAGTCGTAGCTGCAGCGGTTCAGGTTTATGATGCCCGCCGTGCATCCGTTGATGATAGAGGTTGTCGAGCGCGTGGTGTCGCACTCTGTGCTGTATAGCTTTTTCTTCATAGCTTCGATATACCTCTTTCGGTTGGTTTACCGTCACCTTGATGTAGGTGTGACGGATGTCTATGGAGATCGATTTTAGCCTAAAGTAGTTTAACAGAAGGTGAAGCTGAGAAAAATAAGAAAAATTAATATAGCAGGGGGCGCACGCCCCGCCGCTTTTTACTGGCAGCCCATACACTCCATGCTTCGGTCGGCAACCTCTTCCGCCATCTCCGGAGACTGGCTTCGCAGGTAGTATGTGGACTTGATGCCGAGCTTCCACGCTTCGGTGTATATCTCGTGCAGGTATCGGCCGCTCGCCTTGTCGAGAGACATGAAGATATTCAGGCTCTGCCCCTGGTCTATCCACTTCTGCCTTACCGCGGCGGCCCTCACCAGGATCTTCTGATCGAGCTCGAAAGCGGGGGTGTAGTACTCCCATGTATCGGGGCTAAGGTTCGGCACTACGACGGGGATGAGCCCGCTGAGGTTCTCTTCGAACCATTTGCGCTTGTATACCGGCTCTATAGTCTGTGTGGTGCCCACCAGTATCGAGATCGAGCTCGTGGGCGCTATCGCCATCAGGTAGCCGTTTCTCATCCCGTCCTCTTTGACCTTTTTGCGAAGCTCTTCCCAGTCGTAGATGTACCCGAAGAGGCCACCCCTGTCGGTCAGGGCTACGGCGTTGGGGTTGGCGTTGTCGATAGGGAGTATTCCACGGCTCCATTTCGAACCTTCGAAGTCGGGGTAGGAGCCCTTTTCGATGGCGAGGTTGGATGAGGCTTTTATCGCATTGTAGCTTATCATCTCCATCACTTCGTCTATCGTATTGAGGTGTTCGCTGCTTCCCCACTTCAGGCGCTTTTCCGCGACCATCTGTGCTTCGCCCATGACTCCCAGCCCTATCGACCTCGAGCGTTCGTTCGTCCTCTTTACCTTCTCGAGCGGGTAGAAGTTCAGGTCTATCACGTTATCGAGCATCCGCACCGCGATCGGAACCACTCTCTCGATATCCTCTTTCGTATTGATCTTGGAGAGGTTGATCGAGGCGAGGTTGCAGACGGCCGTTTTCCCGTCTTCTCCGACCTTCTCGACTATGTAGATATCTTTGCCGTCTATCGAATCGAGGGCCGTTATCTTCTTAGCCTTTTTTGTAATGCCGCTGTCAACGGTGACATCCTCCTCCTCTTCGTAGTAGGCGACGGTGCCGTCCGTGAACTTTACCTGCACTTTGTAGTGGTTCGGATCCGTATTTTGGAATATCTCCGTACAGAGGTTCGAGCTTCTGATTATCCCGACATGGTCGTTGGGATTGACCCTGTTCGCAGTATCTTTGAAGCAGAGGAACGGGTTTCCGACTTCGAAATAGCTCATCAGAATCTTTCGCCAGAGCTCTTTGGCCTTTACCCGCTCTTTCAGAATATTCGGATCTTTCTCATACTCGATATAGCGCCTTTCGAACTCTTCTCCATGCAGGTCCGTAAGGTCGCCCGTCTCATATGGGTCGAAGAGTGTCCAGACTCCATCCTCCTCCACGCGCTTCATAAAGAGGTCGTTTATCCAGAGCGCGGGGAAGAGGTCGTGCGCCCTTCTTCTCTCTTCGCCGGAGTTCTTTTTGAGATCTATGAAGTCCCATATATCGATGTGCCACGGCTCGATATAGACCGCTATAGCCCCCTTTCTGGTTCCGAGCTGATCTACCGCTATCGCAATGTCGTTCGTGATCTTCAGAAAAGGGACGATTCCGCCGGCCGCGTTCTTGTGGCTGTCTATGTAGCTCCCCATGCCGCGGACCTTGCTCCAGTCCCAGCCTATCCCGCCACCGAATTTGCTCAGAAGCGCCATCTCCTTGTAGGCATCGAAGATACCCTCTATCTTGTCCGGGGTGCTGCCTATGTAGCAGGAGGAGAGCTGGTGCCTCGGAGTTCTCGCGTTCGAGAGTGTAGGGGTGGCCACCATCACCTCGAATTTGCTGATGACGTCGTAGAACTTCTTTGCCCACTCCTGGCAGTTCAGCTCGTTCTGCGCAAGGAACATCGCTACCGCCATAAAGAGGTGCTGCGGCAGCTCGATGGGGTTGTTTTCGCGATCTTTTATCAGGTATCTGTCGTAGAGGGTGCGTATGCCGAGATAGGTGAACTGAAGATCTCGTTCTGGCTTGATGTAGTCGTTCAGGTCGTCGAGGTCGTACTTCTCTTTCAGACCGAGGACTATGCGCCCTTCCGCTTCGCCCTTTTCGAAATACTCTCTCAGGTGACAATAGCCCGTAAACCCGTTTACCTTGTGGTATAGGTCATATAGAAAAAGCCTCGCCGCCACGAAGGTCCAGTTCGGTCTGTCAACGTCGATCTTGTCAACCGCTGTCTTTATGAGTGTAAGCTGAATCTCCTCTGTCGTTATCTTGTCTCTAAACTGTATCTTGGCGTCAACCTCAAGTTCACTCTGGCTTACACCCTCGAGTCCCTCTACCGCGGCGGAGGTGTATTTCTGAATCTTTGTAATGTCGAGCGGCTCGGCCCGCCCGTTTCTTTTGATGACTGTCAATACTCCAAGTGACATATAGCGCCCTCCCCTTTCAAATCAGTTGTCAAAAACTCTGGCAAAAATTCGGTCGACATTCTTTGTGTAGTAACCGTAGTCGAAACAGTCGCGAATCTCATCTTCGCTTAGTTTGCTTCTAAGCTCCTCGTCGGAGAGCAGGTATTGAAGGTAGAGGCTCTCACCCTTCTCGTTTAGGGCCGGCTTACCCTTTTGAAGATCTTCCCACACCTTCATCGCGTTTCTCTGGACGATCTTGTAGGCATCCTCTCTCGTCACCCCTCTTTTGGGCAGCTCCAAAAGCACCCTTTGGGAGAAGACGAGGCCGCCTGTCAGGTTGAGGTTTTTCATCATGTTTTCGGGGTAGACGACAAGCTTGTCGAGCAGCCCGTCGAGCCTCATGAGCATGAAATCGGCAGTAATGAAGGCGTCGGGCAGTATGAACCTCTCTACCGAGCTGTGGCTTATGTCGCGCTCGTGCCATAGCGCAACGTTCTCCATCGCCGGAATGCAGTAGCTCCTCACCATTCTCGCAAGACCCGTAAGGTTCTCGCTGAGGACCGGGTTTCTCTTGTGGGGCATCGCCGAGCTCCCTTTCTGCCCTTTGTGGAAGTACTCTTCGCACTCGTAAACCTCTGTACGCTGAAAGTGCCTTATGTTTACAGCTATCTTCTCTACCGTAGAGGCGAGAAGAGCCAGAGAGCTCATAAGCCTCGCATACCTGTCGCGCTGAACCACCTGGTTGCTTACCGGTGCGGGCTTGAGCCCCAGCTCTTCGCAGACATACTCTTCCAGCTCTATCGGAGCGTGCGCGAAGTTGCCCATTGCGCCGCTCACTTTGCCTACATTTATCACCTCGAAGGTCTCCTGCAGGTTTTTGAGGTGCCTCTTCATCTCGTCGTACCATATGGCGAGAACCAGGCCGAATGTGATCGGTTCACCGTGTATGCCGTGGCTTCTGCCGACCATTAGCGTCATCTTGTGCTCCATGGCGCGACGCTTGATCGTCTCCATCACCTTCTCGACGTCTTCGATGATAAGCTTGAGGCTCTCACGCATCTGCAGTGCCACCGCCGTGTCTATGGTGTCAGAGCTCGTCATACCGTAGTGGACCCATCTGCTCTCTTCGCCGAGGCTCTCCGCAACGGATGTCAGAAAAGCGATCACATCGTGACGCGTCTCTTTCTCTATCTCGTCTATCCTCTCGACGCTGAAAGAGGCGTTCCGTTCTATCTTTTCAGCATCCTCGTCGGGTATAAGACCCAGTCTGTTCCAGGCTTTAACCGCGGCGATCTCTACATCGAGCCACGCCTGGTATTTAGCCTGCATCGTCCATTTAGACTTCATCTCTTCACGGGCGTACCGTTCAACCATTGCCATCCTTTTGGAGTATTTTTTGGAGTATAATTAATAAAGATTTTATTCTAAAGAGTGTTAAAAAGAGGTAAAAAAACCGGATGAAAAAATATGCCGTTTCATAACAATCGTTACAAATTGAAGGAGGAGATGCCCGCTTTTCTGTTCCTTATGCGCCATGTCGGCGTCACGCAGGGTCAGGCACAAAAGATCGTCGCCAAAGGGCGTCTCATTGTAAACGACGAGGTTTGTCTGCACAGCGGCAAGAGGATCGTAGGCGACATCGTCGTTCAGGAGTTCATGCCCGAGTCCAGAGGTGTCGAGCCCACATTCACTACACCCGATTTCGGCATCTTCGACAAACCGAGCGGTCTGCTGGTGCATCCAAAAACACACAAGACCCCCTACTCGCTGCTCGACGAGATACGGCACCACTACGGAAAAGACGCAAACAATATACACCGCATTGATATGGAGACAAGCGGGCTGGTGCTTGCCGCCCGCACAAAAGCGGCGGAAAAGAGGCTTAAGATGATGTTCGAGTCTCGGAACGTGAAGAAGAGCTACCTTGCGTGGGTCCGAGGTAGGCTTACCGAGCCCTTTTATGTAGACGCTCCCATCTCCAGAAACCTCGACCATTCGACGATAAAGCTCAAAATGCTGATCGACAGAGGCGGCAAGCCGTCGCTTACGTACTTCAAGCCGCTGTACTACGATGAAAGTCTCGACGCAACGCTCCTGCAGGCCGTTCCGCACACCGGTCGACAGCACCAGATAAGGGTCCATCTGTTTCACGTGAAACATCCGATCCTCGGAGACCCTATCTACGGAGTCTCCACCGAGGCGGCTATCTCTTATCTGGATCGAAAGTTGAGCGAAGAAGAGAGGATGAGACTCATGGGTGCGTCGAGGCTGATGCTTCATGCACAGGAGCTTAAGTTTGAGTACGGAAATATTGAGTATGCGTTCGTTTCGAAAATCGACTTCGAAAAGGAGCGATCAAAGATTGCACCCCCTTCGGTGCGGGTCAATCCTCCCTGTTGGCGATAATAAATCCGCCGATCCCGACAACAGTAACGAGGATCAAAAACAGTATAAGTGCGTAGTCGGTGTAGCTCATATCGTCATCTCCTGTTCCCGCAGCTGGCCGCACGCCGCGCTGATATCTATGCCTTTCGATTCACGTATCGTACAGAGAACCCCTCTTTTTAGCAGATACTCCTGAAAGCGTCTCATACTCTCCTCTGTCGGGCGCTCGAAATCAGTACCGGGATACGGGTTGAAGTAGATCAGATTGACCTTCGCCTTGATTCCTTCGAGGAGCTTGATTAGTCTTTTGGCGCTATTTACATCGTCGTTTACATCTTTAATGACAAGATATTCGAACATAACTCTCTTTCTGGTGTTTACAGGGAACTCTTTTACGGCTTGAATTATAGAAGCAATATTGTAGGCTTTGTTCATCGGGATTAGCTTCTCTCTCAACTCGTCGTCAACGGCGTGCAGACTGATTGCCAACTGGACACCGAGCTCCATTTCACCGAGCTTTTTTATCTTAGTACTTATGCCGCTCGTTGACACTGTCTGTCTTTTGGGCGAGATGCTGAGTCCATTTTCGCTCGAGAATATTCTGATCGCTTTGGCTAGATTGTCAAGATTGTCAAGCGGTTCTCCCATCCCCATGTAGACAATATTGACACGCCGGTTGCTTGCAATGTTGTTATCTCTTTTTATTTCGAGAACCTGCCCCACAATCTCTCCCGCACTCAAATTCCTGACGAAACCTCCCTTTGCTGTAAGGCAGAATGCACAACCCACTTTGCACCCGACCTGGCTCGAGACACAAACGGTATATTTGGCATGGTGCAGCAGCTCACCGGAGTCGTCATACTCTTCATCCTTCATCTTCAGAAGAACCGATTCGACCGTATGGCCGTCCTCGAGCTGAAACAGGTATTTGATGCTCCCGTCACTGCTCTGCTCTTTTCGGACAATTTCAAGAGGAGACAGACGATACCTCTCAGCCAGTTCGGAGCGCAACTTTTTTGGCAGGTTCTCCATCTCCATAAAGTTCTCAATATGGTGCTGGTAGATCCAGTTGTAAATCTGTTTGGCACGGAATTTCGGCGGGAAGAGCCGTTCGAGCTCTTCCTGTGTAAAGTCAAGTATTGAAGGATTCAAGGTTCGGTACCCTATTCTGAAGATGTTTTACGAGGCGATACATAGCCTTCTCATGGTTTTTTACAAAATCGCTGTGGGCCTTTTCGTCGCACCTGTTGGTTATGACAAAAATACCGCCGCAAGGAATCTGAAACCTTTGTGCTACGACCATAACGGAGTAGAATTCCATATTCTCGAGCCCTATTCCGAGCCTGTTGAGTTTTCCTGCCAGTTCCAAGTCGGTAGATATATAGTTGCTCGAGTTTACAATGGATGGAGTCTCTCCCGGAGATAGAGAGAGGATCGGTGTTTCACGTGAAACATTCCAGTCGGAGACTATGAGATTCTCCTGCAAAGGTGTGTAGCTCTTCTTCTGCAGATACGAAAGCTCTATCTGGCATGCCGCTTTTGACTCAACGATGTCGAGAATCTGATGCCTGCCGTACGTACCGGCACTTCCTATAAAGAGCAGAAACTCCGGCGGCTGCATCAGGACGAGACGGGTAAGGTTTACGGCGCTTTCGCACAGGCCCATGCCGATAGGTACGGCAAAAGGGAAAGTTTCGCTGTTTCCGGCCGAGACGATCATAGTCTCACCGGGATGTTGTGTTGTCGGAGGTATCGCTTGAGCTCCATGATCTCTATCTCTTTGAAGTGGAAGATCGAGGCCGCGAGCGCCGCATCGGCTCCCGCTTCGAACGCATCTTTTATATGCTCCATCGTGCCCGCCCCGCCGCTGGCTATGACAGGAACGTTGACGCTTGTGCTGACTGCACGGTTTAACTCGTTGTCATAGCCGGCCTTGGTTCCGTCGGCATCCATAGACGTTAGGAGTATCTCGCCGGCGCCTCTGTCGACAACCTCTTTCGCCCACTCCAAAACATCGATTCCTGTATCGATCCTGCCTCCGTTTATAAATACGTTCCATCTGCCCGGCTCTTTACGCTTCGCGTCTATCGCCACTACGATACACTGTGAGCCGAACCGTTTGGCCCCCTCGTCTATGAACTCCGGCCGCTTGATAGCGGCCGAGTTGACACTGACTTTGTCGCACCCGACATTCAGGAGCGCATATATGTCGTCGAGCTTTCTAATGCCTCCGCCGACCGTGAGAGGTATAAACACCTCTTTTGCGACCTCTTCCACTATATGGACGATCGTGTCGCGGTTTTCATGGCTTGCGGTTATGTCGAGAAATGTAACTTCGTCCGCACCCTCATCGTTGTAGCGTTTGGCCACCTCGACCGGATCTCCGGCATCTTTGAGGCCGACAAAGTTGACACCCTTGACAACCCGTCCGTCCTTTACGTCAAGACAGGGGATGATACGTTTTGCAAATGTCTCCAACTCCACTCTCTTTAATTGTATTCTGTTCCGCGCTGCGTCTCGTTCACGGAGCGGCCGGCGGCCGCACCCTGTGCATACAGTGGCGAAACTGCTATAATGTCTGCCGAATTATAGCGCAAACCGGCGCAAAGTGACGAAAAGTTTAAGCATTCTTTAAAAATGTAATCTCTTTTTAAGAAAAGTTTCAGTATGATAAAACCCAATTTTCATCAAAAAAGTGAAAAGATCGCCAAAAAAAGGTTCGGTCAGAATTTCCTTAAAGATGAAACGGTACTGCACAGGATCATCGAATCGATGCCCGATGACGACCTCGAAGTGGTCGAGATCGGGCCTGGATTAGGTGATTTGACCGGTTATCTGGTCAAGATTAAGGATGTCACCGCTTATGAGGTGGACAAAGATCTATGCGGACATCTGCGCAGAGAGTTTGAATCTTCCATCGAAAACGGGAGGCTAAGGCTCCACTGTACGGATGTCCTGGACCACTGGAAGCAAAATAGTCTGGTTGAGCGGCCTTACCATCTGGTCGCGAACCTGCCCTATTACATTGCGACGAACATCATTTTGAGGGCGCTGAAAGACCCGAATTGCAAAAGCATGCTGGTCATGGTTCAGAAAGAGGTGGCCGAAAAGTTCAGTGCGAAACCGGGAGAGAAGCAGTTTTGCGCCCTATCGGTTCTCGCTCGGAGCTGCGGAGATGCAGAGATCCGCTTCGATGTACCTCCGGAAGCGTTCGTTCCGGCCCCCAAAGTGATGTCGTCGGTACTTCAGATTCGGAAAGAGAGTTCGCTCGACGATCCGGAGTTTGAGGATTTTTTGAAAACGGCTTTCAAGCAGCCGAGAAAGACTCTGGCAAAAAACCTTTCGACCAGTTTCGACAAAAAAGATGTAAACGGCGCACTCGCTTCTTTGGGTCTGGGCTCTTCGGTCCGTCCTCATGAAGTGGAAACATCCCTCTATCACCACCTAAAATCTATTTTACAAGGTGATATTGATGGAAGAGAAAAAGAGCGAAAACCGGGGGAGTCAGCCCCGAAACGATCAGGGCGGGGGAGCGCAGAAGAGCGGTAACCGACGGCCCAGAAGAGCGCAGGGAGGAGAGAAGCAGTCCGAAAGGCGTTCGGAGCAGCGCAGTCAGGATCAGCAGGGAGGCGGCAGAAACCGCTCGCGCGGCGGCAGCTCGCGCAACCGGGGCGGACAGAGGGGCAGGGGGCGCGGCAACGGCCGCAACCCGGAGTCCCACTACAAAACCCCAAAAAACGTCAAGCGCAGCTCAGACGGGGTCTATACCGATATAAACCAGGCTATCGCAGCGAACAAAGAGGTTCATAAAGAGCGCCTCGATACGGCCGCAAAGATCGATACGAGCAACAAGGCGCGCGTACGCTTCACCCCGCTCGGCGGCCTCGGTGAAATCGGCGGCAACATAGCGGTACTCGAGACCGAAAACAGCGCCATAGTGATCGATGTGGGCATGAGTTTCCCGACCGAAGATATGCACGGCGTCGATATTCTGGTTCCCGACTTCAGCTATCTTCACGCGATAAAAGATAAGATCGACGGAATCGTGATCACGCATGCGCACGAAGACCATATAGGGGCGGTCCCATACCTCTTCAAAGAGATGAAGTTTCCCATTTACGGCACTCCCCTGCCCCTCGGCATGATCGCAAACAAGTTCGACGAGCATGGGCTCAAAAACGACAAGAGCTACTTCAGGTACATAGAGAAGAGAAAGCCGATAAAGATCGGGGAGTTCGAGGTGGAGTGGATACATATGACCCACTCCATCATAGACGCCTCATCTTTGGCTATAACCACCCCGGCCGGAGTCATAATCCATACAGGCGACTTCAAGATCGACCATACACCGGTCGACGACTACCCGGCCGATCTGCAGCGGCTCGCTTATTATGGGGAGAAGGGGGTTCTGTGCCTTCTGTCGGACAGTACGAACTCCCATAAAAGCGGCATCACGAGAAGCGAAAAGACTGTAGGCCCCACATTCGACCACCTCTTCGCGAAGGCGAAGGGGCGTGTGATCATGTCGACCTTCTCGTCCAACGTGCACAGGGTCTACCAGGCGATCGAGCACGGCATAAAGTACAACCGCAAGGTGGCGGTCATAGGCCGCTCGATGGAGCGAAACCTCGAAACCGCAAGACAGCTCGGCTATATCGATATTCCGGAAGATATCTTTATAGACGCCCACGAGGTGACCAGATACAACGATAACGAAGTGCTCATTGTGACCACCGGAAGTCAGGGGGAGACGATGAGCGCACTATTTAGAATGGCCACCGACGAGCATAGGCACATAAAGATAAAGCCCTCCGATACGATAATAATTTCGGCCAAGGCGATTCCGGGAAACGAAGCGAGCGTTTCGCGCATAATGAACCACCTCGTTCGTGCGGGAGCCACGGTGGCGTATCAGGACTTCAGCGAGATTCATGTCTCCGGTCACGCGGCGCAGGAGGAGCAGAAGCTGATGCTCAGGCTCACGCAGCCCAAGTTTTTCCTGCCGGTGCACGGTGAGTACAACCACATCGCAAGACATGCGAAGACCGCGGTCTCGTGCGGCGTAGACGAGAGGAACATCCTTCTTATGAGCGACGGAGACCAGGTTGAGCTGACGCCTAGGTACCTCAAGAAGGTCAAGACCGTCAAGACCGGCAAGACATACATAGACAACCAGGCGAATACGGAGATCGAGAACGATATCGTACTCGACCGCCAGAAGCTGGCTACGGAGGGCATCATAATGATCGTCGCCCAGATAGACCAGAATACGCACAAGCTTGTCGGCCACCCCAGAGTAAGCAGTTTCGGAATAGTCGCGGACAAAGAGGACAAGAGGTTCGCCAGGGAGATAGAGGCCATAATAGAGACCTATATGGCACACCAGAAAGAGGCGGACAAACTCGATACCAGAACGATCGAGAACGATATAAGGCAGGCTGTTAGAAAGCATGTGCTGAGAAAGATGAAGCGCTACCCGCTGATAGTGCCCACCATCTATGTCGTTTGAGAGCCCCGAAGAAGGCGAGGAGAGGATGAAGAGAGATAGAGAAGCCGGCGAGATGCTGAGCGTCGCCCGGGATGTGCTGGAGACAGAGGCGCAGGCGCTGCTGGAGGCGGCGAAGAGGCTCGATGGGAGTTTCGAGAGGGCGGTAGAGCTCGTCTACGCGATCAAGGGAAAGTGTATCGTCACAGGGGTCGGAAAGTCCGGCCTTGTGGGAGCCAAGATGGCGGCCACGCTTGCGAGCACAGGCACGTCGAGCTTTTTTATCCACCCTACCGAGGCGCTCCACGGCGATCTGGGCATGATAGGTCCCGACGATCTTGTGATCGCCATAAGCTACAGCGGTGAGAGCGAGGAGCTTGTCAAGATACTGCCGCATATCAAACGCTTCGATATCCCCCTGATAGCGATGACCGGAGAGAGCGGCTCCACACTGGCGAAGTATGGGGATATCACTCTCTCTATAAAGGTGGAAAAAGAGGCGTGTCCGCTGGGGGCCGCACCTACCTCTTCCACCACTCTGACGATGGCGCTCGGCGACGCCTTGGCGGTAGCGCTTATGAAAAAGAGGAACTTCAGGGCCGAGGATTTCGCATCTTTTCATCCGGGAGGCTCTCTGGGCAAGCGTCTTTTTGTGAAGATAGAAGATCTGATGAGGCGCGAAAACCTGCCGGTCATATCGCCCGAGACCTCTTTGAAAGAGGCCGTGGTGGTGATGAGCGAAGGGAGGCTCGGAAACGTTCTGATAGAGGATGAAGAGGGGAGGCTCGTAGCGGTACTGAGCGACGGGGATGTAAGGCGCGCCCTCATGGACAGCGGCTTTTCGCTCGAGAGTGAAGCTATCAGGTACGCCAACAAGAGTCCGAAAACCTGCAGCAACAAGAGGATGCTCGCCTCCGAAGCCCTCGAGATGATAGAGAACCACAAGATCCAGCTGCTGCCGATAGTGGATGAAAGCGGCCGCGTGAAGGGTGTTCTGCATCTTCACGACCTCGTAGAAGCGGGGATAAAAAGATGAGTGAGGGTATGAGGCTCAACAAATTTATTTCGCACTACACCAAATACTCCCGTCGTGAAGCCGACAGGCTGATAGAGGAGGGAAGGGTGCAGGTGAACGGCAGGCAGGTGAAGGATTTCTCATATCGTGTCGGACCCGACGACAAGGTGGTTCTAAACGGTCGAACGATAAAGCCGAAATCGATGCATGAGATGACGGTTGTTGTCTACCACAAGCCGAAGGGGGAGCTGGTTACCAGGAAGGATCCTATGGGCAGAAGGACGATTTACGACTCGCTTCCGAAGCGGTTTGCCCATTTTGTTCCGGTCGGCAGGCTCGACTTCGCGAGTGAGGGGCTGCTCCTGCTTACCGACTCTCCGAAGGTGGCGGATATGCTGATGAGAAGCAATCTCGAGCGTATCTACAACCTCAAGATTAGGGGCTCCGTCACCCCCGCCATGGAGAAGGCGATGCAGAGCGGCATAAAGATAAAGGGGAAAAAGGGGGCTCACGAAAAGAGCAGGATAGAGGAGATGGAGTTCGCGCCCTTCTTCGCCTACCAGATTATCAAAAACGGACCCGGCTACTCGAAAATACGTGTAGCCATAGGCGAAGGCAAAAACCGCGAACTTCGAAGATTTTTCGCCCACTTCGACAGGGAGGTGCTGGATCTTCACCGCATAAGCTTCGGGGGCATAAGCCTCAACAACCTGCCGAAGGGGAAAACGCGCTTTCTTACACAAAGAGAGTACGACGATCTGCACGCTTTCATAAAGAGGGCCCAACAGGAGGAGCAAAGTGATTGAACTAAAAATCGATACCAAGCATACGTCGGAGATGATCGACCTGACGGACAAGGTGCATGAAGCTGTGATAAAAGAGGGTGTGAAGAGCGGGCTGGTTACCGTCTTCGTTCCGCACACCACCGCCAGTATCATACTCTTTGAAAACATAGACCCGCAGCTCAGGCGTGACTTTCTCGAATCTCTCGGCCGCATAGCACCGGCATCTCTGCCCTACCATCATCAGGGGGAGAATGCGGCGGCGCATATAAAATCTGCCCTCTGCGGCGCAAGGGTAGTCGTACCGATGGAGAACGCCAAGCTCAAGCTCGGCAGATGGCAGGGCATATTTCTCTGCGAATTCGACGGGCCGAGGGAGCGGACCGTCGTGGTGCAGGTGGTGCACGGATAGGGTATGGGCTTCAAAAACCTCGCCCTGCTCTACAGGCCGAAGAGTCTCGACGAGTTTATAGGACAGGGGCACCTGCTCTCCCCAAGCGCTCCGCTGCGGCGGCTCATAGAGGGTGATGCGCTTCAGCACAGCTTCTTCTACGGGCCTCCGGGTACGGGAAAGACGACCCTTGCGCGCATAGTTGCGGATGGGTCGGCAAGACCCTTTTACGAGCTGAACGCTACGACGATGAAGGTGGAGGAGCTGAGATCCATCTTCAAGCAGTATGCGGGAGCGCTTCTGAAACCTCTTCTCTTTATCGACGAGGTGCATAGGCTGAGCAAGAACCAGCAGGAGGTTCTGCTGCCCTTTATGGAGCGTTACGACGCCCTGGTGATCGGAGCCTCTACCGAAAACCCCTACTTCTCCCTCACGGCGGCGATGCGCTCGAGGTCTCTACTTTTTGAGTTCAGGCCGCTCGAAGCCGAAGATCTGCTTACGATGCTCGAGAGGGTGCGAAAAGGAGAAGGGTTCGAGATCGAAGAGAGTGCGAAAGAGTATCTGGTAGACTCGAGCGGCGGCGACATGCGGGCGATGCTGAACCTGCTCGAAGCGGCACTGGCCGTGGAGCCGACAGTGAGGCTCGACACACTAAAGAGCCTGCGTCCGAGCGCACTTCACGACGGTGCCGGAGGGGCCGACACCCACTACAACCTCATAAGCGCGATGATAAAGAGCCTGAGAGGCTCCGATATAGATGCCGCTCTCTACTGGATGGCGAGGCTAATAGCCGGCGGCGAGCCTCCGGAGTTCATAGCCAGGCGCATGGTGATATTCGCGAGCGAAGATATAGGAAACGCAAACCCGAACGCACTCGGTGTCGCGGTCGATACGATGACGGCCGTAAGCCGCATAGGGTACCCCGAGGCGCGGATCGTTTTGGCGCAGTGCACCGTATATCTGGCATCTTCGCCGAAGTCCAACAGCTCCTACGTCGCGGTGAACAGAGCTTTGAAGAGCGTGGAGAGCGGAACCCTGATACCGGTGCCCAAGCACCTTAGAAGCCCAGATCACCCCGGTTATCTCTACCCTCACGATTTCGGCGGCTGGGTCGAGCAGGAGTATCTTGGAGAAGATCTGAAGTTCTACGAGTCGAAAGGTATAGGCTTCGAAAAGCGGCTCGAGGAGTGGACCGAAAAGATAAGGGGTCAAAACGGACAAAAGCAGGGGACTTAGCGCTTTTCAATCCATACAACTCCGGCGAAACGGCCGGTCGTCCCCTCCCTGCGGTACGAGAAGTGGTCTGCGCTGCAGCAGGTGCATACCTTCGAAATATAGATACTGCTCTCTCTCAGACCAGCTTCAAGCAGCCGGTCGCGGTTGAGGCTCTGCAGGTTTAGATAACGACCGTTCATATACTTTTCACCGAAGTTTTTTCGCACTACCGCCGCCATCTCGTACGAGATTTCGTAGCAGCAGCTGCGAATTGACGGGCCCATTTTCGCAGAAATATCTTCGCTGCGGCATCCGAAACGGTCTCTCATGGTTTTTACGCATTTTGCGGCGATATTCAAAAAGGTTCCGTTTCGCCCTGCATGGACAGCTGCCGCCACACCTTTTGTCTCATCGAAAAGAAGCAGGGGAATACAGTCTGCAACCATTACGACAAGAGCTATGCCGGGACTGTTTGTGATTATCGCATCGCATGCCTGTAAAGTTTCTGGAGAGCTCTCCTCTACGATAACGATATTGTCGCCGTGAACCTGCTGCATAAAGTATACCGGCAGGCCGATTCTGTTCTGGAGTATCATTCTGTTTTGCGACACTGCGAACGGATCGTCGCCGGTATGGAGCGCGAGGTTCAGGCTATCGTAGGGCGGCCGGCTCACCCCGCCGCGGCGATCTGTGAAGGTCCACCCTATCTTCACAGCCGTTTTGCGGAGTCGAGTCTGCTTCTG